>JBCCRW010000089.1:0-16566 GCA_039201055.1 Planctomycetota bacterium | reverse complement strand
TCCAATGTTGCGCTCAGATGGTCCTTTTGATGATTTTAATTCATCTAGAGGACATACCAGGGGAGCGGGGTCGTTAATGGGCACGGATGCTTGACTAAATAGGCAAGACTGAAGCACCGGAGCGGTAGTTTTGGGGTATTTCGTTCGGTCCCACCTCTATCGCCTATCTTGCCGAGTCGGTCACGCTTGCCTTGTGTGACTTGGGCGTTGATGAAAGATCCGCCGCTAGCTGAGGAGTTTGTTTGAGGCGGTGGTACGCGAAGAGATGCGTGACTTGTGAGAATGGCGGCCGGAATGGCGATTTGCAGGACGCGTTTGGGTGTTTAACGGGATCGCGTTGGGCCTACGCTGTTTCGCTTTCGCCTGGGCAACCATCATCCGCGCCGTGGATCGAATGATGCTCAGCAGCACGGCCGTAGTGGACGAGGCGAGCTACTTGACGCGTCCCATTCATGTCGCCGCCTTCGCGGCTTACATGCTTATGCAAAAAGTAGTGAATGCGGACCTCTGGTTCGTGGTACCCGTGGATTCGCTTACAGCTCGGCCAGCGGCTCAATTGTGCAGACAATGCCAGTGCGCCGTGACGGGAGCGTCAAGCGACGGGCCGGGTATCTCGCGCTGGTCACGGAGGCGGGAGCCTCCAAGATATCGCGTTCCCAGGCGAAGTCGGGGAACGAGGGCGGCAGAAAGTGTGCCGAATTGATGGTGTAAGAATCCTTCACGCCTACAATCGCAAATTGGCCCGAACGCAGCGCGAAGTGCGACCTATGCGAGGCCCCACTACCGAGCCCGGATGAACGACCCGAATGCGGGTCGATTCTGCACAAGGGATGCGGAAAAGCCTTACAATCCTTCGCAGAACGAACTTCACCCCACCCAAAATGGGATGCCGATGTCTTCGGAACCCACCGCTCCCGACCCGATCGACCCCCAAGCCAGTCATCCCGAACCCATTAATCCGTACGCCGCACCCTTATCCTCGTCGGCGTACCTCGATCCCAATCAGGTCTTTGCCAACGGCCCCGTCTTGGCAACACTCGGCGACCGCCTCGCCGGCGCGATTATCGACAGCCTCATCTTGCTACCGATCCTTATGGCGGCCGGCTTTGGCCTTGGAATGCTACTGATTAACGGGAACGTTCCGAATTTCGGCACGCCGATCGACAGTTTCCTGTTCGAATTTCTGACCGACGCATTGTTCATGTTTATATTCGCGATCGGGTTCGTGGCTATCAATGGCTACCTGTTGAAAAATCGCGGCCAAACCATCGGCAAGGTGGTGATGAAAACTCGCATCGTTTCGGAATCCGATTCCCAGTTGGTTCCCCTTGGCTCCTTGATCATGAAACGTTACGCGACGATTTGGGGATTGTCGCTGTTGCCGGTGGTGGGCAGTTTTATTTCTCTGATCAACGCGTTGTTGATTTTTCGCCAAAACCGAAAGTGCATGCACGACGATATCGCCAAGACGATTGTCATCAAAATCCCGAACCGATGGCATGATTCGCTTTAATGCGTGACACGGTTTGACGCGTGATCAGTTCATGCAGAGAGCTGTCGCAGGATACATTCGCACAGGCATTCCGGCGTGCCCATGGTTCCCGGTTGCGCCTCGATCCAGCGAACTTCCTCGAACGATCGCAACCAGGTTTCTTGTCGACGTGCCAGTTGCCGGGTGTGGGCGGCGACCTGCTGTTTGCATGACTTCCAGGTCGAATCGGTTTGGGTATCCCGCCTAGCTTTGCGTTGGGTCGCGCTGGATACCGGCGCGAGTTCGGGTGCGGCACCGGCTTCCAAAGCCGCGATGACTTCACGGTAGCCGACCGCTTGGGCGGCGGTTTTCGACAGACCGTCGCCGTCGCGGATCAGCCCCTGGACTTCATCGACCAAGCCAGCGGCAAACATGGCTTCGGTGCGTCGGTTGATTCTGTGGTGCAGTTGGTCGCGTTGCCAACGGATCGCAAACACGCGTGTGGCATCGATGGGATGGCGGCGATCGAATTGAATTTGCCGGTGGGAAATCGGCACGCCGGTCAGGTACGCGACTTCCAGGGCACGGGTCATGCGGCGGACGTCAGCGGCATCAATCTTGGTCGCCGCGATGGGGTCGACTTGTCGCAAACGTTGGTGCATCGCGGCCGCGCCATGTCGCCGGACGTCGGCCTGGACGGCAGCACGAAAGTCGGCGTCGGCCGGCGGACCGGGATCAAACCCCCGCAGGATTGCCTTCAGGTACATCGGCGTGCCACCGACAAAGATGGGAACCTTCCCGCGATTTTGAATTTCGTCGACGCACGCATGAGCCTGACGCAGGTACTCGGCCACGCTGAATCCTTTGTCAGGCCGAACCAGATCGATCAAATGATGCGGGACTTTGCGTCGCTGATCCGCGGCGGGTTTGGCGGTGCCGATGTCCATGCCCCGGTACACGGCAATCGAATCAAGCGACAAGATTTCGCCGCCGATGGTTTGCGCCAGCTGGATCGCGACGTCCGATTTGCCGCTGGCCGTTGCTCCGGTGACAACCACGACCCGCTGGGCCAGCGGCGGATAGACTCGATCGGCTTGGAACTCAACGCGACCCAACTCGGTTGGTTCAAACTCGGCTGATTCGTGGCTGTGCTTGAGGTCGCTCAACGGAGAAACACGGTAAACTTGAAGTGGTGCCATCGCCGGGACGATGGCCATTTTGATGGGCAGACGATTCAGCGAAATCCGAGCGAAATTCTAACGAAATCCTAGCGAAGGCGGCCCCTGGGTGGCCACGATGGCATTTATGGGCCTGACTTACTTCAAGCGATACTGGATGGAATGCGACTTGTCGGCAGCGTTGCTGGAATCGCCGCCCCTGCCGGCTGGCTATCGGATGTTGGCCTTTAACGAGCAGCTGTTGAAGGCTCATGCCGCGGCGAAGTACGAAAGTTTCGTCAACGAAATGGATTCCAACGTCTTTCCGTGTTTGGCCAAACGCGATGGGTGTTTGCGACTGATGCGAGAAATTGCATCGCGGCAGTGTTTTGCCGCCGAGGCGACTTGGTTGTGCCAATACAGCGGTGATGTCCAACCCCAGCCGGTGGGCACCATTCAGGGACTGGACCTGGACGGTGTCGGTTCACTGCAAAATCTGGGGATTGTCCCCGAGCATCGCGGGCGGAATCTGGGCACTATCCTGCTGTGTCATGCCGCCGCCGGATATCGCAAACGCGGTGTCACACGGATGCAATTGGAAGTCACGACGGACAACACATCGGCGATCCGGTTGTACCGGGGTTTGGGGTTTCGCCCCGTCCAGATCGTCTTTACGGCCGCGGAGATCGACGCGGCCGCACCGGTGTGAGCAGTGTGTTCTTGTTTCGCGTGCGTGTCGGCTGGTTCGTGTGCGTGTTGGATATTGCGCCGCCACCTTGCCACCTTGCCACCTTGCCGCCTCAGCCGCCGGACGGCATTTCGGCAATCGATTCGCTCATCACCATCGCTGCGCGTTCGGTCAATAGCGTCGACCGTCCGGTTAATGACGTGGTCAGGAAATTGGGAACGCCCCAGCTGTTTTGTGCCATCGGGATCGTCACCGAGACGCTGACCAATGTCGTTTCTTCCTGGATTGTTGCCGGTGTCACTTCCACCACCGCGTCACGAATATCCAGAGCATCTAAATGCACCTGAGCGGCCGTTCGGACGTCATTGGCCGACGCCCCGGAGATGATGCCAACGCGGGCACCGGCATACGACGCGTGCTCGGCGGTTTGCCGCAAACTCATCAGCCGCGACATTTCGAAACCGGCAGCGATAAACAATGCCAGCAAGGTCATCACCAATGCCATTTCCACGGCCGTGACGCCGCGTCGCGACGCCGCGGAGCGTTTTGGATGGGTTCGAGTCAACATGGGAATTGGTGTGAAAAAGTCGGATGCTTATTGGGTCAGTAGCGATGGCAAACGGCGACTGATATTGCGAAACGCGTCTTGCAATTGGACCGCGTTGACGGCGTGAAAGTGATCGCCACCACAATCTTGGGCAAGCGTACGCATCCGGTTCTGGTCGGCTTCGTCGCTGAATGTCACCGTGAATAGGGTCACGTTTTCGTCCTGCAATTCGACAATGCGGGATTCTGGATCGGAACCTTCGTTGTGCCATCCGTCGGTCATGACCACCATCACTCGTACCGCCCAGCGACGCGACCGACCCGGATCGACCAAAGCGGCCAAGCCTTCGGCCATCGCGTCACCGATCGCCGTTCGGCCACCGTAAAACTCGTCCGAATGATCGTCCAACCGGTTACGGACGCCTGCGAGATCAAACGACAAGCGTTGATCGGTTTGGGTGTCGGTGGCAAAGGTTGATAAAGAAATTTTTTCCCGTTGCGGACTGGTGTCCAAATAATCCAAGAAGGTATTCATCGCGATCACCGTGTCGCCCCATCGCGAATTGGGTGCGACGGGATCGCCGGGCACCCACCCCAACGGCTGACTGGCCGGTGCCGATCCGCTCGCGGATTCATTGCTCGCGTACCGCATCGATCCGCTGCGGTCCAGCACCACGGCGATGTCCAAAGCGCCCTGGGTATTCGTGGCGGTCTTCAAGGGCCGGATCGGTGCGGAAATTCCAAAGGTTGGGAACAGCGGCTGGAATGGGGATGTCGTCGAAGCGGCGAGCGTTCCGGTGCGTATACGGACCGCGTTGCCCGGTTCCCCAACGTGATCGGCGGCCAAAGGACTAAAACTGTACTCAGAGCCGACCGCACTGCGATCGCTGATACCAAATTCCAGATCCGTCATTTCAAAGGGAACCACCGACCCATTGATCGGATTGCGGGTTGCCGCCTCGCGCGCCGCCGCCAATGCGGCCGCCTGATCTCCGGTGCGATTGTAAGATCGTCCCGCCGATCGTGATGCCAAATCCGTCACCAATTGGACTCGGCAATGGATATTTTCGACGTAGGCAACGTGGATCACGTAGGCCATGACCAACAGCAACACCGGCAACAGGATCGCAACCATCGGCAAGACGGCGCCCCTCCGTATCCGGCCGGTCAAACGCGGGGCATGCGAAAACCGCGTGAACTGGCCGCGCTTGATGTCGCCGCGAGGCTTTGAACAAACGCGTTTGGAAACATTCATGTTGGGCAATCTTCGCATCAAGGTCGCTGCACGGAAATCGATTCGGTCAACGTCATGCTGGGGAACATCCAACCACCGATGATCGAGTTGTCGATGAAAGGCGCACTGGTGGTGACCCGGACCCATTGACCGGATTGCAAACTGCTCAGATCCGACGGTTGCACTTCCATGGTCACCGACTGCAGACCGTTTTCGGCGACCAGCAGATCCTTTTGAAACGTCACATTGGTAAGCGTCGCCTCGGGCGTCATGGCAACCCGGGCGCCTTCATAGGCAACCACACACAGCCGTTCCTGGGTCCGAATCATGGTGCAGATTTCGATGGTTCCAAACACGATCGTCACCAGGATCGGCAGCAGAATGGCCAATTCGGTGACCGCGATACCGCGTCGGCGATGGGCTGGCCGACACGCCCGCACGGCGGGAAACCTTGTGGGCGATGGCGGTCGGTCGGCGATGACGCGATGCGTGGCGATGGCGCGATACGCGGCGATGACGCGATACATGGGGACTTGCGGCGAGCCGAGACGGTTGGGGAAACGATTGCCCCTAACGCTAGGTCGCCCGCTTCGACTGGGGCGCCGGAAAACCGTCGTCGGGCGGAGTGTCGATCCCCCGGGAAACCGTCTTTTTCGTCAAGCGCGATCGATCAGAATGACGTGGGTATGCCGATTGTTGCGGCTACGCCGAAGCGGACAGGTTTCATCGATGGGTTATCATGAGGGTGTCCAAAAGGTCCTCTTCCAACCGGAATTTCCGATGCGCCGAATCGTCTATTTACTGCTGATCGCGGTCAGTCCATTGGGGATGCCAAACGTCCACAGCCAGGCCCTGCGGGTCGGTCCGCTGGGTGGCGTCAACGTGCGTCTGCCGTTCGCCTCGGTCGACACACTGCCCTTTGGTTTGGGCACTCGGGTCAACGCTCCGTTGGCGTCGGTGAACACAGGGTTGTATGGACTGGGCCGTCCCTTTGGTGCTTACGGACATCGCTTCGGCGCCTATGGGCATCCCCTGGGCGGCTTTGGTTTTGGCGTCTTTGATCCCTATCCGCTCGGTTTTGTGGATCCGATTCCCTATGCCTTTGTCGATCCGCACCGGCTGGTGCCGCTGAATCCCTACGTGGATTTGCATCCGTCGGGTTGGGAATTCGATCGTGGGTTCGGGCACAATCCGTATTACGGTGATTTCTATTCCGCCGTGCCGACCTATTCGGCGATCCCGCGAGTTCCCTTGGCGGTCGCGCCGCTGCATTCGCATCGGCGGCTGTACCATGACGGGCTTGGTGTCGCTGGCGGACATCGTTTCGCTGACTCGCATTCAGGCATCGGCGCGGGCCGACCGGCAAATCCACGCGAAACGCTTGCCGAATCGGCAACGCGGTTAAAACGCGCGCTCCAGCGGCGACCCGACGACGCCCAAATTTGGCTGGATTACCTGAAGCCCGACACGTTGATCCAGGCGGCCGGCAGTGCCGATTTGGCGAGCGTGGATGGGATCGTCGAATTGTCGAAAAACTACGAGGGCGTTGCCGGGAATCCGCAATTGTCATCCATTTGGAGTGCCGACGGGTTTCGCCAAACGCACCAGGCTTTGATGTCGCGGCTTGCATCGAGCCCATCGCCGGAGGCGGCTGGCGCCGACGACGCTGGCACGTCCGACGACGTCGACAACCCCGATGATGCTGGCACGCCCGATGATGCTGGCGATGCGAAAGCGGAATCAGCGAAAGTTGCACCAACCCCGCTATAGCGAAACGAATCTTCCTTGTTTCGAAATTCACACCCGACTACAACCACCTGTGGTGTGTCGGTCACCACAAACGCTTCGATTCTAAATTCCCCCGCGGGTCGCCCATGATCCGATTTCAACCCGATCTTTGTGACGAAAAAGTTCGCCAGCACGTGATCCTGCTGCGAACGACGAATCGGCGTTTGGACACTTGGGGTCCGCTCCAGCGCTGGTTGGCAAGCCGTTACAGCCGGGTCATCGTTTGGCAGCCGCCCACCGCGGATCTGTCACCGGCGGCCCAGGCGGAGGGCTTACGCTGTTTTCTGTCGGAATCGGCAAGCGATCTCCCAGTGGCCTTGATCACCCATGGCACCGGCGATTGGTTGGTGCGAAAGGTGTTCGCGACCGATGGTCCGTCCGCCGTTTTCTCCTCGGCCGATCGCCCGGCCGCCGGTGCTGCATCGGCGCCCGGTCACGGCAAAGGCGCGACCCACTGGGTTTCGCTATCCCCCCGCGTGCATCCCCCGCTGCCACCACCGTCGACGCTTCGCCATTTGGCAATTTGGCCGCGTTTGAATTTTTGGAATCCAAGCCGGCGGACCCGGCAACAAATCGCCGATGGCGATTCCTCTTCGCTTTCGCGAATCATTTGGGGCACGCATTTTTCGGTTCACTTGCAACCGCGTGTCTGGCGGATGATCGACGAATTTTTGCGTTGTCGAACGGTCAGTGAATCACCGCATTTTGAAATGCCGCGTTTGTCGCGTTTGGAAACGAGCCCCGCGTTCGCGTCGTCGACATCGACTTCGCGCTGGACGACATCGACTTCGCGCTGGACGACATCGACCTCGCGCTGGACACCCGACGCCAGTGCAATCTCGGGTTCGAAGAGCCCGGTATTGCAGGAAGCATGAAATTGCAGGAAGCATGAAATTTCAGGAAAGATGAAATTGCAGGAAATATGAAATCTTCGCAAGCGATTCGCTTGGCGATCGATTTGGGAGCCAGCGGTGGTCGCGTGATCGCGGCGGGCATCGACGACGGCAAACTGACGCTCACTCCGGTGCATCGATTCGTCAATCAACCGATTCGCGTCGCCGGTTCGCTGCAATGGGATGTCGTCGGTTTGTGGGAGCACATCCAAGAAGGGCTTTCGCGGGCGGGCCAGCAATTTGAAACCATCGCGTCGGTGGGTGTGGATTCCTGGGGCGTCGATTTTGTGCTGCTTCGCGAAGACGGCCTGCAGGCCAGCCCGGCGTGGTGCCACCGTGATGCACGCAACGTGGGTACGCTGGACGAAGCCTTTGCGGTGGTCCCGCGTGAACGAATTTTCGCCGCCACCGGGCTGCAGTTTTTGGAAATCAATTCGCTGTATCAATTGATCAACGAACGCAAGCTGCAACATTCGTCTCTGGATATTGCGACGTGCTTTTTGATGATCGGTGACTTCATTCATTACCTGCTAAGCGGTGTGCAAACGGTCGAATCCACCAACGCGTCGACAACCCAGTTGCTCGATCCACGTGATCAAACGTGGCGTGATGATTTGATGGATGCCTTCCGATTGCCCCGATCCATTTTCCCGGACGTCACCTTGCCGGGGACCCGGATCGGCACCCTGCAGGAATCGGTGCAAGAACGCACCGGCCTGGGCGATATACCCGTGATCGCGCCGGCGACACACGACACCGCATCGGCGGTTCTGGCCGTCCCCGCCGAATCGTTTGCACCGGACAAACCCGCCGGCTGGTTGCCCGATTGGTGCTACATCAGTTGCGGGACGTGGTCATTGATGGGCTGCGAATTGGGAAGTCCCGAATTGGGCGAAGCCTGCCAACAGTTCAATTTGACCAATGAAGGTGGGGTTCTCGGGTCGACCCGTTTGCTTCGCAACATCGGCGGCTTGTGGGTGTTCCAACAAATTCGCACCGCTTTGATGCGTCAGGGCGAGACGTTGGACTGGGACGACATGGTGGACGCGGCACTTCAAGCACCCGCACTGCGGACGCTGATCGATCCGGACGCGCCCGAATTGTTGGGGCCGCCCGATATGGTCGATGCGATCGACACCTTTGTGACGCGGACCGGCCAATGCCGATTTGAAGATCACGGTGCGTTGTTTCGCGCGGCGCTCGAGGGACTGGCGCTGCGTTACCGGGCGACGCTGGACGTGCTCGAGGAAGTGCTGGGTCGCCGTTTGGAGACCATCCATTTGGTCGGCGGGGGCAGCCAGAATGCGCTGCTTTGTCAGATGACCGCCGATGCCTGCGACCGAGTGGTGATCGCCGGACCGGTTGAAGCGACCGCGATTGGCAACTTTTTGATGCAGGCGATCGGCGATGGCGAATTGGCGTCCGTCGACGAAGCACGGGCCTTGGTGCGGAATTCGTTTCCCACCACCACGTTCGCGCCGCTGGCGGGCGCGGCGACGGGTGATCGCGCCGCCTGGGACGACGCCTCGCATCGCTTCAGCCAACTGGGTTAGGTGATGGATCTCGGTTAGTTTAACGATCTGGCGGCCAGACCATCAGGCCGCCGCATCCCTCCCTTCATCCAAACCACCCCGATGACCCACACGGATTTTGACCTTCGCAAACAGGAGATTCGCGCCGCCGCCCACGCGGCGCGAAAGACACAGCCGAATAAAGACGAAATCAGCCGCCGAATCACCGATCGGGTCATGGCGCTGGACGCCTACCAGGACGCCCGGTGCGTGATGTGGTACGTCGACGTTCGCGATGAAGCCCGCACGCGGCATTGCTTGCCCGATGTCGTTGGCGGTGACAAGAAGATCGTTATCCCGTACTGCGTCGATGGCGAATTGGAACTGTTCCACTTGGAATCGATGGATGAATTGGCCATCGGGATGTACAAAATCCTCGAACCGAAAGACGAACTTCGTCGCGTCGCCGAAAAACAGGTCAGCGTCAGCGAACTGGATTTGATCCTGGTTCCCGGCGTCGGATTTGATCGCAACGGCGGGCGAACCGGCCACGGCAAAGGCTATTACGACAAATTGCTGGAAAATGCCAAACCCGGCACCCCGCTGGTTGCGTTGGCGTTTGATTGCCAACTGTTTGACGAGATCCCGATGCAGTCGCACGACATTTACATGGATTTCGTGGTCACCCAAAGCGAAACTTTCCAAGGCCGGGGACGGTCACAGAAATGACCGATTCGAAGGACCTGAGGGACTTGGTCGAGGATACCTATGCCGAGGCCTTTCGCAGCATCTATGCGGAGGTCTTGATTACGGCCCGGGATCGACGTTGGCTGGATCACTGCGTCGCGGCCGTGACGGGCCATTCCAGCAGCACGATCATGTGCGACTGCGAAGCCGGCGTTGCCGAGTACCTGGATGGTGAACAAACACCCGACGGTCGCGTGGGCGCGGTGGTGCAATTTCACGTGCCGCGTTTCTTGAAAAATCGGCGTAATCATTTGGAACAAGTCCTGTTGGCACGCCTTAGCCAAAACGTTTTGACGTGCCCCACCACGGCGTGCTTCAACCGCTTGGACACCGACGATTATTTCAAATTGGGGCGAAAGATCGCGCTGTTCGGCGACGGGCATCAATTTCGCGACGTTCGGCACGATCAAAAAGGTTGGGTCATTCCAATTTTGGGTGGCGAATTCTTTCTTTCGCGTCGGTTTGGATTTCGCGATGGCGTGATGGGCGGCAACCTGTGGTTTCTTGGAACTCACATCGACACGGCACTCGACGCCGCCGAACAAGGCGTCGCCGCGATCGATCCCGTTCCTGACGTGATCACCACCTTCCCCGGCGGCATCGCGGCTAGCGGTTCGAAGGCCGGCAGTCGCTACCGCTTTATGATCGCGTCGACGTTTGCCGAATACTGCCCAACATTGCGGGACAAGTTGGGCGACCAGTCGCGTTTGCCGGCGGGCGTCGGCAGCGTCATGGAGATCATCATCAACGGCCGCGACTTGGCCGCCCTGGTCGCCGGAACCTCCGCCGCGATCCACGCGGCCAGTCAAACGGACGGTTTGATCCGAATCAGCGCCGGCAATTATGGCGGACGACTGGGCAAGACCTTCGTGCACTTGCACGAAGCGACCGGCATCAAAACTTAACGAGCGTTGGGAATAAAGTGTCAGGAACGTTTCGCTACTGCGAATCGAAACGCGATACCTTGGGTCCGTGCTGGTGCCGGACGATGTCGCCGTCGACCAGGTAGATCACGTCCTCGGCGATCGTGCCCGCCAAATCCGCGATTTGTTCGATGTGCCGCGACGCACTGAAGCAATGCACCGCCGGTTCAACCATGTCGGAATCTTCTTTCATCAATTCGTGCAATTGATCAATGACGATTCGATTGAGCGCGTCGACTTCGTCATCGCTGGCCAGCACCCGAAACGCCAGCACGCTATCGTTATCCACGAAAGCGTCCAACGCCGTGCGGACCATCACGGTCGCCGCCGCCACCATGTCGGTCAACTCATCGGGAACCGGGAACAAGGGAAATGCATCCAACGCCCGCGTGCGTTCGGCCGTGTTGCACGCCAAATCGGCCATCCGTTCAAGTTCCGCGTTGACCTTGACGACCGTGATCAACCAACGCATGTCCGTCGCCACCGGTTGATGCAGCGCGATCAGCTTCAGGCATTCCTCTTCGATGCGAATGTCGGTTTCATCAACCTCGGTGTCCCGTGCGATCACGCGGTCCGCCAAATCCACCCGCCGATTAACAAGCGACCGGACGGCCATGTGGATCATTTCTTCGACGACGCCAAACTGGCGAATTAAATCGTCACGAAGGTGGCCGAGTTCTCGGCCCAAATGTTTTGACATATTTTCTGCTCGCCGTGCCCATCATTGCTTTAACCCGCCCCGTTTCACCCGTTCAGCATAGGATGCGGAAACACGGATCGCGGCAAAAGAATCCCGGTTCCCAGAATCTTCACCCGAGATTCATCCCGTCATCAGGCGGGATGAATCGACCGGATCAACCAAAACGGCCGCTGACGTAATCTTCGGTCTGTTTCTGTTCGGGACGCGTGAAGACACCCTTGGTGTCACCGAATTCAACCAGCTTGCCTTCGAAAAAGAAACCGGTCTTGTCGCTGCATCGCGACGCCTGTTGCATGTTGTGCGTGACAATGACGATCGTGTACTGCGAACGCAATTCGTCCATTAATTCTTCGATTGCCAAGGTGCTGCTGGGGTCCAGCGCGCTACAGGGTTCGTCCATCAGCAGCACTTCCGGGCCGACGGCGATCGCCCGCGCGATGCACAATCGCTGTTGCTGGCCCCCCGACAACCCCAGCGCCGGGGCATGCAGACGATCCTTGACCTCGTTCCACAGCACGGCCTTGCGTAGCGACCATTCCACCAGGTCACCCAAGTCGGACCGACTCAGCCGCATGTGCAGGCGTGGACCAAAGGCGACATTTTCAAAGATGCTTTTGGGAAACGGATTGGCTTTTTGAAACACGATGCCAACGCGTCGCCGCAAGTCGACCACATCGACCGCGGATGACAACAAATCCGTGTCGTTCAATTTCAACACGCCGCGCGCGTGTGCCGATGCGATGGTGTCGTTCATACGGTTGAACCACCGCAGCAGCGTGCTTTTACCGCAACCGCTGGGGCCAATAAACGCGGTGACTTTGTGGCGGGGGATGTCCAGCGAAATCGAATGCAGGGCTTGGAAATCGCCGTACCAGGAATTCAAATCACGGGCCACAATGGCCGATTCGGCCGCATGACCGGTCGCGTCTTGTTCTCCTGTCACGGCAGCCGCGCTGGGTGTTGCGGTCGAATCCGAATCGGGGTCGCCACCGCTACGAAAGGGGTTTAGATCGGCGGCGTTTTGGTTTTCG
Organism: Planctomycetota bacterium; assembly: GCA_039201055.1. GTDB lineage: Bacteria > Planctomycetota > Planctomycetia > Pirellulales > Pirellulaceae > Rubripirellula. The sequence goes on along the minus strand of JBCCRW010000089.1, from coordinate 3,877 downwards.
TCAAGATTCACGATAGCGGACGCTGAGTCAGTTGGCGGATCAGGACGGCGATGGCATTGAACGTCAACAAAATCGCCAACAAGACAAGGATGCCGGCCGCCGCAATGTTTCGAAATTCTTCCTGCGGCCGATCGATCCAATTATAGATTTGCATCGGCAGCACCGTGAAATCGTCCATGAAATGCTGGGGAACATGCCGGATGTAAACGACACCCGCGATGATCAAAATCGGCGCGGTTTCGCCAATCGCGCGGCTCATCGCCAAAATCGACCCCGTCATGATACCGGGCGTCGCGGCGGGCAGCGTGACGTTCCAAACGACCTGCCAGGGCGTGGCCCCCAGCCCGCGGGCACCATCGCGCAGCGTGCTGGGAACGCCCCGCAATGATTCCTGTGTTGCGATGATGACAACGGGCAAGATCACCAACATCAACGTCAACGCGCCGGCCAAAACACCGCTGCCAAGCGGTAGGCGAAAATAGTACCACGGCCGGTCATGCACTCGCCCGCCATAATCGTCATGCCGGACGGTTCGCGATTTGAGTTCCTGGTCACTCGGATAAGGGTCGCCGGGGTCCAGGACATTTAGCTGGATGGGAACCAACCTTCCCAGATCGATGATGGGGCGACCGTCCGGCCCGATCGAATACTGAAAAGCCTCGGCACCGTCGACCAACGTGGGCGGCCCATCGCTTGACGAATCCACCGGAAAATAGATCGATCGGCCCGATAGGGACGTGTACTGCTGAAAGGATGTCCCGCCCAACTCAAAGGCGGGCTGACCGGGCGTGTCCGATTCGAACAAACCGAACATGGATACAAACGCGGTCAATCCCAGAATCCCGTAAACGACGCTGGGCACGCCGGCTAGGTTGCTAATGTTCAACTGAATCAATCCATAAAGCCAAGCGATGAACTTGGTTTTCGGTTTGAACTCTTCCAACAAAATGGCCGTCGCGATTCCGATGGGCAAAGTCACCAAAGCACACAGAGTACAAACCGCGATCGTGCCCCAAATCGCGGGGAAGATTCCGGCCGTCATCGGGTCCGGTTCCGGCGGCGACGTTACGTAATCCCAGGTCAGCCAAGAGGCTCCCTTGCGAAAGACCGAAAACAGCAACCAGGAAAGCACCGCAATGCTGATCGCCGCGACAAAAATACAAACGATGTGAAAGTAAAGGTCTTTGCTCCGCCGCGGACCGGTGGGTCGGCGATTACCCGGCTGCCGCAACAGGCCTGCCGGATGCCCCGGATCGGAACGGTTGACCGATTCGGATGCGGGCACGGATGCGGGCGTCGGCGTGGATTCAGGGGACGGCGTGGATTCGGGCGCAACACTCATTCGTAAGCCTCTCGAAACCGTTTCCGCACGACCGTGCCCACCATCGTGATCGAAAGCGTCAGCAGAAACAGCATTCCGGCGACCGCGTACATCGATGAATATTCGATGCCGTAATTGGAAACGTCACCGGTCGCCATCTGCACCATAAAGCCCGTCATCGTTTGAATTTGCTCGCGGGGATCATAGGTGACTTGCGGTGAGTTACCGCAGGCGATCGCGACCACCATGGTTTCGCCCACCGCGCGGGCGATGGCCAGCAGGAACGCGCTGACGATGCCCGAAAGTGCCGCCGGAAGGATCACCTTCATCACCGCGTCAAAACGTGTCCCGCCCAGACCATAAGCACCTTCACGCAGCGTTTTGGGGACCGCCTGCAACGCGTCTTCGGCAAGCGAACACACCGTCGGCAGACACAAGATGCCCACCGCAATCCCACCGCTCATCGCGTTGAAGATCATAAATCGTTCATCAATCAACCGCAGCGACGGTGTGTTGTTGGTCAGTGCGAACAAGCCAAAAACGACCGTTGGAATGCCGGCCAGGATTTCCAAAATCGGCTTCAAAAAACTCCGCACCCGCGACGGCGCGTATTCGCTCAGGTAAACCGCCGTGATCAACCCCAGCGGCAAAGCGATCGCCATCGCGATGGTGGTCACCATCAGCGTGCCGGAAACCAAAGCCCAGATACCAAAGCTTTTTTCGGCACCCAAGAGTGGGTTCCAGCGGATGGAACCGAAGAAGTTGCCAACGGTGACTTCTTCGAATCCGAAGAAATTCACCGTTTGTGTCACCAGGACAACCAAAATCGCGACGGTCACGGCCAAGGAAAACATGCCGCACGCCACCAGGCACGCAAAAATCAACGACTCTCGCCGGCGAACGCTGGCAAGGTTTCGGCGATCGGATTCAAAAATGCGACCGACCCGCTGATCCAGCGAGTCGGCCGCCATGGACATGCCGCTGGACACTTGGCCTAGCCTTCGTAACGGTTCTCGGAAACAAATACTTCCGCGATGGGGCCTTCACGCTTTTCCATCTTCCCCTCTTTTTCTTCCAGAAAGTGGGTTCCGGTGGTCAATTCTTGAGCGTTCTTGCGAGCCAATTCGTAGACCTCCATCGGCAGCGGCGGATAGGCATTGGCGGCCGCCAACTCCGGTGCATTGTCCAGATAGAATTCGACGAACATGCGCACTTCCGGTCGCTTCATCGAATCGGCGTTGACGTAGATAAACAACGGACGGCTGAATGGTGCGTACGATCCCGACTTGATCGCGTCCATGCTCGGCAGCACCGCTTCGCCCTTGGGGTTGATCACGGGTACCGCACGAAGCTTGTCTTTGTTTTCCTCGTAATACGCCACGCCAAAAAAGCCGATCGCATCGACACTGCCGGCGACACCGGTTACCAAAACGTTGTCACTTTCGGATGCGGAAAGCTGGTCGGTAATCGATCCCGTTTTGCCCGCGACAATCTCTTTGAAATAGTCAAAGGTGCCCGAGTCGGTGCCCGGTGCGTAACGCTTGATCTCGCGATCGGGCCAGGCGCCGTCGACATCGGACCATTTCTGTGCGGGGCTGTCGCCGTTGAAGATCTTCTTGAGTTGGTCGACGGTAATTTCTTTCAAGAAATCGTTGTCCGGATGCACCACGATGGTCAGCCCGTCGTAGGCCACGGGGACCTCGATCATCTTCACGTTGTTTTTCAATGCGGACGCGAATTCTTCCGCCTTGACAGGCCTCGACGCATCGCTGATGTCGGTTTCGCCCTTGTTGAACTTTTTGAAGCCGCCGCCGGTGCCGGAACTCCCAACGGTCACACTGACGTTCGGGAACCGTTTGCTGAATTCGGCCGAAGCCGCCTCGCTGATCGGAAACACGGTGCTGCTGCCGTCGATCTTGACTTCGCCCTGAAGTTCCTCGTTGACCTCATAGGATTCGTCAGACGCGAGCGCACCGGACGAATTGGCTGGCTTGGCATTGGTCGATGGCTTGCTCTCGCACCCAAAGCTGGTCGCCAGGACCAGCAGCGAAACAGGAAACAGGAAGGACAATCGCATGGGTCAGGCCGCACGATGCGTGTGAATTGGAAGCCGTGTGGGCTGGAAGTGTCGGCCCAGCACGAGGGTTGAATGACGACCGGAACGACCCCGTCGCCGCGAGCCCGCAACGTAGCATTGCAGCCAAATCGCGGCGACCGGACGAGCGGCGCATAAGGCATGAAGATTTGGTGAACGTGTCCCGGCGACGCCTTCGAATCCCGGCGACGCCTTTGGGGTTCCGATTGAAGTCGCATCACCCGGATGGTCGATACAACCGTTATTGCCGGCTCGGATCGAGCCCGCGAATGCGTGAAACCGCGTTCGGGGGCCGGCCGTCCGGACACCCGTGCATCGCTACCAAGATCCGTCTTCCGGGGTGCTCGGCGTGAAGAAGTAGACCCAACGTGCCTCCCAGCCGACCGAATGCTCGATTTGTCGTTTCGCGACCGTTGTGCACCGCGCTCCCTGCGTCGCGTCGTCATCGCCTCCTGTTTCGC
>JBCCRW010000088.1:0-16578 GCA_039201055.1 Planctomycetota bacterium | reverse complement strand
GATGACGGCACCGGGGCGGCGATCAGCATCAATCCGGATGCGTTGACCGATGAAGCGATCTCCGATCGCGGTCGTTCGACGGGCGCCGCGGATCAATTTGTCGGTCGCCTGGCCAATCAAGGCCCATTGATCCAGGAAAACCAAATCAACGCGCACGCGATCAACGGTTTGGAAATCCGCGGCGAAATTGTCACGCGGGACACGGTTTGGGACGACACCGGCATCACGCACGTGGTCGAACAACCCATCTATTCGTTGACGGGCAGCTTTGGCGGCGCGCTGCGTTTGCGTTCGGCCGTCAACCAATCGTTGGTCGTCAAGTTCGGTGAAAATGGAACGCTGATCGGCGGCGGTCGTCCGCTGGACATCGAAGATCGCATCGGCGGCACACTGCAGATTTTGGGCAGCGATGCGTTCCCGGTTGTCTTGACCAGCCTGCTGGATGATTCGATTGGCGCCGGCTTTACTCCGGACGGCGATCCGCTGAATCAGACCCTGGGCAATCCGCCCACCGACGATGACGGCAATGTGATTCCCGCAGCCGCGGGCGACTGGGTGGGTCTGCAATTGCAGTCCTACATCAACGATCGCAACGTCGCGTATGTATACGAATCGGAAATCGCCGAAGCCGCCGCGATTAATTCGAATGCTTCGCCCGACGATGCGCAAACACTGGGCGGGCTTGCGGTCGATCAAAAAGGCGGCGACGAAAATCGCCGCCTGGGCATACAGCTACGTGGTGTGTTGGCGACCCCCGCCGACGTCGACACCTATGCCTTCACCGCCAGCGGTCGCACGCGAGTGGTGATCGATATCGACGAAACCGAATCGTCGCTGGACACGGTCATCGAAGTCGTCACGGGCGATGGTGAAGTGATCGCTCGCAGCGACAATTCGCTGGATGAATCGGTCGGCATCGCATCGATCTTTGTCGATGAAAGCTTGCCCGAGGGCGTTGTCCAGGACGACGTGCGGCCTTTGGAAACATCGACGCTGGCCGGCAATGTTGAATCCCCCAACCGTCGCGATGCGGGCTTGGCGATTGTGCTACCAGGCGATGCATCGGAGCAGAACGAGTACTTTGTCCGAGTCCGCACGGCGGCGGGATTGTCGTCCGGGCAATACACCATGTCGCTGCGTTTGGGCGACGATTCGGAAACCGCCGGTTCGACCGTTCGACGCGCCGACATTCGCTTTGCGACACGCGCGATCCAAGTCGATGCGGCGCCGCTGCACAGCCCGTTGGTTGGCGATGCCGCCGAAGAGGTTTCGTACATCGACCCGACACCAGGTGATCGCAACAGCGGTGATGAACAGACCCGCGAAACCGCGAATGCTCGGCTGTCGGCCAACCCGGCCCAGGCACAAGACTTGGGCAACCTACTGACCAGCGATCGCGGATCGCTGGTCGTCACGGGCGAACTGGGCAACATTTCGAACTTGTCCGTCCCGGCTCTGTACAACAGCTTGTTGGATGAACGGCTTGAGGACGTCGACGTGTATCGCGTCGATTTGTTCACCCAACAAATCGAGCCGGACGTTTTCGACAACGAAAACCGCTTCGTCACCACGACCTTTGACATCGATTATGCCGACCAGCTGGGCCGACCCAATACGGTGCTTTCGGTCTTCGACGGTCAAGGCCGTTTGATCCTGGTCGGACGCGACAGCAATATCGCCGATGACGTTTCGACGGACCCGACGGACTTGGATGCCGGTTCGGCGGGCACCCTGGATGCCTATATCGGGCCGGTCGAATTGCCCGAGGGAACGTATTTTGTCGCCGTCAGCAACGAAGCCGTCGTGCCGCGCGTGCTGAACCAATTCTTTGAAGAAAATCCGACCGAAGGAAACACGCGGTTGATGCCGCTGAATTCGGTTCGCCGGATCGGTCGCGATTCGTTTGAAGAGGACGATTTCAATCTTATCGGCTTTCCACGAGTGATCGATTACACCGCCGAAGAGCCGACGATCGAACCGCTCTTTAGCGAAGCGTCCGCGGTGCCTTACACATTGGACGACATCCGCTTGTTCGTGTCTTACGACACGGGCATTTCGGGCAGCAATCAAACGTCGATCGCCAGTTTCAATCCCTTCACCGGAACGATGGAACGCCTGATCGGACAATCGGCGCAACCGACCGGCGACCTGGCAATCCGCCGCGACGGCGAGCTGTACACCTACAGCGTTGGCCCCGAAGTCGGCGTTGAATTCAACAACGCAAGTGTCGGAAACTACATCAACATTTCGGCAATTGATGGCGGCGCCCGCGAGCTTGGTGACGACGGAATCGTGTTCCGACAAAGCAACGAAGGTGGCGACAACACGGAAAATCAAGATGCCGCGCAGTTAATCATCGAAGCCATCGCCTACCCCCGTGCCAATGGCACGTCGTCGATCAATCGCACGGCGATCAACCAGGGCGAACGGTTTTGGGTGGTTGGTACTCGTGATGCCGCCGGTCGTGGTGGCGAGGTGCCGCAGATCGCGTCACGCAACATCCTGTATTCGGCGCAAACAACCACCGGCGTCATCACTTCGCTGGGTTCCACCAACGCGAATGCCGACCGCGACTTCGATGGACAATTTCCGTACTCCGCCGCCCAATATTCGTCGGGGTCCAACGAGATCGAATTTGGCATCATCGATACGGGTTTTGGTGTGCCCGGCGCGGAGGGTGACGGTGGAACGATCACCGGTTTGGCCATCGATCCAACCGCCTTTGGCTTTGGCGACACGCTTGTCGGCGTGACGGATTTGGGCGGCATTCACGTTTTCAATTCCCAAGACAACGTCACGGTGCCCACGCCCGACGGTCTTGATTTCAACGCAAGTGTGATTCCCACGACCTATCACGGTCGGCTGCCGGCGGCACCGGATCACTTCACCGCGTCGTTCGATCCGCTGGACCCGAGCATTCGTTTTCCGGTGTTTTCGGGGTTGTCGTTTGGACCGCAATTCATTGAGGGCCAGGCGTACCAACAAACGCTGTTCGCGACCACGCCGGATGGCTGGTTGTACGCGTTCGATTTGAGCACGGATTTGGATGGCAATCCATCGGTCGAACCGGCACACGTGTTTTACGATGGCCGTTACGCCGTCCAGCTGACGTTCCTGTTTGGTGGCGAAGTCGGCCAAAGCCCGCACGGTTTGGCGTTCAGCAATCTGGAGGTCAACCCATGGCATTTGACCAACGACCGCTTTGACGATATCGGCCATGGCCAGGTCACCAATTACGATTTATCTCGCGAGCCGCTGGCGATTGGTGGTGGCAACAGTCTTTACTTCGGTTTCGAAATCACGGCTGATCCGGCGGACAATACCGTCGCCCGTCCCGAAAATGATGCGCTGGGCGACATTTCACCCGGCGGGGCACACGGTTCGGTCATTTCCGACAGCTTCGACTTGTCCGAATACAGCGAGGATGACAAGCCGACGTTGTACTTTAGTTACAACCTGGAAGTCGAAGCCAACGACGATTTTCTGCCCGGTGTGCGTTTGCAACGCGATAGCTTCCGGGTCTTTGGTGCCGGTGACGATGGGCAATGGCGACTGCTGGCGACCAACAATGACTTTCGCGAATTGCCGCTCGCCGACGAATACGATTACTTCTTCCAGGAAGGCGGTAGTCCGGTCCAGGAAATTTTTGATGATGCCGGTGCCGATCAATGGCGACAAGTTCGCGCGGACCTGTCGCCGCTAGCGGGATCGCGCGACGTCCGCATCCGATTCGATTTCAGCACCGCCGGTTCGATGCGATCGCATTTCGGCAGCGTTGAATTGATCGGAATTGATGGCGAAGTGGTTCCCGACAATGACTTGGTCACGTTGAGTGATCAAAACTTCAACGGCACGGTCCTGCAGACCATTGTCGGTACCGACTTGGTCCTGCCGGCGGGCAACCAATTGGCCGACGGCAACACGTTCACGGTTGTGGGCGCGGGCGGCGATCGTACGGTCGTCGAATTTGTCAGCGTCGCGGGAACGTCGACCGCCGATGTCGAAATCTTGATCAACCCGCTGCTGGATCGCCAAGAGGTTGCCCTCGCGGTGGCGACGGCACTGCCGGCCAGTCTGCGTGCGAGCATTGATAGCGATGCAACGATCAGTTTGTTGGCCGCTCGAAGTATCGAAGTGGGTCCGAATCTGCTTGGGGGCCAAGCGTCGCCGGAGCGATTGGTCGCGGGCGAGCGGACTTTGTTGATCACGCCCAACGGCGATTTGGCCGTCGAAGGCGAAACGATCACGCTGTCCACCTTCGGGCCCGACATTGTGCTGACGTTTGTGCGTAGCGCCAACGCCACGGGCGCGGCGGGCGAAATCGTGTTCGATTCCGGCGATACCGATGCCGCGATCGCGCTGCGAGTGGCCGATGCCATCAACGCGGGCTTGGGTGCCGGAACCGCACTGGCCGTGGGCGGCGACGTGCAAATGCTGACCAACTTCGTCACCATCACACTCGGTGCCGGACCGTCGGCCCTGGTGGTCACGCCGCTGAACGCCGGCAACGTGCAAACGCGTCTATCCTTGGCGGCTGCCGATCAACTGAATGATGACGAAGTCCTGTTGTTCAACGACGGCGTGAACGACTTTGCCATTGTGCTGGATGATGATTTCAACGTTCCCGCTGGCGTTGTTCCCGGTGGTACGGTATCGGCAACGGTCGCCTTTACCGATGCGACCAATCCAACCACTTTGCAAAACGACATCATCGCCGCGATCAACACCATCGCGCCGCAGGTCACACCGGTTGCCGACGGCACCGATATCTTGATCAGAGTCGAAAGCTTTTCATCGCAGCAAGCACCAACACTGATCTCGTCAACACAGACGACGGGCTTGCAGATCAACTTCCCGCGGGCGAGCGAGTTGATCAATGGCGAACAGATCTTTTTGAACACCCCGCTGGGCGTACGCACGGTCACGTTTAACCAATCCGCCACGGCTTCCTCGTTGGGGCAAGTCAATTATCAATTGGGCCCTAGTACGCCGCGGGCTCAATTGGTTTCCGATTTTGCCAACGTCGCCTTGGACGCCAATTTGGATATCGGCTTTGATGGCGAAAAAGCCATCCTTTACGGCATGACCGAAACCGACATCATTTTGGGCGACCCGAATTCGCGCTTCACGTTCTCCGAGATCGAAGCCGTTGAAATTGATGTGCCCGCCGGTGCGGGGCTCAACGACCGCGAAACACTACAAGTCGTTGCAGCGGCGGGATCGCCCGAAGCGGCGCTGACCAACACCAATACGCTGGAGCTTCGCGACACCGACACCTTTGCGGGCCCCTTGGACCCGAATGATTTTGGGTTCCAGCGTAGCCTGACCGACGAACAAGTCCGCGACAATTTGCTGGCCGTTTTATCGCCGTTGGGCGTGGCCACCGATGGGACGACCGATCGCTTGTTGGTCCCGGGCAGCAACACCGTCATCACCACGCCGGCGTCCGGATTTGTAACGCTTCGTTTCGAATCGTTCGTCAATGTCACGGTTCCCGATGGCGACGAAATTCGCGACGGCGAAGTCTTGGAAGTCTTTGGTGGTGGGGTGACCACCACGCTGACGTTCCTGCGAATCGGCACGCCCGTCCCGCCGCTGACGGGTCCGACGATCTTTTTTGATGAAACGTCGACGTCCGCGGAACTGAGCCAGCAGATCGTGGCCAGGCTGAACGCGATCTCGGCCACCTTTAATGCGCTGGTCACCAACGACGGCTTCGGACTGGGCATCGATGATGCCGAAGTCCGAATCATCGTCGACCCGATCCTAAGCGAAATCGGTCTTGCCGATGCCGTCGACACCTACGCCATTCCGATGACGTTGCCGGCCGGCAACCAAATCACGCCCGGCGAGCAATTTACGGTCTTTGCCAAGGATTCGCCGCGTGACCAGGTCGGCCAGACGTACACCTTTGTCACGGTGCCCTCGGGTGCCAGTCGCGAAATCGTGTTCAATCCCGGTTCCAGTCCCGAGCAGGTGGCGTTTGCGGTCGCCGCGGCACTGGACCCGAATTTGGGAGCCCAACTGAGTGCCGGTGGAAGCCGTTCGCTCCTGCTGCAAGGTGCATCGTCGCTTCGCACCGCACCGGGTTCGAACATCGTGTCCTTTGAAGCGGCCGTCGATACCGGGATCAACTTTGGTGCCGACACGCGTGCAATTCCGGTCATCGTCAACGCACTGGAAGATTCCGCCGAAGTGACCTTGGCGCTGCAAAAGGCACTGGCCGATTCATTGGGCTATTTTGCCAACGAAGACTTTTTTGCATTCGGCACCGAACCGCTGGAAACCAACGCGACCGCGTTTGATTACAAAGCGTACGTCGACGATCGCATTCGGCTTTACGCGACCAGCGTTTTTGATCCCGGACCCTTCGGCCTATCGGAGTTGCTACCGGGCGATGAATTCGGTCTGGGCGTCCCGATCAGCTTTTCGCCGAACCAAATCGGTACCCAGGGTGCCCAGAACAATGAGATCGAAGGCGTCTACATCGACGACATCATTGTCGGTTTTGCCGAACGTGGCGAAGCCGTGTTGTACGAGGATTACTTGACTCGAGCCGGCGACACGACGTTTGTAATCGATCCGGCTTATGTGCCCGATTCGCGACCCGATTCGATCCAACCGGAAAACCCCGACGAAGTTTTGGTCGGCCCGTACACCTTGGAAATCCGCACCGCTGATGAATACGGCGTGCCCCAGGATTACGACCCGATCAATTTGGTCTTGGACGAAACGATCAGTAGCGGACGTTCTATTGATCCCAACGATCGGCTTGCCGATGGAGCGACGACGCTGTTGTTCCCCGATGGCGATCAATTGATCGACGGCGATCGTTTCGTGATCGACAATGGTGTTCGCGCGGTCACCTTCGAATTCAATAGCGTGTTTGATGATCGACCGGCAACCGAAGCCGTCGACCCGGGGAGTGTCCTGGTTCCCTTCAGCGTTGGCGACAGTGCCTTTGAAGTCGCCGCATCAGCCCGCGACGCGATCAACCAGTTCCGCCTGGGTCTGGGTGACGCGCCGTCGGTGTTCGACGTCGTCGCTCGCACGGGCGATTCGCGAAGCGTCGGCGTGTCGACGTCCGCGCGAGTCGAATTGTTTGGCGACGACATCACGATCAATCCCGGTTCCGGCCGCACCCTGAAGGTCGATGCCGTCGAAGCGGAAACCCCGTTTGGTGAATTTTCAACTCGCCGCATCCCGATCGTCGACCAAGATCTGGGGACGGTCAATTACGCCCAGTACATCTTCGAAACCGGCAACGCGACGGTTCCGTATTACCGGCCCGGCGACACGCTGATTGTTAGCGGCAAGATCGGCGACCAAGTTCGCAAGGGCGTTGAAAACGAGGTCTCTGCCGACGATGGACAGATCTTGTTCACCGACCCGACCACGGACCTGGACGTCGTCCGCGTCTATTTGGAAGCCGGCACTCCGATCGAAATCGATGTCGATACGATCGAGTTGTCGCGCGATTCCAACGGCTTGGAATTGCCCATCGTGACGGTGCTGCCCTCGGGCACCCAGTTGGACGCGGCGGGCTTATTCTTTGAAAATTCACCGGTCGCCGTCTCTAGCTTGTTTGCACCCACGTCGGCACCGGGTGAATCCATCGGCGGCGCCTATCTGACGTTCACGCCGACCGAAAGCCGATACTACGACATTGTCGTCAGCAGCCTGGGCGCGTACGGAGGATTCTTCGGCCTCTCCGCGATTGATCGGCTTTCGGGTGATTACCAAATGACCCTGCGTCCGTTGGGCGACCCGGCAGTGCCCACGCGCGACGTCATTGGCGTGGACTATCAATTCGGCCAAACCGACGTCAACCGGACGCGGGATCAAGGCCAATTGTTGATCGAAAACAACATCATCAGCGACAGCTCGGAAGTCGGCATCAATGCCACCCTGGGCGATCGCGGACAAGCCGGCACGACGACCGCCAACGTGTTGCCGATTTTGGGACCCGGTCTGGCCACCGGCGTCGACGATTTCACTCGCCCGGGTGCCGCCCGTTTGTTGCGAAATGAAAACCCCTTTGATTTGATCCCCGGCACGGTCATCGTCAACAACCTGGTGCAGCGGAGCGGTGACGCGGCGATCGTGTTTGGCGGCGGCACGTTCGACAACGGAGAATCGGCCGCGCCCAATTTGTTTGGACGCATCGTCAACAACACGCTGATCGGCAACGAAGACGACGCCGGTGTCGACAGTGGCACCGGCATCCGGGTCAGCGGCCGGTCCGCACCGACGTTGCTGAACAACGTCTTGGTCAATCTGGATTCGGGAATCAACGTTGATACAACCAACGCTTCGCTGACCGAAACGGCCGGCAACGTGTTCGCCGAAGTCAATACGCCGTCGACCTTGCCGATTGACGCGACCAGCTTGGTGCTGACCGACGCGACGGGGTTGTTTGTTGACAGCGATCGCGGCATTTACATTCCCCAGGCCAACAGCGTGTTGGTCGATTCGTCGATTCAATCACTGCCGGATCGGTCCGAGCTGTTTGACACGGTCAAGGAACCGGTCGGCATTGCCCCATCGCCTTTGTTGGCCCCCGGGTTCGATGCACTCGGGCAATTGCGCGTTGACGGTCCCGGCGGCGGTGGCGGTGCGGGCGGCGACTCGTTCGTCGACCGCGGTGCCTTTGAACGCACCGATAACATCGGCCCGGAAGCACGCTTGACGGTTCCGCTGGATGCGGTCGGCATCATCAGCACCGAGGGTGACGCGGATGCGGCCCCGGCGGTCGTGCGTTTGGTGGAAGATTTATCCTTCCCGTTCTTCGAAGTGGAGCTGAGCGATGATGGTGTCGGCATCGATCCGGCAACCGTGTCGCCCGCCTCGGTCGTGCTTCGCGAAGACGGCGTCGTGCTTCGCGAGGGCTTGGATTACCTGTTTGGCTATTCGTCGGCCGGCACCACGATTCGGCTGACCAGCACACGCGGTGAATTCCGCCGCGACGCGACCTATGAAATTCAAATTCGAAATGTCCAGGACCGTTTGGGCAACGACATTCTGGAAACCAACGCGATCGGCCAAACACAGCTGACCATCATTACCAGCGGCGTGAATTTTGATTACGGCGACGCTCCGGAAAGCTACTTGACGACGGCTGCCCAGGGTGGACCGTCGCATGCCAACCCGGGTGTCGGCTCGCCGCGTTTGGGCGATCGTGTTGACACCGAGGCCGACGGGGCTGCATCGGCGAACGCGGATTCGGATGACATTCCGCAATCGTTGAGCGGCACTTCCAGTGGCACCGGGTTGGTGGTTTCGGCGGATGTCGGCGAACTGGAAATCAATATTGTTTCGGTTCCTTCCATCGGCGAACGTGTTTCCTTCAACCTTGCCGGTGAACGCTTTACCGTCGAATTCACCCGTCCTGATGTGAACCCGACGATCGGCAACTTGGTCGTGGATCTGGATGACGACCCAACGGTCGACGAAGTCGCGACGGTCTTACGCGACTTAATCGATGATCAGATCACGCAGCGTGGCATCACCGCCGGTTTGGTCGACACCGGGACGCCCACCGTGATTCGTTTGGAATCTCGCGATGATGAAGATGGCGTTTCCACAGGCGTCTTCACCACCAACTCCGGCGAAAGCTACACCGTCTTTGGTGTTCCGGCGCCGGATGGATCGATCGACCAGTCATCCGCCCAGGGCGTACTCAGCCCCGGCGGGACGACGACGTTCATCGTGCGGGCCACCGATGTTTTGCCGGGCCAAACGTTCCTGGATCTTTGGATCGACTTTGGTGGCGACGGAACGTTTGGCACCAGCGACAAGATCGAGATTGAAGATTCGCTTGTCGAAGGCGATAACCCGATCACCGTGACCACGCCGGCGGGCGTGACGGCCAAAGAGACGTTCATGCGTCTGCGGATTTCGACCGTCGGCGGGCTGAGCCCCAATGGTGTTGTTAGCGGCGGCGAAGTCGAAGATTATCCGATTTCAATCGCCCCCGATGATCTCGGTTTGCCGGTCAACAACCAGCCGACCTTTGCGACCGCATCGCCGCTGGACATTCCCGAAGCGGACACCGATGACCCACGCGTGTTCACCAACTTCCTGACCAATATTTTGCCGGGTGGGCCCGACAATGCGGTCGAAAATGCCAACCAGATAGTGGTCGATTTCACGGTGACCAACTTGGTCGACGCGGGCGGCATCCTGCTGAACGATCCCGTCGTGATTTACAACGACGGGGATTCGGAGGCGAGCATTCAAATCGAAAGCCGCACCGATACGTTTGGCCAAATCAGCTTCACCGTTACCGCGATCGACGATCATCCGACCAATCCACGGACACGGTCCGAAGACGTCACCGTCAACGTCCGTCCGGTCAACGACGCACCGCGATTGAATCCCGCAATTTCGAGTCAATCGGACCGCAGCAACAGCCAGGATTTGAACGATTCCTATGTCGTCGATGATTCGCTGCCGCTGATCACCTTCACGCTGCGTGAAGATAACGTCGGACCGAATTTGATTTCCCAGCCTTACTTCATTCCGCTCAATCAGCCCTCCGGCGTCGGTTACAACCGCATCGGGTTGTTGGACTTGTTCACCGCCGGTCCCACCAACGAAATCGATGCCAGCCCCGGCGGGTCTCAGGTGCTATCGTTGACTCGATTGGGGCCCGATCCAAACGTCGACATCAACGCCGGTCCCGTCGCCACAACGCTGGGCGGAACCGTCGATCCGGTCTTTGAAAACGGCAATCTGATCGGCGTGAATTACACACCGCCGGCCGACGTGAATGAAAACTTCGCCGCGCTCGATTCGTTTGTTTACGAAGTCACCGACGATTCACCGGTCGGCGGCGAAACGTTTGACATCGAAACCGGCACATTGATCGAGGACAATATCGGGACCGAAGGTCGTGTCCAATTCCGCTTGTTGCCCATCAACGACCGGCCGGAATTTACCATCGGCCAGGTCCAAGCGATCCCCGAGGATGCGTCGCCGGTGTTGCTGGAACAATTTGCTCAAGGCATTGCCGCCGGGCCGGCGGGTGCGTTTGACGAAAACGACGTCACCGGTGGCCAGAACGTTTCGTTCAGCATCACGTCGTTGACATTTGGGCAACAATTGGCCGATCGTTTCTTCACGATCTATCCCAGCATCGACGCGTCGTCGGGTAATTTGATTTTCCAAGCGGCGCCGGATGTTTACGGCACCTTCGATTTCGAAGTCGTGCTAACCGACGATGGACCTTCGCCCAATTCCAGCAACCCCAACGGCAACGTCAACACCAGCGTGCCCGCGACGCTGACCTTGAAGATCAACCCGACCAACGATCCGCCGCAAATCGACCCATCGGCCGATCCGATTTCGGCAACGATCCAAGAGGACACGTCGACGGCGTTTGTCATCGACGACCTGCTCGCAGCCTTCCGCCCCGGACCGGCCGCCAACACCGATTTCGTTGTCGAAACCGATCCGACCGATGAGTCCATCGACGGCAAGATTGGTGGCGGCCAAACGATCACGCTGACCGATCCGCTGCCGACAACCAGTAGCGCCGGCGGATCGATCACCCAAGAAACAATCATGGTTGGCGGCGTCGCCGTGGACCGCCTGGTGTACACACCCCCGGACCACTTTGTCGGACGCGACACGTTCGTTTACACCGTCACCGATGACGGCATCAGCGTGGTCGTGGGTGGCGATTTGACCAACCCGGCCGACCGCATCAGCGATCCGCGAATCGCCGCCAACACGGTGTCGATCGATGTCACCCCGGTCAACGACCGCCCCGAATTTAGCGGTGCCCAAAACGTCACGGTCGACGAAGACAGCGGCCAAGTTTCGATCGAAAACTGGGCCACCAACGTTCGCAGCGGTCCGGCCACCGCCTTCGACGAAATCGATTCCCAAACCCTGAACTTCGACATCGCCTACCAATCCGGTGACGCCAGCATCGTCGTGGGCACACCGTCGGTTTTGATCGGTGACGATGGCAACGCGGACCTGCAGTTCGAAACCGCCGCCGATGCCAGCGGCAGCGTCACCTACACCGTTCAATTGGTGGACAGCGGTGACGGGATGAACGCGACCAACCTGCGTGAATTCACGATCACGATCAACGAGGTGAATGATCTTCCCGAATTCACGATGACGACCAACGCGATCACCGTTCGCGAAGATTCGGGTGCCTACACCGCTGAACAAATCAATGATTTTTCAACCGGCCCGGCCAACGAACAGGACCAAACGATTTCCTTCGAAGTCGAATTGGTTGAACCGGCCGATGCGGAAAAATTCGATCAGCAACCGCAAATCGACGCGACCGGCATTTTGCGATTTGTGATCGCCCGGGACGCCAACACGTTCGACGGCGATATCCCGATCCGAATCACCGCGCGGGATTCGGGTGGTGATGACACCGACCCGACAACCAACACCAGCGCCCCGCAAACCTTCACGCTTAGCATCACGCCGGTCAATGATTCGCCAACCGCGGGTCCGGTTCAGGTCAATGGCAACGAAGACGAATTGTTGACCATTCCATTCAGCACGCTGTTTGCCCAAGCAAGCGATCCCGATTTGATCGAAGGCGATTTCTTGACCGTCAACTTGCTGACGCCCGATGGCGGCAACAGCAAGCCGACCGGAAGTGGTGGCGAAGTCCGTATCGACCTTGCAACCCAGACGCTGATTTATGATCCCACCGACGACCAATCGTTGCTGCAGACCCTGGGCGATGGCCAATCGCAAAACGATACGTTCTCGTTCCAATTGATCGACAGCGTGGGTGCCGCCAGCAACACCGGCTTGGTGACCATTGCCGTCGAAGGACGAAACGATGCCCCGCGGGTTTCCAACGACGCACCAACGCTTGCCAACAACGGACCGACGCGAGTCGACGTGCTAGCCAACGACGTCGACATCGACGGCACAATCGTCCGCAGCACCCTGGAGATTACCTTCGAACCTTCGTTCGGAACCGTGGAAATTGATCCGCAAACCCGCGAGGTCGTGTACACGCCGGTGTCGTCGTCCAACAACGATGACTTCTTCCGGTACACCGTTCGCGATGAAGACGGCGCGACCAGCCTGGAGGGCGAGGTGACGTTGTCGGTCAACGCGGCACCTGTTGCCGTCGACGACGAATTCACCACGCTTGCCGGCACCGAGGTCACCTTCGACGTGTTGGCCAACGACTTCGATAACGATGGGACGATTGATCCCAGCTCCATCGACGTCACCCTGCCCAGCCGCGGTCAATTGGCCCGCAATGCCGACAACACGTTCACGTATTTGCCGAATGCGCAATTCGTGGGCACCGATTCGTTTACCTACACGGTGGTGGATAACGGCGGTCGAATTTCCGAACGGGCCAGTGTCAGCATCACGGTGCTGGCCAGCACGCTGCAGAACGCCGATTCAAATTCCGACGTCAACGACGACGGCCGAGTCACGCCGATCGACGCATTGTTGGTGCTGAATCATCTGCGTCGCAACGGCACCAATTCGATCCCCGTTTTGCCGACCGACAGTCCGCTGGTCAGCAACGATCCGCTGACCTTCCGATACTACGACGTTTCGGGCGACCAACGCATTACGCCGCTGGACGCTTTGCAGGTGATCAATCAAATTCGTCGGGATCGGTCCGGTGGCGATGCCGAAGGCGAATGGCTTGGCGGAACGACCAACTCGGTTTCCGACGACGTCGTCGATTCACTCGCGATCGACCAAATCGATTCCGATGATCGGGACCGCCGGAACGGATCGAATCCTTTTGACGCGGCCTTCCGCGAAGACTGGTTGTCCTAGTCCCGGCCAGCAACTAGAAGCGGGATCTGAGATGAAAATCACTTCAGTCCCGCAGCTTTACCGCAACCTTCGGCGATTCCGCGAAATCGCCGCGGTCCTGCGGCGTTATGGACTGGCCGACGGCCTGACCCGGTTCCGGTTACCGTTTCGCGACTGGGCCAAGGACCGCGATGGCATCGCACTTTCCCGGTACACCAGCGTCCAGCGGGTGCGGCTGGCGCTAACCGAACTGGGGCCGACGTTCATCAAGTTGGGTCAATTGCTGGCCACGCGTCCCGACTTGGTCGGTCGCGAATTGGCCGAAGAACTCAAACATCTGCGTTCCAACGTTCGACCCGATCCCTTCGAAACCGTCGAAGAGACGCTCCGAGCCGAATTGGGCAACGACTTCGACTCGCACTTCAGCGACATCCAACGCGAACCGCTGGCCTGTGCGTCGATTGGCCAAGTCCATCGTGGGACACTCAACGATGGCACACCGGTGGTCCTGAAGATCCGCCGCAGCGGGATTCATCGCATTGTGACCCAGGACATCGAAATTATCGGCGGGCTGGCTCAATTTGCCATGCGAGTCGAATCGCTGGCAGCGTGGTCGCCCACCGAAATGGTCGAACAACTCGCTCCCATCATTCGCCGCGAATTGGACTTCCGCTCCGAACGACTGTCGCTCCGCGCTTTTGCGGACATCTTCGCCAAAAGCTCCCTGCCCATCGTGATTCCGGAACCGATCGATCACCTGTGCACCCAATCGGTGTTGGTGATGCAGCGGATCGAGGGGACGCCGCTGTCCCAATGGGCCATTGGCCAAGCGGCACTCGCGGAAATCACCGGCGACACCGCGGACGGCACCCAAAGTGCCAACCGCCCGATCGGTCAAGCCATCGCGGCGGCTTACTTGAGCATGGTGATGGATCATTCGATCTTTCACGCCGATCCGCATTCGGGCAACTTGATCGTCATGGACGACCATCGCGTCGGCATTTTGGATTTCGGCATGGTCGGCCGCATCGACCCGATACTACGCGAAACACTCGAGGACATGCTGGTCGCGATTGTCGAAGGCGACCAAAACCGATTGACACGGCACATCCGCCGAATCGGTCGCGCCCCCGCCAGTTTGGACGAATCCAAGTTGGCCACCGACGCGGTTGAATTTATCGCCACGTATTCGCGGCAAGAATTGGGCGAATTCGATTTGACCTCCGCACTGAATGATCTTTCCGGCATTCTGCACAAGCATCGCATCAAGCTACCCCACCAATCAGCGTTGCTTTTGAAAATGCTGATCTCGCTCGAAGGCACCCTGCGGGAATTGAACGTCGATTTCGATTCGCTCGAGGCGGTCGGTGATTTGGTGCGCAAGTCGATGCTGCGTCGGCTTTCGCCCGTCCGACGCCTTCGCAACGCCAGCCGAGTCTACCTGGAAGCGGAACGGTTTCTGGAGATTGCACCCGATGAAGCGTTAGCGTTGATGGGGCAAGTTCGACGCGGTGATTTGTCCGTCACGCTCCAGCATCGGCGTTTGTCACCATCGATCAACCGTTTGGTCCTGGGCGTGATGTCCAGTGCGGTGTTCCTGGGTTCAGCCATCATGCTGGCGACCAATGTGCCACCGCGACTGTTTACCTCCGACCCGACTTCATCGCTGCACAATTTGTCGCTCTTGGGCCTGATCGGGCTGGCCGGCAGCATCACGGTGATGTTGTGGTTGTTAATCGCGATCAACCGCAGCGGCCACTTGACCCGGGGCGGAGACGAGGATTCGGGAAGCCCAAAATGAGATTACCCGGCCCATCGGCCCGAAAGCTACTCCGCGAATGCTTTGACGCCGACAACGATGCCACGCAAGTCGATTTGTCCGACCGTGCCGCCGCGATCCAGCACTGGAGCACCATCGTTGGCAACATCGACGGCGTCCGCATGTCCGCGTATCCCTTTGACCGAGACAGCCGTTCGCGAACGTTGTGCCGCTTTGCGATTCCCGATCCACACCGCAGCGACAGCTATTATCGCGGCCACGAAGTCCGAATCGAACACGACTCTGATGGCTTCTTGAGCGTCCGCGTCCCCACGGGTAGCTCCGGATCGGACGCCCGGCCACTGGCTTCATTGGACCAAATCGAAGGCTTTGTGCGTCGCGTCTTTGAAGCCTACGATCGACGATTCGCAAAAAGTCGCCGGCGCGAAAAGGTTCGCGGTATGAAGACCCGAGCGATGGAGGCTCAGGTTCGCAAGATGGCCGAAGAAGATGGCTTCGAATACTCGCTCCGCGCTGACCAAACCAAACTCTCGTTGGTGATTGAACTCAAGAGTGGGCAGCTGATCAAACTGCAGATTCCCTTCAAGAATTTCAACGAAACACTCCCCGAAGTTCGACGCATCATCGCCGACTTGGGTAACCTCGCCGCAAAAGGGCTGAAGTTTTCGGTGATGTCTCGGTCACGTTACTGGCGAAGGTAGCCGGTCTTCGCCAGAAGCCGGACCTTGCGAAGGTAGCCGGACTTCGCCAGAAGCCGGAAATTCAGAACGTTCCCGTATTCTGGCGAACAGCGGCTACCCAAGTTTTCAATTGGAACGAAGCACTACGGTTGGAGCCGTACTCGGTTGTCGACCCGTCGCACGCCGGGCTCCAAACGCATCAGCAATTGTGACATCCGACGATCGCGCTCGGTCGCGACCGTGCCGGTCATGATTGCGGTCCCGTCTTGCATTTGCACCTGCACACCACTCAACCGAACCGCACGGGAATTGGATTGCACCACACGCGTGTAATTTCGGATGACTTGT
>JBCCRW010000087.1:0-16578 GCA_039201055.1 Planctomycetota bacterium | reverse complement strand
TGCCGAAGTTGGTTTTTTCCAACAACTCGGTGTTGGTGGGCGAATTGACCGACGGAAATTTCCTGTCCAAGAAAGTGACCGAAGCGGCTCGTTGAAGGAGCTTTTCTGGACTTCAATCGCTCTGCACGTCAATCGCGAAGCGCAGGCAGGAACGATCCGCCGGTACCCCGTGAGCGGCGAGGCGCTGGCCGCCAGTATCCCGTGAGCGGTGAGGCAATAGCCGCCGGTATCCCGCGAGCGGTGAGGCAATAGCCGCCGGTCTGGACACCGGAAACCGACGGCTGGCGCTCGGCTGTGAAAAGGTGGGTATTGACGTGCGCTGATGAGAGTCGACTTACGTCCTTTCATCGAGTCCTAGATGCGATTCAAGAAAACTGATGGCTAAGCGTTAGTCGACCGCGGAGCGGTCAAAGAAATTAGCCGGTGGTAAGCGAACCGAGCCCCAGCGAGTGTTCGTGCCACCTCCGGTAAACCGTGACGCTCGCCCTCGCGTGACGCCCACGATTTCGGCGGCGAAGCCGCCGAAATCGTGGGCGTTGTTTTTTTGGGCCGCTGATTTCCGGAGGTGGCGTTTGACTCGCTTGGGGCTCGCCAAACTTACCACCGGCTAATGGCTGCGATGCCTTCGGCATCGATTCGATCGACAGGCCGGTCAGCCTCCGAGTGTTGAAACACTGCTTTCCAGCTCATCGCCTCGGAGAGGCGAGCGACTCTATTTTTGCGACGTTCAGGGCTGGTCGTTTTGCGTTCCTCCTAGCCGTAGCTCGTACAACTTCGCTCGCGCGTTGATGATGTATTGCCGACGAATTTGGGCGGCGATCAAGCCCGCCCGGCCGTGCAAGAATCCGAGCCGCAAGATGTAGTGATAGAAGAACCACAGCCAAGGTTCGATCGGCGTGCGGACGGCCAGGCTCTTTAACCATCGACGTCGCTCCTGCACGTTGCCCAGCAAACGCGGGCGGACGGCATCGCTGCCATGCGTGCCGGTTTCCAAAAAATGCAATCGCAAGTGGGCGTCCCACGTGGAGTACCGATTGTGGCGGTCGATATAAGCCTCCAGCCCCTTGAAGTCTTCGTGAATAACGGGGGTCGCCAGTGTCCCGATGCTGCCGTTTACCTGAACCCGCTCGTGGACTTCCATATCCAAGGTATCCCCGGGAACCTCGACCAGCGTTTCGAAACGGGCCTTGCCCACGCGAATCAGCAACACCGCGGCATGCGAAAAACCGCCCCACCGAAAACGCTTCCCCATGAAATGGAATTCTTTGGTAATCAGAAATCCGTCGTGCGTTGTCGATTCTTCCAATGCTTGTTCGATTTCGTCCCAAAGCGCGTCGGGAACGACTTCGTCCGCATCTAACAACAATACCCAGGGCGTTTGAAATTCCAGGGTATCCAATGCCCATTGGCGTTTCTTTCGAAGCCCACCGGGATGTTCGTAGTTCACCACTTCCGCCCCCGCTGCGGCGGCGATCTTGGCACTGTCATCGGTGCTGTTGGAATCCACCACCAGGACGCGTTGGGCCCGATCGAGCGCCGCCAGGCAGCGTGGCAAATTCGCTTCCTCGTTGCGAACCGCGATCAAGACGGTGACGGGCAGGGTTGGCTTCACGCGATTGCTAAATGGGGCTCGGATGCTTTGCCGCAACGAAAACCAAAACGTCGCCGTCGTTCGCCAGAACGCGGGAATGCCCGGGAGCTCCGACGTCGGGCGAAGCCCAGCGACGCCAATTCTTGCAGACGACCGCCCTCGCAGGCTACTCCCGGTCACCGAGCGTGCCAAATGCGTCGACGTCGCCGTGATCGGATTGGCTCGCATTGGGGTTCGACGGTGACGAATGAAACGACTTGACCCAATCCGCTATGCAAAGCCGGCTCCGGTGGCAACGATAAGGTGTGCCCACGTCAAGCTGCGGTTTGGCACCGGCTGTTTCACCCATCCAACAAGCCACTTCGTGATCTCTCATCTCTCGGTGGCCTGAATCCGACAGTCAATCGCCGTGCCTATTCTGCCACCCGAACCGGATCTATTTCCCGACGACCTGCTGACCTGCGAGGAACTGCTGGAGCAGGCGAATGTCGATGCGTCGTGGTACTCGGCGTACACCAAAAGTCGCCAAGAGAAGTTATTGATGCGGCACCTGCGCCAACTGGAAGTGCCGCACTACGGGCCGCTGATCCCCAAGCGATCACGCAGCCCCGCGGGCCGCGTTCGCAGTTCGCTGGTGCCGCTGTTTTCAAATTACGTGTTTTTGTTGGCCGACGAAATGCAACGGTACAACGCGATCTGCACCGGCTGCATCATGAAGGCGACGCCCGTGGTCGACCACGTCGAACTGGTCCAAGACCTGCGGCAAATTCAATCGTTGATCTCGATGGACGCCCCGATGACGATCGAGAGCCGGATCGAACCGGGCCAGCGTGTGCGGGTTCGCAACGGATCATTCGCCGGTTACGAAGGAATTGCCGTCCGCCGCGATGCGGAAACGTGCTTGATCGTATCGGTTCGGTTCATGGAACAGGGCGTCAGCGTCAAGTTGGACGATTGCCAACTGGAGAAAATCTAGCCCACCGCCGGACGGGCCCCACCATGCGTGTCATTTTTTTGAATCGTTGCTACTGGCCCGACTCCGAGGCCACCGGTCAATTGCTGGCCGACTTGGCCGAACACCTTGCCCAGTCGATGGACATTCACGTCGTCTGCGGCCAGCCCAATCATCCCAAGGTAGACGGCTTTGTTCGCGTCGGTACTCAGGTGCATCAGGGCGTGACGATTCACCGGCTGGCGCACACCACGTTCAACAAACGAATGCCGGCGGGTCGATTGATCAATCTGCTTTCGTTTACTCGAGCGGCCAAACGGTACCTTCGTAAGACTCAGTTGCCGGCCGACGTGGTGGTCAGCGAAACCGATCCGTTCCTGTTGCCGCCCGTGGGTGTCGCGCACGCCAAGGCGATCGGGGCACGCAGCGTTTGCTATTTGCAGGATATTTATCCCGATGTCGCCGAAGCGGTCGGCAAGGCCAAGCCGGGCCGTTTGACCCGTTCGATCCGCGGAAGGCTCCGCGACGCCTACGCGACGACCGACCAGGTCGTCGTGCTGGGAAGCTGCATGCGAGATCGCTTGACCAGCGAGCCCTGGGGCATTGATCCGGGCGGTATTGACTTGATACCCAATTGGGCGGATTGCGAGACGATACGCCCTGTTGCACCCGAGAAAAATGAATTTCGAAATGCGATCGCCCGGCCGCATCAATTTGTCATCATGCACTCGGGGAACATGGGGCTGACCCAGGACCTGGGCGACTTAATCCAGGCGGCAGCGATGGATGCATGGCCCGCCGACGCGGTGCTGCGCATCATTGGAGGTGGCGCCAATCGTGATCATCTGATTTCCAAATGGGACGCCCTGAGCACTGGAAACCTGAGCACTGGAAACCTGAGCACTGGAAACCTGAGCACTGGAAACCTGAGCACTGGAAACCTGGGCACTGGAAACCTGGGCACTGGAAACCTGGGCACTGGAAACCTGGGCGAGGGCAGCCCCAATGCTGGCAACGCGGGCATCGGCGGTATCCCCCGCGACCGCGTCCGATTTCTGCCGTATCAACCCCGCGAGGAACTTTCGGCAACGCTTTCGGCTGCCGACGTGCATGTCGTTTCGATGAACCCGAAGGTCCGCGGATGTTTGTGCCCCAGCAAACTGTACGGCATCATGGCGGCGGGCCGGCCGGTCCTGGCCATCGCCGACGCCGAAACCGACTTGGTGCGAACGCTGCGAAAATTGTCCATCGGATGGCATCTGGAACCGGGCAATCCGGGCCGCATCGCCGCCATGGTCGCAACGCTCGCATCGACCGCCACCGAGGACTTGGAAGATCGGGGGCGCCGCGGTCGCCAGGCAGCCGAGCAGCAGTTTGATCGCGGTGTCGTGACACAGAAATTCGAAACGCTGTTGCGGGGGCTCGCAAAAACGTGAGCGGGAATGCCACAGCCACACAAGCGGAAGCTGCCGACGCTGCAACTGCCCAAAACAAAGTCGCTCTGTTGACCGGCATCACGGGTCAAGACGGTTCCTACCTGACGGAATTGTTGCTGGGCAAGGGCTACACGGTCCATGGATTGGTGCGGCGGACCAGCAGCACCGTTCGCAGCCGTTTGGATCATTACTTTGCCGATCCGGACGTCTACAACCGCCGGCTGTTTTTGCACTATGCGGACATGGATGACGCGACCACGATTCGCCGCATCCTGCAGCGTTGCCAACCGGCCGAATTTTATCATTTGGCCGGCCAGTCTCACGTCGGGACCAGTTTTGAAATCCCCGAATCGACATGTCAGTTCACCGCGATGGGAACGCTCAAGCTGTTGGAAATCCTTCGCGACCTGCCGGACCCGCCGCGGTTTTGCCACATCAGCAGTAGCGAGATCTTCGGCCGGCCGCTCGAATCGCCGCAACGCGAAGACACGCCCATGCGGCCGGTGACGCCTTACGGAATTGCCAAAACGTTCGCGACGCAAATGGTGCAGATGTATCGCGAATCGTTTGGTTTGTTTGCGTGCAACGCGATTTGTTTTAATCACGAATCGCCGCGTCGCGGTGAATCGTTTGTCACGCGAAAAATATCCAAAGCGGTCGCCAGCATTGCGGCGGGTCAACAATCCAAGCTGATTTTGGGCAACTTGGATGTGCATCGCGATTGGGGCTATGCGCCCGAATATGTGGATGGCTTTTGGCGAATGCTGCAGGCCGATCAGGCCGGCGATTATGTTTTTGCAACGGGCCGTTCGAGTTCGCTACGAGAATTCCTGCAAGCGGCGTTCGCGGTCGTCGATTTAGACTACCGCGACCATGTCGAAACCAACTCAAAGTATTTGCGTCCGATGGAAGTGATCAATCTGGTCGGCGATGCATCCAAAGCCAATGAGATCCTGGGATGGAAGGCAACGACAAGCATGCCGGGGTTGGCAACGCGGATGGTCCAACATGATCAGAAAATGCTGACGACCTGGGCGGGTGACGCATAAGGCAGTCCCCGAAATCGCGTCCGGGGCTACAACATGCCGTGCCTTCGGCACTCAGACGAGCACGATTCGCCTCGGAGAGGCGAGCTACTTTGTGTTGCCGTGTTTCTGGCCACTCACGTTCTCGCACAGATCTTTCAATGCGATTGAGAATTCAGCGGCATCTATGTTGAAGTTTCCCTGGTAGCGTGTGGCAAATGTGTTGCCGATGTCGCGAGGCGTTTGCCCAATCAACGCGGAGTACTCACAACCCGCGCTCGCGGCAATCGAATAGTAGTAAGGGTAGATGTGAACGTCGGCGAGCAGTTCCAAAACCTGAGTCCCGGGCTTGCAATACGCGACGTCGGCAAGCCCGGCGCCGTGGCCGCCCACGACAATCTCAGCCTGCGAAAAAATCCGTGGTGCGTCATCGTGCAGATGAGGCTGAAAGATTTCAAAGCCCATCGTTTTGGCGATCGATTCAATTTCGTCGCGATTTTGAATGTCCCGATCAAACCCTTTTCGGGATACAAACAAGCGGCGACCGCCCGACGACGGAGGCGGATCGGACTGTAGAAAATGCATCCGCAAAAAATCGATAGCCCATGGCGGGTAGCAACGCGGCAGGCCGGGAAACGTTGTCAAAAGCAGCGATTCGGCACAACAGCCGGGATGGTCGTCGTACCAAATGATTTTGTCGATTGGGACTCCCACACGTTGCAATTGCTGACGTCGACGCTCCGATGCCGAACCGGGCACCACGATGGCATCGGGTTCTTGATTGCCAAATGATGAACGACGAAAGAGTTCAAATCTTGGCAGGCAGTCAAACAGAAAATGACAGTAATTCTTCTGGCTAAATTCACTCATCAAGGAAAGCACGGTACCTATCAGGCGATTCCCTTTGGCCCGCTTCCATTCACGCCGAGTCACCTCCGGGGGCGCGGTTGCAAGTCGATGGAAGTTGTGCCACGGCAAACGGATGCCATCTTTTGAAAATGCCAAACCATGTCGGCCGACCAGCAACGCGTCGGCCGCGTGCAACACACCCTGGGCGGGCCAATGCGCCGGTAGCATTTCAAAATGGACTTCGCTCGCACCGAAACGCCGTGGAAGTGGCCAAACGGCGGACTGGCCAGGAATGACGGTTTCCCAGGTCGCACCAAAGCGTTCAGCATATTGGTCCGAATTCATCTCCCTGAAATTCAAGGTGACAAAGCGGCGTCGCCATTTCGAGGTGGCGGCGAGGATCAGTTCCGATGGCGCACGGCGTTTCAACATCAATCGATCATCCACCGAGTGAACGCAGATTCTTGCGTGCCAGATCGCGTATCCGGGCCACGTAAGTGCCGGCCTGTTCACGTTCCTGGGCGGTCAGGGTCCAAAACCATGCGACCGCAACTAAAGCAACCGTGTGGACCAGGGTCACGCTGAAAAGACGAAACCAACTGGGCGGGAATGCCCAAGCCACGGGGCTTGCCGCCAGGACCGCCAAGACACACGCAACGACAACCCGAAGAAAAACCCTTGTCAGCCAGTGTCGCGTCGCGACTTCGATCGATTGCCCATCGGAGTACCAGACGCGGTAGAACAAATTTGCCAAAGTTGCCATGACAAAAATGATCAAGATTGACGACGCGGGCGAACCGGTCAACGCAACAAACGCGTAGGTCGCGGCGACTTGTAATAGGACGATGACAAATGTAAATATCGCATAACCGCGTATGCGACCGGTCGCCAGAAAAACCAGCCCGTAGCCGGACGCGGCATGATCGACCAGCAAATTGCATAGCATGATGGTCGCAAATAACGCGGCAAGACGGGGCGGCGATTCCAGCCAAACGCCCAACAAAAAATCCAGCTCGATGAACAGCGGTCCGCAAAAGATAAACGTCAACAGGACGCAAAAGCGACTGGTACTATCACGCAGTGGAATAATCTTCGCCGATTCGTTTCTCCCGACCATTTGTGTCATGGCGGGGTTCGCGACACGCAGGAGTGTCGCCGGAAGCGTCCCCGCATAACCACTGATCTGCTGCGCGATTCCCAGTGATGCGTTAAACGAGGGTCCAAAAAACAAATTCCCAATCAGCTGTGTTCCCTGAAGACGTAGATGCCAGCCCATCGCACCCAGCCCCGCCCATCCGCCGTAGGACAACAGCGGTGGCATGATGGACGGGACGACCGACGACCCGGAAAAACGCGACTGTTGATACGACTTCAAACAAAAGATGGAATTGAAAAACGCCGCCAACGCAACGACTCCCAAGCGGATCATTGCGTAATGCTCGAGCGAATCCCCCGGCAAGTAGCGAAGCGAATAGGCACCTAAAAAGGTCAACACGGAAACGCCCGTGGCCACGATTGCGGGCACCAAAAAATTCTGGTTTGCGGTCAGCATCGCATTGAATGGAGCCGCCGCGATCATCACACATGCCGACACCAGCGTGCAGCGGAGGACAAGTATCGCGGCCTCGATTCGGTCCGGGGGAACACGAAGCAAGCTGATTAAAAATGGGGCCAACGGATAGACGACCGCAAAGGTCAGGCCGCCCAGCAGGACGGTCAAAAACAAACTGGTCGAGAACGTTTCACGAAGTTCGCGGTCGTCATCCTTGCCAACCGCATAGGCGAGATAGCGTTGCACACTGGACAACAATGTTGATTCAAGCGTCGTGACCAGAAAAACACTGGCACCCACCGCAGCAAAAAGCCCAAATCCCTTTTCACCCAATTCCCGATAAACCATGCGAGTTGTAAGAATGCCCAGGAAGACCGTCAGCAACATCCGTGCGTAGTTGATCTGGACATTCGAAATCAGAATGCTCGCCTGGCTGCCCCGCGCATCAGACAACGGACTGCATCCTGGAGCCGAAAGTGCTGGAGATCATCACGGCGATGTCGCCGCCGACGGGTCGGACCGAAGCCAGCAGTCGGGAAGCGGCAGTGAGGGCTTTGATGGGACATTGTCCCGATCGAGTGGGTGGGGAAATGTTCGCGAAAACTCGGTCGTTTCCGCGCGATCTTTGCGATGGAAGGTGATCTCCATCAACGGGGGGACCGCGACGCCATCACGCGTCACATTCGGCGTGAAATTATTGGGGTGCATGTGGATAAGGTGAAAGTCCTTCAGCAGCTTTCTAAAAACGGCTTCATAGATGGGGTAGATGCGGCGATCAAACATCAAATGCAAATCGTGGAATTCGACCACCAACACGCGGAATCTCTGTAAGAGTTTTCGGGGCATACTGAGCAGCACACAATACTCGGCACGCTCGATGTCCATTTGCAGGAGTAGATCTTTCGCCTCACGACCAGGATCGGACGTGCTTTCCAGCCACGTCTCCATTGTGATCAGGCTCGCGTCATCGACGACGCCAATGTGTTTCTTCAAGAAGTGGATTTTGTCGGACTTGATCGGTGGTGCGTCGACGGTGCGATCGGCCAGATAACACTCGATTCCGCGGTCCACAAGATCCTTTTCGAATTGGGCAACTTCATAAACGCCCGGTGAATAGCACGCGGCAATATCATTTAGATCATCGGGAACCAGGTATCCGCCATCCCCATCACCGCCCAATCGGATCAGGGGTACCTCGGTGTTGACGGGCGCCATCTTGGCAATCAGCGAACGAACCGCGGCGGTCGGTGTGACACGCTGGAAGTTGAAACCGGCGCGGAAGAAGAATTGTTTGACGAGTTGGCTCATCACAGGGACCCTGATTCGTCAAAAGGGTTTTCAACCATGGTAACGTGCTTCATGTCGGACATCGAATAGTCATAGATGCCCTGGATTTTCCCGAATTTCTTGCTGCCAGGAACGATGACCGTCGGCTTATCAAGCAAGGCCGATAGGATGGCAACATGTAGCCGAGTGGAAATGACGGCTTCGGCTTCGACGATCGATTTGCAAAATGATTCGAAGCTAAAAATGCCCGTTAGGCTGACATCCAGAAATTGGAAGTTCGACTTTTCCGCATGCGGAAATTCTTTGATGGAAATTTGTTTTGCCCAGTCAGCGAAGGGCGACGACCGGCGGTGTTTTTCGTGGAGCTGTCGTTTAACAAGGCGTTTGATGGCTTGGGGGACCCATTTCTTTGTGAAGCTGGGCACCGGGACCGCACCGTCCCGCGAAGCGGCAAGTGTTTCCGCATCACGCCGTTCAACCACCAACACATGCTTGGATTTGGATTTTGACCGCAGCTGTTTCAGCCAAATCGAATCACGGAGCTGGAACGCCATATCGTGGTCCAAAGCGACGTGGGTCGAATCCGGAAGATTGGCCGCCTTTATACGGTCGAGCGTCTTGCGTTCGCGGGCGAACAAATAGGTGCTACCCAAACGGGTCGCTAATCCGTTGCGGAATCGATCATTGTCAAAGCTCATTGTGCTGGGCAGGATCACCAAGGTCTTTTGGCCCAGTGTTCCGTCGCAATAGCGCAAAACTTCCTCGATCGCGCCACCCCAAACGGATGATAGACCGGCACCTCCGGGGACGATGATCACGTCGGCCGCCGATGCGTCATCGACCCGTTGCAGTTGGTGCCGATGAATCGCTTCAAGCGACCCCATCACGATCAACTCATCCCCGTTGTTCCCGTGAAGCGGGTCAAAAAAGATCTTTTTGTCGGCCAAAGAGGCCAGAACCGATTCGACGCTGCCTGTTTTCGGCTTGCCGTCGTTTGCCGTCGGCGCGTGGGTCACTTCAATCACAGAGGGGCGGAACTGGCGAAAACAGGGTGAACAGAACGACGGTCGGGACCGGATCTTAATCGCGATCCCGGCCGCCGTGCATCACCGGTTCGGGTTGCACGTCAATTCGCGGTCTTGGCGTTTGACCAAACGGAATAAGCCTCGCGATCGGTCCGGCGTCGGTCGCGGGACGTCGTTGTTTGCGGACCGGCTGGTATCGCCCAAGGAATGCAAAGTAGTCTGACGTGGCCGGATCCGCAGGTCGACCGGACCCACCTCTTCCACCCCCTGGATACCTTTACACTCTGGATATTCGAACTTGATGGACAGTGCGACCATTGTCATCACGACCAAGGATCGACCGGAATTGTTCGCCAAAGCGCTGCAATCGGTGGCCGCCCAAAGTGTCGAATGCGAGATCATTGTCATCGATGACGGGCCTGCGAAGATAGACGTTGCCGGCATTTGCGAAGATGCACCATGCCCGGTTCAATACGTGCGGAACGCCACGCCGCGCGGCATCATCGCGGCACGGAACCAAGCCTTTGCGATGGCCACGGGTGAATTCGTTTTTACGCTTGATGACGACGCGGTGTTTGCTTCGCCGGATTTGGTGCAGCGTGTTTGCAACGAATTCCGCTTTCCCGAAGTGGGGGCGGTGGGGATTCCGTTGACCGACCACTATCCCGACGGCCGGGTAAAGCAGCGTTTGCCGCGATTGCCCCGAGCGGACGAATTCTTCTGCACCCCGCAGTTTGCCGGCGGCGCCAATGCACTGCGTCGCTGCGTGATTGAGCAACTGGGTGGATATTCCGGTGACGGCCGGCAGGGTGAAGAACAGGACTTTGCTTTGCGGATGCTGGACCTGGGTTATCTGGTCAAGGTCGCCAACGATTGCATGATCGACCATTACCCCCAGCATGCCGGCGGCCGCCCCCCGGGTTTGTATCGGATGAACGTTCGCGCGAACGTGATGATGGCGGGGCGAATCGTGCCGCTGCCGCATGCGTTGACGTACAGCCTGGGCAATTGGCTCAGCCACACTCGGATCGCGGGCCTGGGTGCGGAGTCCTTGGACCCACATATCGGCCTGGTCCAGGGCATGTTCGGCTGTTTACGCGCTTGGCGATCGCGGCAGCCGGTTTCGCGAAGCACGTATGTGACGTTCCGCAAATGGGTTCGTTTGTGGCTTGCCGATCGCGAGATCTATGGCCAGGTTGCCCGGCGTCATGGCCGGGAGCTGCGTCGGTAGGAATCGTTTTTAACGATTGTGCGATTCTTCCGCGTTGATCGTGCGAACCTTGGCCGGCTCGATCGGGGCGAGCTGTAAGATTCCATCGGCAGCGGCTATCCTGCGGCCTTCCCACCGGTGTTTCGCTACCTCATGCATGCCCGGTGCCCTGAAGGATTCCAACGATGAATCGACGGATTCCAATGATGAATCGGAAACGGATCACCCGACGCCTTCGCCAATCATACGCCCACGCCGCCGATGCGATGCATTGGGGTGGCGGTATGGTTCTTGCGCTGCTGCCGGGTTTGTTGGCGCTCGATTTTGGTGGGGTCTTGCCGTGGACCCAGTGGCTGTTGTCGGCCTGCCTACTGACAATACTGAGCTCGATTCTGGTAACCGGTTTGGGTACCGACCAGGGCCATCGATGGCAGTTCTGGATCGCGCCGACGATGCTCTTGTGTTTGGCGATTTATGCCTGGGTTCAAACGATTCCACTGGATGGCGGCCTGGTCAAGACGCTCAGTGGCGGATCGTTTAATGCCTACCGCGAGTGGATTTTGCCGTTCGTGGGCCAGGACGCTTTGCCGGATCGCTTTCCGGTCTCGGTCGCGGCGGACCAAACACGAACGGCGACGGCGATGATTTGGTTGGCACTGGCCGCGATGGTGATTTCGATTCAAATCACATCCCGCCGCGACGTCTTGCGATTGATCTTGTGGACGCTGTCGATCACTGGCGCCGCGTATGCTCTGTTTGGCATCGGGCGGCTGATCGAACCCGAATGGGCACTGTGGGGCTATGCGCCCTCGGCGACCGCGTTCGGTTCCTTTGTCAATCGCAACGCGGGTGGGTTGTTTTTGAATTTGTGCTTGGCTTGTTCATTGGGCTTGTTGGCGTGGAGGCTAAGCGTCATCCAGCAATTCGAAATGGACGACCAATCGTTCGAATGGGACGACTTGCTGTCGATCGTCTCGGACCCCGGATCGATGATTGGTTTGGTTGGTTCGTTGTTCACGATCGTGGGTTTGGTGTTTTGCGGTTCCCGTGGTGGCTTGGCGTCGATGCTGGTTGGCATCGTTTTCGCGCTCGGTTGGGCGCATCGCCGCCGGGGTTTGCGAGCCTATTTGGGCGTGGGGGCGATCGCTTGTTTATCGGCCGTTGTGATGCTGTTGCCCGCCGGGATCGAACCGCAAAGCCTGTTGCGTTTGCAAGACACCGTGCAAGAAGAGGGCGTGGTCAATTCGTTGGAAGGTCGGTGGAATCATTGGCAGGATGGTTTTGAAGCGGCGGTGGGCTACTTCCCCGCCGGTTCGGGTGCGGGAACCTACGCGGAGGCACATCTGCCTTGGGCGGACCCACAATCGCTGACGTGGTTTCGCAATGCGGACAACTTGTGGCTTGAAATTTTGGTCGAATCGGGACTGCCCGGTGTGCTTCTGGTCCTGGCGATGATTGCCTTGTCGGCCCGCTGCTTGTGGCGTTTGCGATCCTCCGCCGACCCCATCGACATCGCCGCCCGTGTCGCCGGCTGGCACGCGTTGCCGGTTGTTTTGCTCAGCCAGACATTTGGCTTTGGCCTCAAGACACCGGCAAATTTTGTCCTGGTGGCGATGCTGGGCGGGCTCGTTTGGGTGCGCGCCCAAAAGCTGCGAGTGAGCGCGTCACGGATGGGCACCGGAGTTCAATTTCGCAACTTTCGCAGTGCCATTCCAATGTTGCTTGCATCGGTGGTGATCGTGTCGCTGGGGGTCCTGGCGGAAAGGCAATTGCGTTTCGACGCCCATGTCGAAGCGGTTGCCCAAATTCAATTGACTCCGCAGAGCGCCGATTCGGATTGGCAACAGCTGCGGGGCCGCATCGAAAACCTGCAAGCCTGGGGCCCGCCCACCGGAAAATTGCTGGAGCGTGAGACCACGTTGGCATTGGCCCGCGACACCAAGCGGATGGTGGACGCCAGCGATGCCGATCAGTTGCCTGAGGTGGTGGAAAGCTTGTTGGGCGACGGGCGAATGTTTGCTGCGGCGGAAAATGGTCGGCCATCTTTGCCAGCCAGCGATGCCGGCGCCGACTCGTTAATCCACAATCGCGAGCACTTTTTGCTTCGTCCGTTGGGATTCGAGACGCGTCGGGCGAGCATTTTGGCGTCGCGAATTCACCGAAATCCGGATCTGACGGCCCGTGCGGTGGATCAACTGAAGCAGTTTTTTGGCGGCAATTTTTTGCTCCTTCGCCAACTCGGATTGTGGACGGCGGCGGTCGGGCTGGACGAAGCGGCCGGACCACTGCTGCGCCAATCCTGCGAAAAATCGCCGCGGCACCAGTACCAGGTGCTTCAAGTTCTCGACCGTTTTCCGGAACTTGCGGTTTCCCAGTGCCTTCCAAAGGACGCGGCGGCCTACGAGCGTGCCGCCCCGTGGATGATTCGCCGGCTTCGTGGCAATGGTGGGGATATGGCGGCACCCAACCAAATGTCCTTTGAATTTGCCGAACAGGTGCGGAAGGAGATCTTGAATCAACCCGTTTCGCAGCGAAAATCGGTGCAAGCGAGACGATTTGCGTTGGCCGCCGAGTTCTCGGCGGCACTCGGTCGCATCGACGAAGCCGCCCAAACGATGGAGGATTCCTTGGAATTAGCACCTCAGGAATTGAAACATCGGCTGCGTCTGATCCAGTGGCTACGCGAATTGCAGCGGTATCGCGACGCACTCAATTTGGCTCGCACGGGGCGTGATTACGACGACGACTCGGGGACACTCGAGCGGGTTGAAAACGAGATTCGATTCGAAGCCAAAAATCAGGTCCCCGATTGATCGAGATCACCCGTCCTATCACATCATCCAGCGACGATTCGCCAAACACGTCGACGGCAAGACCCTCCCTCCCATTCACTCCCGCCCGATTTCTGATCCGTATGTCTGCAACCTCACCGCAAGTCGTCGAGACCACGACGCCGCTTTCAACGCAGGAACGGGATTGGCTTCGATCGCCAACGACCTTTTGGGGGCTGCTATTTGCCGCCAGCGCGATCTTTCTGGTTCCCTATTTCCAGGCGGCGTGGAACCAACCCCACTTTCAATACATTCCGCTTGTCCCGCTGGTCATCGCCGGTTTCGTCTGGATGCGAAAAGACGGCTTCCTGGATTTCCCACGTCACCGCACGACGCTGTTATTGCTCTTCGGCGTCAACTTTTTGTGGTTGATCGCGGCGGTCCTGCGTTCCAGCTGGGTGGGTGCCTTGGGCTTCATTTTGTTGATGCTTGCTTGGCTGAGCAGCTTGATTCAGCGTGATCGCAGTTCGCTGCTGTACCTAGGCATCCCGCTGCTGACCTTTATTCGACTGCCGTTTGAACGGACACAGGCACTAATCGTCCGTTTGCAGATGCTAACGACGGAACTAAGCAGTGTGCTGCTGGACTTGTTTT
The DNA here is from genome assembly GCA_039201055.1 of Planctomycetota bacterium. GTDB lineage: Bacteria > Planctomycetota > Planctomycetia > Pirellulales > Pirellulaceae > Rubripirellula. Next base: position 2,226 of record JBCCRW010000087.1, on the reverse strand, counting down.
CGGTTCCTCACATCATCCGCGGGAACACGATCGAGTTGTCCAGCCGCCAGTTGTTTGTCGATGAAGCGTGCAGCGGTGTTCGATCGTTGTTCACGTTGTTCTTCGCCGCAACGGTCTTGATGATCTATCGCAAGCGTTCGGTTTATGCCTTGCCATTAATGCTGGCGGCCGGCGGACTGGCGGCCATCTTTGGCAATACGATTCGAGTCACGGTGATCGCGATCGCACAGGATTGGTCCGACGTCGACCTGTCCACCGGTTGGCAACACGACATGTTGGGCCACGGAACGCTGATTCTAAGTCTGGCGTTGTTGTTCAGTGCTGACAAATTGATCGGCGCCTTTGTGCATCCCATCGATGCGGATGACGCGTCGGTCGACAATCCATTTTTGCGAATCTGGAATTGGTTTTTCCGGGATTCACAAACCCCACCGGACATCCACCCCGAGGATTTTGCCAAGCTTCCAAGCACCTCGTCGACGCCCGACAAGCCGACCCTGGTGGCCTACGGAACGTTCGCGAGCATCGCTTTGCTGTTGGCGGGCTTGACCGGCGTGGGCAAATGGATCGAGGCGAGCAATCGCGGCTACCGGCTGGTGGAAAACGAATTGCTGTTTCAGGTCGACGACACTTTCTTGAAGTCAGTCAACGAAGACTTGCAATTATCCGATTATCGTGCCCATCGCGATGGCACCGTCGACCTGACCGATCGCTTGGGCAAGAACGCGGACATTTGGAGCTGCAGCTACGCCAGTCGGCCGGGTGAATTGGTGATCAGTCAACCCTACGTGGGCTGGCACGAACTGACTTTTTGTTACCGCGGCATGGGATGGACGATGGACAGCCGCGAACAGATTTTCGTTGGCGAAAATCGCGCCCCCGTCGTGATGGCGCGCTTTAGCCGCGAACCCTATGGTCAAGCCTTTTTGTTTTTCAGCGGCGTCAATGCCGATGGCAGCTCGCCACGCAACTTTGGACTGTCACGTTTCCGCCGTTGGCTATCACCGTTCTACCCAACCATTTTGGATGACCCGGCCGAAATGACCGGCATCGGTCAAACCGCCATGATCCAATATTGGTGCGTTACGGACAAAGAAATGGACGACGCACGGATGAAAGAGATTGCTGAACTGATCGCCGACACCCGTGACCAGATGCGGCCGGCAACCTAGCAACGGTCCAGTCCAAATTGGCATCCGCCGCTTCATCCACCTCGACACTTTGAATGCTTCACCGCACGTTAAAAATATCCAGTGATTTAAACATCCTGCTTGTGATCTTTGGATTGCTGGTTGTCGTGGGGCTGGGATACTTTGTGATTCGCCAGTTCACCTCGGGTGCCAGTCATTTGTTGACTTACCGGAATGCATTTCTGGGCGGTATGATCATTTTCTTCGGCATTTCCACGCTCGGCTTAGCGCTGACGGGCAAGTTTTACACCCGTCCAATTCCGGCGGACATCTATTGGTATCTTTTCTATTCGGCCTTTTTTATCTTTGGATTTGTTTTCTTTTATCAGCGGATTCGCGCGCCGCGGATTGTCGTTGATTTCCTGCAAAAGGGACCACCGGAATATCGTCCCGAATTCACGTATTTGATCGCCGTTTTTGCGTTGGCGTGTTCGCTGTACAACTTTTTCCTGAACGGTGTTCTTTACATCCCCTTTGTCAGTGAATGTTTACGAGTGTTGTCGTTTGCGTCCATTACGTTTGCGGCAACATTTTCGATGGCGGGCTGGCTGAAAAACAAACAGAACTTCGCCGCACTCATCTTCTCGCTCGGCATCATGTTGATTTGCATGGTCCTGGCGGTCGTTTCCGGATCGGGACGGCGGATCATGCTGGGCGTTGTTTTGGGGCCCGTCGTCATGCTGTATTGGTCCAACCGACGCTCTTTGACCCGCGAAGTCCGAACGCGACTGCTGTTAACGTGTTTTGGTTTGATGGTCCCGCTGGCGGTGTTCATGGCCGCCTACAACAACCTGCGTCACTTTGACCGTGGCGGACTCAAGGGCGGTCGATCGTTCAGCAATTCGTTGGCGACCTTGCTGGATACGCCACAGGCAATCTTTAGCCTGGATGATGAGATTATGTCCGGCGACATTTTGGCTAAAACCGGTCAGGACACGACGGCATGCGGTTTGTTGCTGATGCAAATGGATCGCAGCGGTCCGCATTCAGGCCTGAACGGTGATTTCGCAATGCCGCAACCGATGCACTCGATGCT
>JBCCRW010000086.1:0-16610 GCA_039201055.1 Planctomycetota bacterium | reverse complement strand
GTCCGCACAAGCGTTTTGCCCCTGGTGCCAAGCGTTTATCCCGCTGCCCAAATTGGCCCGCATTCCCGTGGTGCAAATCGTCGATTCCGAAGGGGCGCCGTTGCCGGTAACGACCCATGAGCACGCGGTCGTCGATCACGCGAATCTCGGCCGCGACGCGGGGCTGGGTAACGCGTCGGCGGGAGATTCGTTGACCGTTGTCGAAGACCCGGCGACCCGGGTCAGCGACGGCGACGCGGCCACGCAAGTCATCGATTTGGACGCTTCCCCAAGTGCCCCGGCTGCAACGGGCGATGGCCGGGACACCGATGGCGATGGCTGGGACACCGATGGTGATGGCTGGGACACCGATGGTGATGATTGGGACCGCATCGATGCCGATCGAGTCGGTGGCGGTGCCGCAAAATTTTCGGACGTCGAGCTTTCCGATGCGGAACTTTCCGGCAGCGAAATTGGTACCTTCGAAGACTCAACGCCCGAGACCGACTCGATCGGCAACTTCGCAAACGCCGATCCAAACGAAATCGCGTTTCAAAAACCACTGACACCGGCACGCGTCAAAACACCCGGCGGCCCAGCCCCGATGCGAGTTCGGACAACGCCACCGCGTAAATCAGGATCGGCCTGGAAGCCTATTCTGGGCGTCGCAGTGGGACCGATCGCGGCCGCCGCAATTTGCTACGTCATCTTCGCGCTGCTGGGCAACGTTCCCGATTTCGGATTCTGGCCCTTCAACGGCCAATCCCCCTTCGCATCGGGCCAAAGAAGTGCCGCGCGGCCCGCTCCGGTGACCGAACGAACCCGACCCGGTTTGCGCGGCGATGATTCGCCGGCCACCGGTGCGCCCGACACCGGTACATCCGGGACGGACACCGCCCCGTCAACTCGCTTGGATATCCCACCCCCGCCGGGGGAACCGGACATTGCACCCGAGGACGAAATCAATCCGGCAAACTCGGGTGCACCCGAATCCGCAACCACGGGCGAAATGGACGCAACCATGGGCGAAATGGACGCAACCACGGGCGAAGCGAACGCGGCGAACAGCGAAATGGACGCGGCGACCGACCAAACGGGCATCACACCCGCTGGCGAAACCAATCCGGCAACCCTTGACGAAGCACCGATGACAGGCAGCGAAGCCACAACGGGCAACAACGTTGACCCGGCCCCGGGTCAAACCCAAGCCGACGATGCACCCGGGCCAGCCACCGACGCGGTTTCCCTACTCGACGGCAGCCCTATGCCCGACGGCAGCCCTACGGCCGACAGCAGTCCTACGGCCGACAGCAGTCCTACGGCCGACAGCAGCCCTACGCCCGACGGCAGCCCCACGCCCGATGCGGCTGACAAAGTGATTCCAGCGCCCCAACCGGCCACCCAAAACCGTGTCGCCGGCGAAATCGAAAAATACATCGACCGAGACGCTCCGGGCTACATGTATCGCATGCTTGCCGAACTGGCCGTCCAGGACACACTTTCGGACGACGAAATTCAAAGCCTGCTCAATCGCTGCGCCGACAAAACCGACTTGGTCAACAAGCTTTCTTCCATCGGCACAAGCTTCGCGGGTGCAAAGGCCAAAGTCGCTGGCACTCCAAAGGCCATGCCGGGAATGCTGGTCATCGGGGCCCTCGACCCCGATGCTCGCACCATCACCATGGAGGGCGGCAAAACGTTTCAGGTGGACGCCCCCACGAACCTGCAGGCCGGTCGTGTCTTGGCGATCGGCACCGTCGATGATCTGACGCTGGACCGGCCCAATTTGAAGGTCCGTGCGGCGGTGGCGGTCGACAAACCCTAAATGTCGACAACGGGAACCCGGAATTTTGCAGCGAAGTCACAAGTACTTTGCCAATGCACCACCTCGTGCCGCCCGTGCGTCAACACGGCGTGTCACTTCGGGGTCCTCGACCAACGGCGGTGCGTGATGCGGCTTGATTCGTGCATCAATGATCAAGCTGCCACGGCATCCCCAATGCTTACGGAGTGTTCCCGAGTCGACGCCATCGATGTCGCTGGCCGGATTGCTGCGGGTGAACGTCACCCACAAAAAGTTTTTCAGCGACGCGGCCGTCCACTGTGGGTCGTCAACCAATAGCACCAACGGGAACGCGTTGATCGGATGGGATGTGTCCAGGGTTTGTGCCAGGCGTTCCAAATCAGCCGGGTAGGTCGCCGCGTCGGCGGCTTTGGGCCCTCGAATCGCGACGACGCCGGGCATCACCGACGCGGCGTCCGAAAAGCCGTCGGGCAGCGGAAGCTCGGGTGGCAATTTCCTTGGCAACTCGCGAATCGCCTCACCGACCGCCGCGATGACCACCTTGCTGCCGCGATTGAATCCATCTCCGGTGTAATCAAGCGTATCGATGGTGGTTTGGGTCTGGAAATGCAAATCGCGTTTCCAATCGACTCGCGCCAACATGTGTTCAAAAAATTCGCCAACGTCGTGCAGCTTGGGTGTGGCGGGCCCATCATTGGTGATCCACAAATACTTGGCCAACGATAATTGGCCGTTGCCCAAGATCGCATTGGCCTGAGTCAACAATTCCTGGGGCGCCGGTGACGGCAAATGCGGCATGTAGCGTTCGCTGCCGATGGCCAACAACAGCGGGTGCACGCCCGCCGCGTCGACCGCGTGGACCGCTTTGACGCCGGGGATCACCGAAGGAATGATGGGGTCGGTCAAATCATGGATCAATTGCCCAAAGGTGGTGTCTTCCTGTGGGGGACGCCCGACCACCGTCATTGGCCAAATCGCGCCCTCGCGATGCCACACATGATCCACCTGCATCAACGGAAACTCGTGACGCAACGAATAGTATCCGAGGTGATCACCAAAGGGCCCCTCGGGTTTGGTTTCACCGGGGCGAATGCGGCCCACGATGGCAAAGTCCGCATCGGCATAGACGGGCGCGTGGTCGCCCATCCGCATCGCGATCCGGCGACCACCCAGTGCCCCGCCAAAAGTCAATTCGGTCAAACCTTCCGGTAGCGGCATGACGGCGGCAACGGTCATCGCCGGCGACCCGCCAACGGTCACAGCGACTTGCAATTCTTGGCCGGCATCGAGCGCCGCGCGGTGATGCACGCCCATGCCACGATGGATCTGATAGTGGATGCCGACCTCGCGATTGGCTACAAAGTCGTTGCCCGACAATTGCACTCGATACATTCCCAAGTTGACCCGCATCAAGTTGTCCGGCGCCGCGGGGTCGGCGGACAACACTTGCGGCAGCGTGACAAAAGCGCCGCCGTCATCGGGCCAACATTTGATGGCCGGCAATTGATCCAGGCGGGTCGAATGAGCCTGGACGGCTGCCCGACGGGTTTTCCGCGGCAACGTGCGAATCGCGGTCAGCGGCACGCCCGCGTAGCGCAGTGGGCGTTTGGCCGCTGCCGACGGGTCCACCTTGGCTTCGACCAACTTGCGGACCGCGCCCAAGCTGTGGCGAAACAAGTAGTGCGCCTGGTCCAGCGACGCCAACAAGTTGGATGCCACCGGGAATCGCGTCCCGCGGACATTTTCAAACAGCAACGCGGGGCCGCCCGAGCTGTACACGCGACGCTGGATCTCGGCCAGTTCCAAATGCGGATCCACTTCATCGTCCACGACGACCAAACGGCCGTCCTGGCGTAAATCTTCGACAACGTCTCGGGTGCTGCGGTGTTTCAACTGGTTTAGGCCCAAAAGAGCGGGTGTGTTAGCCGGACCGCATTGTTTCGGTCCGACAAACACGTGTGTTTTCCGCCGATCGCGCGGACCTAGGCGGGTGGCTTGCACGCGGCCGCCCGATACCCCAAGTTGGGTGTGTTAGGCGGTTAGATTGCTTCGTTGAACGTAGAGAGATGGGATGGTTGCATCGGCCCCATTGGTGAACTTGCACTGGGAGGTTCTTCCCCCGGACCAGAACTTGATGACGTTGGCCGAAACGGTCGATGCGCTGATTTTGGGCATCGCTTCGGACACACTACCGCCGGAACTTCGCCAGCGTCTTGGCGACGAAGCGGCCGTTTGGTTGACCGAATGCCTCGATCGCGAAATTCTGGCGGCCGCCCATCGATCCAGGGCTTACGCGACGCTGCCGACCCCCGCCGGGCCGCTGCCGACGTTGTTGGTGCGAGTCGACGTGAAGGGCCGTGAACGGGGTGAGGCGTTCGAGCTGGCGTCTTTGGCGCTGCGTGAATTTGTCGGCACCTCGCATCGCAAACTGGTACTCGATTGGGGCGGCACGATCGCCGACGAACACTTCGATGCGGTCGTCGCGGGCGGTTATGCCGGCGTCGACGGACAAGGGCTGTATCGCAGCGAAGACGACAGCAAGCTGCCCAGCAACGTGCATTTGATCGGCGGGAATCAGGCGGCCATCGATCGCGGCACCATCGTGGGTCAGTGCATCAATCACACCCGTCGTTTGGTCAACGCGCCGGCTTCGGAAATCAATCCGGTCACCTTCGCCCAACAGGCCGAGGAAACCGCTCGACAAAGCGGCTTGGAGATCGAAGTCTGGGACGAACGTCGGCTGGAACAGGAAGGTTGCCGCGCGATCCTGGCGGTCGGGCGCGCCTCCGCCACGCCGCCGCGGCTTGTCATCTTGCGGCATTCCGGCGGTCCGGCCGGCCAAGCTCCCATCGCGATCGTCGGCAAGGGAGTCACCTTTGACAGCGGTGGTTTGTCGCTGAAACCCAGCGACGCCATGATGGATATGAAGTGCGACATGGCCGGCGCGGCCACCGTGGTTGGCGTCATGCGCGCGGTGGCGGAATTGAAATTGCCCCGCAATGTGGTCGGCCTGTGCGGGCTTGCCGAAAACATGATCGCCGGCGACGCCTATCGCCTGGGTGACGTGATCGAAACACGCAGCGGCAAGACGATTGAAATTCACAATACCGATGCCGAAGGCCGCGTCGTCCTGGCCGACACGCTGGATGTCGCGTTGCAACAACAACCGCAGTCCATCATCGATTTGGCCACTCTAACCGGCGCCTGCTTGGTGGCACTGGGTGTCGAAACCGTCGGCATGATGGGCAACGACCAAACTTGGATTGATCAAATCCTGTCAGCCGCCAAACAGGAAGGCGAATGGGCGTGGCAATTGCCGATGTTTGAATTGTTTGATGAAAAGATCAAAAGCAAAGTCGCGGACATCAAGAACGTCGGCAACGGCCGTTGGGGCGGCGCGATCACCGCGGCAAAGTTCTTGGAAGCGTTTGTGGGCGATGTTCCCTGGTGTCATCTGGACATTGCCGGGCCGGCCTTTGCCGATTCGGCCTTGCCCCACCGCGACGCCGGTGCGACGGGCGTCATGGTGCGGACGTTGATTCGCCTGCTGCAGGAACAATAAGCGGATCGGACGTCCGCTCGGTGGCATCGACTTGTATTTCGGCCTGCTGCTCGGCCGGTTTGACCAACAACGACCATCCATGCAGCACGCCGGAACGCTCGCTGCGGCTGCCACGAATCATCAATTGCCAAATGCCTCGCAAGTTTTGATTGCGAAATTGTGATAAACCCGGTCGTTTCCTCGCCAGCGGCTCGGGTTGAAAACGCCCTTCGAAAGGTGGACGGGCGCGATTGATGTTTTGGTCGGCTTCATCATCAAAGATCGTTTTATCGAAGTGATCATCGCTGCCGCCCACACCGGTGAACAATTCCACACGCTCACCGTCGGGGCTGATCAGGTATCCGTCCAGTTGGCCGACAAAGGTGTGCGAGATGGATAGCTGCACATTCAGATCGGCGATCACATAATCTTCGTCGATTTCGATTTCCGAAACGATCGTGCTGCGCGGCAACAGCACTTCGGCACGTCGGCTGGTGAATTGGCCGCCCACGATATGCTTGGATTGCAGGACCTCGTCGCGGGTGATGATGCCGTCGCCGTTGGCATCAAAACGTTCGAACTCCTCGAGCGTTTCGGCGTCCCAGTCGTCACTGAATTCGCCCATCACGATTTGCTGATCACCGTCCGAATCCCGTTCAAAAAACCAAGTTGGGATGGATGCTTCGTCTTCATTGGCGGCCGCTTCCATTTTGGCAAATAAATAGCTTGCCAACTCGTCCCGTTCGACGCCCGAGCTGCGGTCAAAGTCGACGTCGGCGATCGGAATCCCGACGGCGGCCATTTCATTCGCCTCAAGTTGGTCATTTCGATTGCGGTCGTAGCGATCCAAGATGCTTCGCGCGAGCGAATCGGAACCGCGATCGCCGCGTCGCGATCGGCCGGCACCGGTTCGGTAATCGTCCCGGTTGCGGCGGCGATCCCCGCGGTATTCGTCATCGCGATCGGAGTCCGGAACCACCGCCAGCTCTTCGGCTCGATCCAATAATCGTCGTCGCGAATACCGCTGAGCCAACTCGCTGAGCGTTAGTTTTTGATCGCCGTTGAAGTCTGTCAATTTGGGGCTGCCGCCCCGCCAGCGGATTCGATCGGCTTCATCGGCATTCAGAACGCCGTCACCATCGCGATCGTAACGTCGAATCAGTCCCCGGGCTTCGCCGAGGTCCTCGGCCGTGTACGGGTAACGCACTTTTGGCGAATCGAAGCCCGGTATGACGACCTGTTCGCGATCGGGCTTCAGCGAAGTGATGGTTTTGGCGATGTTGTCATCCAAGTCCTCGTTATCACGAACGTCGTCTCGATCGCGCAATTGTTCGTAGCGGACGGCGGCCTGGCGAAGCATGCCAATCGAATTCGGCCGGGTCAGACGCAATCCAAACGGCCGCGAAATGCGTTCCAGATAATCACGGGCTCGGCCGTCGATTTCATCCGGTTCGATCATCCCGTTATTGTCGTCATCCAGCCGCCAAATCCATTCGCCCTGGGCGAAAACGGATGTCGTCAACAAACAGCACGCCACGCATGCCAACAACAGACGATTCATCGGCGACTCCCCGAATCGCGGCGACGCGAACTTGAACGGCCCCGCGAACCGCGACTGCCGCCGGTTTCCTGGCCCAGTGCTTCCAGCAATTGTTCGATGTCAACGCCGGGTCCCGGGGTCACGACCGACATGATTTTTTCGCTTTTGCGATCGACGTCGTCGACCAATTGCCGAACCTGGCGATACAGCGGATCGGGCGCGGTGATCACCAGCGAATTGCTTGCTTCGTGAATCGCGATCGCCATGATGGATTCCCGACCCCGAGTCGGTTTGTCTTGGACGGGAGCCCGGGATCGATTGTCTCCTTCACGTCGGTCGCCATCACTTCGGCCACCATCGGAAGCCCGGCGGTCCGAAGCGCCGCCGTTCCGCTGGGAATCGCTCTTGGCGATCCGGTTGGGAAACGCCTTGGTCAGCATCGTGGCGACGTCTTCGGCGCGGGTGTGTTGCAGTTCAATGATGTGCGTTTTGCCGTCCGTTTCGACCCCCGTCAAACTGGCTGCCCGATCGATGATTTTCATGTAGCGATCAATCACGGCCAATTCGGCTTTGGTGCCTTGGACGATCAAACGATTCAGCCGCGCGTCGGGGACAATCGTGGCCGTGCCCGACGTGACCGTCGTCGTCCCGTCGCGCTTGAACAGAAAGCTGCCACGGAACCCGCCACCATTCAAGGAGCCCATGGTCGATGAACTCAAGCCCGCCGATGCACTGCCCAGCACCAATCCGCCGTCGTCTGCCGAAACGCTGTAGCCACCATCAAGCAAATCGGCCAGCATGTTGACGGCGACTTCGGCGGTCACATATTTCAAGTAGTAAACCACCGGCGGTGAAACATCGCGATTGGCACGGGCGGCCAATTCGCGCAGCTGTTCCTCGAAGCGGTCCAGCGCCGCCGGATCATCGGATTCCAGTACGATTCCCTCCGTTGTGACGCGGGAACGAATGGGCGGAACGTCGCTTTTCGCGAGGGCGTTAGCGTTCTTGGCGGGTGCGGAGATTGGCCAGGTCTCGCGGCCGTCGATGACTTGGGAGATGTCGCCGTGTGAAGACATATCGCCGCGTGAATCGGTGTCCAAGGTCGCCGCCGGCAGCGATGGACGGGATGGATACGCGGACTTGGATTCATCTTGTGGGATGGCTTCATGCAGCACCCGTTCGATGAACGGGTCGCTTGCCGGGCCCCCATCGATCCCACCGGGCCGGACCAAAATGGGATTTCGTTCGGACCAATCACGCCGAACGCTTTGCAAAATCGTGTCGCTTTGCGGCCCCCCAATGGGTACCAGGCGACTGCGACTCTCGTCGACCTGGCCCTGGCGTAGTTTTTCTATCAGCGTTTCGATCTGCTTGATCTCATCGGCGGTGCCGCGGACGAACAAACGCCCCGAAGTGGCATCGGCGTCGATCTTGGGGCGTCGCTGGATTTCGGCAGGGACACGACTTCGCGTGCTGGGCGGCGGCGTTTCGGAAAACATTTCATCGATCAACGCCACGGCGAAATAAGGATCCAAATCACCCAGTTCCACGACGGCAAAATCGATGGCCGGCTGGGCAAGTTCGTCGACGATGTCGGCGATCCGCTGTTGCGTCTTTGCGGGAGCGTAGGCGATCAAATTGCCCGTGCTGTCCTGGATCGACAAACGAATCGATTCGCCTTCCAACAGAGTTTGCAGGACCTGCAATACCTCCTCCGGTTCATCCGTTTGTACAGGGTGCGACACCAACACCGATTCATCGGTTGAAACCTTTCCCGTTTCGGCGACGTCCAGGACGGCGACCAATTGCGACAGCAGCGCGATCTTTTCCGGATTGCCGATGGCGAACAAACGTTTTCCATTCAGGTCCGTGGTGATCGTGATGTCCAGGCCGCTGGTTTCATCCATGGGGATGCCCAGGTGCGGCGCGGCGACCTGCAGCACGGCCTCGGAATCGGTATGTTGCAAGTCGTAGCGTTTGACTTCGCGGCGCTGTTCGGCGGGGACTTCGATGGCACCGAGCACCGCGATGACCTGGCGGACTTTGGACGCCGTGTCGGTGACAATCAATTGTCGACTCCGTGGCAGCACCACCGGCGTGGTCATCAGCCGCAAGGGTTGAAGTTCCGCAATGGCCTCGTCGGCATCGGTGTCGGCCAACGAGACGAAGCACTTGACCACTTCATGGTCACCGAAGCTGCCCAAGGTCGCCGGCGTCGCCTGGCGGGCGAGTGCGTCGAGTTGTTGCAGACTTCGCGGATCACCCAATCGGATCACGGTCAAGAGTTCGTCGCGGCGAACGGCGGCGAAACCTTCGGGAACCATAAACAGGTTCAGCCGATTGATGGCGTCGCCGAGCGAAAAGGGACTGGTGTCGGAATAGGTAAACGTACCCGTCGGCAGTTCGTTGAAGTGCAACGCAAGTCCCGATTGTTCGGCCAGCCAATCCAACACGTCTCGCCAACGTGCCCCATTGAAGGAAAACCGCAGCCTGAGGTTTTCGCGATCGATCGACTTGGCGGCATCGATTGACTTGGTAGCATCGATCGACTTGGTGGTGGGGACGGGCGTGGCGGCGATGTTAACCGGGCCCGCTGCCGTGTCGGCGGAATTCGCCGCCGTGTCGGCGGAATTCGCTGGCGGTTCCTGGGCCCGCAGTGCGGGCGTGGTCAGCGAGATGGCGGCCAAAAAAACGGCGGCAGGCAAAACAGCGGCCCAAAAAACGGCGGCTCGGAGGGGCCCGCAATGCAAAGTTTGGATAGGGTGCACGTTCGAAGGTCGCTGGGTGGGAGCCGGCGCGACGAAGACCCGACAAAACGGCGGCGGTGCGATAACACCGCCGAAGTGCGGGATTGCGACCGGGTGGGTGGAAGGCGGGACTCGGCGGATTGCCGAGTGGACGTCCGAAACGCCCGGAACCAAAATACTTTGCGAGAAGTATTGGATCAACGGCAAGGGTCGAGTACTTCGCGCCGGCAAGGGCTGGGCACTTCGCGCCGGCAAGGGCTGGGCACTTTTGGCCCGGTTTTGCCGCTCTTTGGCCGCAACAAGCGGCCGCCAGGGTGGATGGTTTCTTCAAAATGGTAAAAAAGCGGCAGATTCGGCTAAGAAAAGCACGCTCCCAAACATCAAGCACGTTGTCGCCGCGACAATGACGTAAATGCCCGCGGAACACGAGTTTATCCGGAAGCTTCGAGACTGAATGATGGCCCCTTTCCCTTCACGCCAGCCCGATCCCGATTCGTCCAAGCACCGTGCTCGATCCGAACGGCCATCAATCCGTAGGGTTTCTTTTGCGTGCGGATTGATCGCATTCGTTCTTCTTCTGTGCTGGATGCCCACGATGACAAACTCCGAAGAACCGCCATCGGACGTCAGCTGGAAGACGATCCAGCAATCCATCGACAAAGGTCTGCCCAAAACGGCGATCGAACAAATCGACCAACTGCTCAAGTCGATCGCTGACCCCAACGACCCCAATTATCTACGCGCTTTGGCAACCCAAATCGCTTTGCGGGGATCCATCGATGGGAATCGTTTTGACGTGCGTGTCGCCGAACTTCGCAAGGCGATCGAAAACAGCGATGGCAAGACCACCGTGATGCTGAAAGCGTTGATGGCCAACTGGTTTCACGATTACTACAAGCAGAATCGCTGGCGGTTTTTGAAGCGAAGCGAGGTGTCCGACGCCACATCGATCGGCGACGACATTCAACAATGGCCACGCGGCCGCATCTTGGATGAAATCGACACGCTCTACGGCGAAGCGTTAAGAGATCCCGTGCCGCTGCAAGCGATGCCCATCGAATCGATGCGGCCGCTGATCGAAAACGTCGGCCAAGATGATCGCTTCACGCCAACGGTGTACGACTTTTTGATGCGTGATGCGTTGCAGTTTTATGCCTCGGGCGAACGGGTGGGGGCGGTTCAGTTTGACGAGTGGACACTGCGGGCCGATTCGCCCATCTTCGCCGACGCCGAAACCTTTTCAAAAGCGAACTTTGAATTCCCGCAGGCCGACGCGGATGCTTCGGCCGTGCGCAACCCCATCGCCACCGCAACCCAAAAGTATCAGCAGTGGATTGCCTACCGTCTGCAAAAATCAGCGGATGATACGAGTGACGTTGCCGCGTTGGTGCATGCTGACTTGGAGCGATTGCGTTTTGGGATCGCGCGCGCGGCCGGCCGCGATGCCAGTGAAAAGGGCATCGCCGCGATCCGGCGGATGGCCGAACGTTTTGATCCGCACCCGGCATCCACGCTGGCCTGGTACGAAGTTGCCAAACATCTCGATGACGCCGGCGACAAGGTCCAAGCCCATCGCTTGGCCACCGCCAAGGCCAAACAACATCCGGAGTCCAAAGGGGCACAATGGTGCCGGCGTTTGGTCGCCAAAATCGAAGACAAATCGCTGAACATTCGCTGTGAACGCGTCTTCGGCGACGGCAACAACTCGCTTGTGCTGTACTATCGAAATCTCAGCCGCGTGCATTTTCGATTGGTCCGTCGCGATGCGGGCACCCCGGACGAATTGAATGCGCGGACCGACGACAACCCGCCGCGACCGTCAGGGACGCCCAACGCCAACGCGGACCAGCGATCGCCGCTGCAAAAAATTCTGGATCAACCCGTTGTCGATGCGTGGCAGGTGGATCTGCCGGCGACCGATGATTTTCAATCCCGGACTCAGGTGCAAGACTTTGATCGCAAGTTAGCAAAAGGCGCGTACTATTTAATCGCCAGTGAAAATGCGGACTTTAGCCGCCGAAACAACATCATCATGGTTAAGCCGATTTGGCGCAGCGACCTGAGTTTATTGGGTCGTCACCCGCCAAACCAAAACACTTTGGAAGTGTTTGCCACCGACGCGGCCACCGGGACACCGCAAGCCGGTGTCCGTGTTCGTTTATACCGCCGCCAACAGAGTCGGTGGATTCGCGGCAGGGAAATGGTCACCAACGATCGTGGACAAGTCGTTTTTGACCGATTGCCAAACGAAAGCCACTGGTACATCGCCGAAAAAAATGGTGATCGACTCTCGTGCGCCGACGACCTTTGGATTCGCCAGCGCTCCCGTCCACGACGCTCCACCACCAAATCGGTGCTGTTCACCGATCGTTCGATCTACCGACCGGGACAAACGATTCAGTTTCGCGGCGTGCTGTGCGAGATCGATCACGAACAAAGAAAATATCAAAGCATCGAAAATCGTGCTGTCGAAGTCACGCTTTTCGACGCCAACAACCAGGCGATTGAAAAGCAGAACTTTCGCTCCGATGCATACGGCAGTTTCGCGGGCAGCTTCACGACGCCTCGCGAGGGACTGACCGGACAGATGCAGATTCGAATCACCGATGGCCCACCCGGCTGGACCAACGTTTCGGTGGAAGAATACAAGCGGCCGAAATTTGAAGTCACCTTGGATCGACCGCGCGATGCCAAGCTGAACACCAAAGTCGTCTTTACCGGAACCGCCAGGAGCTACACCGGGTTCCCGGTAGCTGCCGCGGCCACCACCTACCGCGTGACCCGCGAGGCCAACTATCCACGCTGGTGCTGGTGGGTCCCGCGTGAACCGGAAGTCGAAATCGCGCGAGGAACTTTGCGTACCGACGACGATGGTCGTTTTGAAATCCCCGTCGATGCGATCCCACCGGTCGATGCGATCCCACCGACCGGGAACGATCTCGAAAACCGCCCCCGCTATCGCTTCAAAGTGAGCGTTGACGTGACCGATCCGAGTGGCGAAACCCGATCGGCACAAACGCAAATCACCGTGGGCTATCACGATACCGACATCGCCGTCAACGCAAAGGATTGGGCGGTTGCGGGCAGCGAAGTCGAAATCACCCTGCGAACGACCAACCTGGGTGGCGTTGCCAAGAGCGTTCAAGGAAGCTTGCGGATCGACCAGGTCGACCAGCCCGATGATGTCCCGCCGCGAAGTTATCAACCGCGTCGCCGCGGCGACGGCGATCAACCCGAAACGATCACCGACGACCCGGCGTCGTGGCCGATCGGTGCTCGGGTGCGAAAAGTCGATTTTCAGACCGACGCCGAGGGTAACGCGAGTGTGATCGTGAAGTTACCGCCCGGCTTGCTGCGGATTCGCGCACGCGTCGATGGGGCTTTTCCCGTCGAAGACAAAATCGATGTTTCCGTCATCGATCCGGCGTCAGCTGATTTTCCAATACGCCTGGCTTCGGAATCGTTCGTTGAAAGCGCTTCTGTCGAAGTGGGCCAGCGGGCGAGCGTGATTTGGGGCAGCGGTCACGACACCGCTCGGGCGTACTATGAAATCGTGCGTCGCCGCCGAGTCTTAAAGTCGGGTTGGACACCCGTGGGCGCGACGCAGTTTCGCATTCAACAGGATGTCACCGAATCACTCCGCGGTGGTTTTACGATTCGTCTATTCAGCATCCACGATGGACGCATTACGTATCACGAACATCGCGTTGCCGTCCCCTGGTCGAACAAGGTTCTCAAGGTGGTCGCGCAGCAATTCAGATCAAAATTGGAACCTGGTAAAGCAGCCAAGATTTTGCTGCGTGTCACCGGACCCGATGAGGCTGCCGCGGCGGCCGCGCTCGTCGCCACGATGTACGACGCTTCCTTGGACGCTTACAAGCCGCATGATTTTGCAACCTTCCAGTTTTTTGACACCGAGTCATCGTTGATTTATCAGCGCTTTGCCAGCGACCTGGGGCGGCTGTCGCGGGTGCACGGGTCTTGGCCGGGACTACCGCGCTTTGTGGGTATTGAATACCCGCGATATTCCCCCGAGGTGCTGCAAGTTTTCCAGGGCAAGGGCATGCCACGTTTGCTGCGACGTCGCGGTCGAGCCTTCGGTGGCGGTGACCCTTTTGGTGCTCCCGCGCCGATGGCGGCGGCGGCCATGGGCGACGGTGTCGACGCGATGGAGATCGAAGAATCGGCGGCCGACGGGGAACCGTTTGGCGGTATGAGCGAAATGCGGGTCGCAAAATCGGTGGTCGCCCAGACGCCGGGCTCCGCACCACCAACGACTGAAAATCCGGGGGAAGGCGACGCAGGCACTACTCCCCCACCGCGAACCAACTTAAACGAAACCGCGTTCTTCTTTCCGCAACTACGGAGCGACGCCGACGGCAGCGTGGAAATGGAATTCACCATGCCCGAAGCCCTGACTCGCTGGCGGATGCTGGCCGTCGCTCATGACAACCAGCTTCGCCACGGCAGCTTCGAAGAATCCGCCGTCACCAGCAAGGACTTGATGGTCACCCCAAATCCGCCTCGTTTTGTCCGCGCCGGCGACGAACTTGAGTGGACCGTCAAGGTCAGTAATGCGTCGAACACTCGCCAAACCGGCACCGTGAGGCTCGATTTCCGGGACGCCTTCGACGATGCCGACGTCGACGCGCGGTTGGGGCTGACCGACAACCAACAGCGATTTGAATTGGCGGCGGGAAAGTCGGAAACCTTTCGCTTTCGAATCCGTGTTCCCGATGGACTGGACACACTGGTCTACCGTGCCACCGCCAGCAGTGATCGCGCCAGCGACGGCCAAGAAGAATTTGTGCCGGTGCTACCCCGCAAGGTGCTGGTGCGGCAGGCGCTTGAGATGCCGATTCGCGACGCCGGACAATTGCGATTCGAAATGCAACAACTGCTTGCATCGAAAGATTCCGACACCATCGAACACCAGTTGCTGGAACTTCGCGTCGTTTCACAACCGGCATGGTACGCCGTGTTGTCATTGCCGTACTTGATGGAGTTTCCGCACGAGTGTGCCGAACAGACCTTCAATCGCCTGTACGCCAACCGGATTGCCAACCATATCTTGACGACGCAGCCGCGAATCGATGCGGTGATGCGTCAATGGCGTCGGAGTGGCGAGGCCCTGGATAGCCCGCTGGAGAAAAACGAAGACCTGAAGTCCGCGTTGATTTCCGAAACACCGTGGTTGCGACAGGCCAAAGACGAATCGGCCGAGCGCCGGCGTCTGGCCGGGCTGATGGAAACCGGGCGGCTCACGTCAGAAATTGCATCCGCCCGCCGGCGTCTGGAAGCGATGCAGAATGGCGACGGCGGATTTCCTTGGTTTCCCGGTGGCCGGTCAAACCACTTCATCACGTTGTACATCGTGAATGGTTTCGGCCGGCTTCAGAACATGGGTTTGCCGATCGACCAAGACATTCTTGCCAGGGCCATCGGATATTTGGACCAACAGTCGGTGAGTCGCTTTCAGAGTATTCCCAAGAAACAGATCGACCGGAATCACCTTTCGTCAACGGTCGCGTTGTACCTTTATGCGAGAACGTTTTTCCTGGAAACGCTGCCTTTGAACCCGACGACCCAGGAAGCGTTTGATTTCTGGATCGAGCAGGCCAAGACGCATGGTTTGGAACTGCGTTCCTTTCAAAATCAGGCTCAAATCGCTTTGGCGATGAAGCGTCTGGGGCAGCGTGCTGTCGCCGCCGCCATCATGCGGTCGCTGATGGAACGCAGTGTCAACGATCCGAACCTGGGGTTGCACTGGCCGTCGGCCGAAATGGGTCGTTGGTGGTGGTACCAGGCACCGATCGAAACGCAGGCAATATTGATCGAGGCCATTGATGAAGTTCTTGGCGACGCTGAAGCCGTCGAAGACGCCAAGACATGGTTGATCAAGCAAAAACAGACGACGCACTGGCCGACGACAAAAGCCACCTCCGACGCGGTGTACGCCTTGTTGATGCGGGGTAACAACCCGCTGGCCGTCAGTCGTTTGGTTCTTGCCAGTGTTGGTGATCAAGACGTCGCGCCGGAATCACGAGAAGCCGGTACGGGCACCTATGCGAAGCGTTGGGTGGGCCAATCCATCCAGCCCGCGATGGGCAAGGTGACGTTGACTAAGACCGACCCCGGCGTTGCCTGGGCGTCGTTGCACTGGAACTACTTGGACGATTTGTCCAAGGTCAAAATGGACGCGGATTCGCCGCTGGTAGTGTCCAAAAAATTGTTTGTCCGCCGGCCAACCGATGCCGGCCCCAAGATTTTCGCCGTGGAAGGAAAAATCAACGTGGGTGACGAATTGGTCACCCGAGTAGTGGTTCGCGCCGATCGTGATTTCGAATTCGTTCACCTAAAGGATTATCGTGGCAGCGGAACCGAGCCGGTCGATGTGCTTTCTCGATACCGGAGCAATGGCGAGCTGGTGTATTACCAATCGACCCGGGATTCGGCGTCCCATTTCTTCATCGACTTTCTGCCCCGGGGCACGTATGTCATCGAGTATTCGACGCGTGTGCAATTAGCCGGTCTCTATCAAACGGGCTTCGCCAACATCCAGTGCATGTACGCGCCCGAGTTCACGTCGCGTAGCGAAAGCATCGCCATCCAAGCCATCGCGCCGTAAATCCACATCGGCCGCCGGAAGCCGCACCCGCCCTTGGATCCCTTGGATGGTGCCACGCACCTAAAAATTTTGTGCGTGGCGACCCTTGGATAGTGCCAGCCGCTTAAAAGCCTTGGCAGGATGATGCCAGCCATTTTTACGCCCTCGGATGGTGCCAGCCACTTTAAGGTTTTGTACGTAGCACTTCGCAGAGAATATTTTGGAATATTTTATGCGTGGCACCTTGCAGAGCGGGGCGATGCTTGTTAATCTTCGGCATGCCTCGACCAAAACGATGCGAGCAATTCTCGCCCGATGAAATCTGTATCTGCCACTGTGTCCAACGTTGCGTCCGCAGGGCATTTCTCGCGGGGTTCGATACTGAAACCGGC
>JBCCRW010000085.1:0-16622 GCA_039201055.1 Planctomycetota bacterium | reverse complement strand
GCTTGTTGTTCTTGCGTTGCGTGATGGTCGAACACTCGCCGCGCTTCTAAGCTTTTGCCTTGGCGATTCAAACCGCCCGCTTAGCAAACACATGTTCCAACGGTCTTATGTCCTCTACCCTGCTTCGCGTCGTCGACGCCCGCCAAAACGAACCTCAACTGCTGGTCGAACTTCGCGAAAAACTCAGCCCTCGCGGTGATGTGGTCAGCCCGCGTGGTCGCGAATTGACCGAAAAGGTTTTCGGCGAAGCACTCGCGCCCGCCGATGTCGTCGAACGTATCGCCGATGACGTGCGGACCCGCGGCGACGACGCGGTCCTGCATTACACGCGGGAGTTAGACGGCGTGGAATTGACCTCCGAAACACTGCGTGTTGAAGCAGAGCGATTGGAAGCGGCGCATGCTTCGGTCGACCCTGGTTTTTTGGAAAGCGTGCGGCGGATACGCAACAGAATCGTCGAGTTTCAATCCGCCATCTTGCACCAGGATGTCTCCGTGCAACCGCGTCCGGGTGTCACGTTGACCCAGCGTTATCTTCCGCTGGACCGAATCGGCGTTTGTGTTCCCGGGGGTGCGGCGGCGTATCCGTCCAGTGTGCTGATGACCGTCGTGCCGGCCCAGGTGGCGGGCGTGCAGCAGATCGCGGTGGTCGCGCCGCCGACGCCCTTCGGATCGGAAAACCCCGAAATGCTGGCGACTTGCCATGAACTCGGCGTGACGGAGGTTTACCGCATGGGTGGTGCCCAGGCGGTCGCGGCACTCGCCTACGGCACCGCCACGGTGGCTCCGGTGCGAAAGATTGTCGGACCCGGGAACCTGTTCGTGGCCCTGGCAAAAAAAGACGCTTTCGGAACGGTCGATATTGATTCGTTCGCCGGTCCCAGCGAGGTTATCGTGATCGCGGACGAAACGTCTCGGCCGGACTTCGTCGCCGCCGATCTGCTGGCCCAGGCCGAGCATTCACCGGGATCGGCCATCTTGATCACCTGGCACGAGCCGCTGGCACAGGCGGTGGAAGCGGAGATTGCGAAGCAGCTTGAATCCTTGCACCGAAGCGACCTGACCCGCGATTCGCTAGTCGCCTTTGGGGCCACGATTTTGGTCCGCGATGCCGAACATGCGATCGAAATGACGGATCGTTTCGCACCGGAGCATTTGCATATTGAAACATCGGACCCACGCGCTTTGATCGCAAAGATACGAAATAGCGGTGCCGCATTTCTGGGCCACCATACGCCGGTTGCCTTGGGGGATTACGCGGCGGGGCCCTCGCATGTTTTGCCAACCGGTGGAACGTGTACCTGGGCCAGCGGGTTGTCGGCGAATAGTTTTTTGCGCAGCGGAAGTGTGACGGAATTTACCGCCGCGGCCACGACGGAAATCGCGGATGACGTGATTCGATTGGCGGAAAAGGAAGGGTTGACCGCGCACGCCAAGAGTGTCGCGATCCGAGGTTAGATAAATATCTCGTCGCTCCGGAGCGAATAGCAAAGTCGCTCGTCGCTCCGAGGCGAATCTCGCGGCGGTTTGCACTTTTCTGCTTATACGGCGACCGTCATTCGGCACACATTGCTGTGGATTCGAGTACGCGTAGGAGTACGCGTACGAGTTCAGGTTCAGGTTTAAGTTCAAGTTCAAGTTCAAGTACGAGTACGAGTACGAGTGAATGATATTCATTCCACGGTGTGGACCATCACCGTGTTGTGTGCTTTGTCGATCACGCCGGTGCCTTTGACCAAGACGATGCGGTCGCCTTGGGTCAAATCGGGGAGGTGCTTTCTTGCCAGCTTCACCAATTCGGCGTTGTCCTCAAGGTGCTCCGCGTAAACCGGTCGGATGCCCCAAAACAAGTTCATTCGTCGTAGCGAGCCAATCCGGTCGCTGGTCGCGATGGTGGGAACGCGGCTGCGGCTTTGGCTGGCGATCCAAGCCGTGTTGCCACTGTGCGTGACGATGACGACCAGCTTGGCATTGATGTCCTGGGCGATTTGATTGGCAGCCGCCGTCACCGCCGATGTCACCCGTCGAACGCGTTGATCGCAGTGGCGGAAAACGTTCCAAGATTCCGGCGATTGGGCCTGGGATTCGGTGTGAGCCATGATCCGCCGCATCATGGCAACACTTTGCACCGGATATTGTCCAATGGCCGTTTCGCCGGACAACATGCACGCGTCGGCGCCATCGAGAATCGCGTTGGCCACATCACTGGCTTCGGCCCGCGTCGGGCGTGGGCTGTGGTGCATCGATTCGAGCATTTGCGTGGCAACAATGACGGGCTTGATGCTTTGGCGGCATTGACGAATGATTCGTTTTTGCGCCACCGGGGTTTCGGCGACGTCAATTTCGACGCCCAAATCGCCGCGAGCGACCATCACCCCATCGGCGGCGTCGACGATCGCTTCCAAGTTTTCAAGGGCTTCGGGTTTTTCGATTTTGGCGACGACCATGGCGGTGGATTCGTAGGTCGCGAGCAATTTTTTTAGCGAATGCACGTCCTCGGCCGATCGCACAAACGACAGGCTGATCCAATCCACGCCCGCCGACGCACCCCAAATCGCATTGTCGACGTCTTTGGGCAGCATGGACGACACTGAC
This sequence comes from Planctomycetota bacterium, assembly GCA_039201055.1. Classification (GTDB taxonomy): domain Bacteria; phylum Planctomycetota; class Planctomycetia; order Pirellulales; family Pirellulaceae; genus Rubripirellula. Next base: position 14,028 of record JBCCRW010000085.1, on the reverse strand, counting down.
AATTTCGCCCCGGGCAGGTTGATGCCCTGGCGACTGCGAATCATTCCGCCGGCACGGACGATGCAGGTGGCGGAATCCTTGGAGACGCTTTCGACTTCCATCGCCACGGTGCCGTCGGCCAACATCACGCGATCACCGACGGACAATTCGTCAATCAGCCGTTTGTAGCTGCTCGTCAGCGTCTGCGGCGAATCGGATTGCTCGCCCCGGACAAAGGTGTAGCGTTGGTCGATTTCGCACGCCTGCGGTTCCTCGACCAGCGTTCCCAGGCGGATCTTGGGGCCGGCCAGGTCCAACAGCACGGCGACTTCGACCCCCAATCGCTGGGACGCTTCGCGAATTGCGTCCAGTGTGCGTTGATGATCGTCGCGGTGTCCGTGCGCGGTGTTGATGCGGAAGACACTTGCACCGGCTTGGATCAATTCGGCCAAGCGTTCGGCCGTATCACATGCGGGGCCCACGGTGGCGACGATTTTTGTTCGAGCGTCGGGCATTGCGGCAATGTTGGCTGGGTGAAATGTTGGCTGGATGAAAACTTGGCCGGATGAAAACTTGGCCGGATAAAGCGCGATGGCGATGGTTGGACGCTTTTTGAAGCGTCTGCCGGAAGGGGGCGTGTCTGCCGGAAGGGGCACAACCGCCGAAGTGTACCGCGTCAGGCTCGTGATCGGTCAAGGCTGGCCGCGACGACTTTGCCGCATTCGCGATCGGATCGCACCGCATGCACGTTGTCATCGCGGGGGGTGTGGATTAGCCTTCCGGACTCGGTGGTCAGGAGCGACTTTGCCGACGTGGCGGGCGTGGCTTTGCGGGAAGACGTGGTGATGTTGAGCAAACGATCGATAAGATTTTCCTGGCAAACGGCGCTCGTGGCTTTGGTGCTCGGCGGCTTGCTGGTTTATATGATTTTGGTGCCGGCTGCCGAGGCAATATTGGATGCTTTTAAAGAGCGCCCGACCAGTTACACGATTGAAGATTTGACGCTTTTGGAACAATTGCGAATTCGCAGTTCCAAGTTGGCAATCTTTGGTATTTTTACCTATGTCGGGGCGTGCTGGGGAAGTTTTTTGAATGTCGCCGCGTATGGTGTTCCCCGACGCGAGAAGATCGCATTGCGTTCTTCGGCGTGTCCAAAATGTGGCAATCTCATTCGCCGGATTGATAATCTTCCCATCATCAGCTATCTCGCCCTGGGCGGTGCTTGCCGTTACTGCAAAGCGAAAATTCCCGTTCGATATTTGATTGTCGAAATCGTCGGCGCGGTCATTTTCGGGTCGATGTTTTTGTATGAGCTGGTCACCGGTGCCGCGAATGTCCCCGGCTTTCGGCACTACAGTTATACCGGCATCCTCTGGATCATCCTGTATACGAAATGGCCGGTTGTGGGGATTTATTTTTATCACGCGGCGTTGATGTGCGTGCTGTTGCTGTTGGCCCTGATGGATTGGGATCGGCGTCGCTATCCGGCCTGGTTTGGGTGGGTGCTGTTGGCCGTGTTTGCGGTGTTGCCCATCGCGGCGCCGGCGTTGCAACCGTTTACGTCCTTCCTATCCTCAGGCATTCCCGACGTTGCGCTGCGGGTGCTGACCGTCGCGCTTGGCGGCGGACTGGGGCTGGCGGTGGGATGGACGGTTCGGCGTTATGCCAAGCTTGGCAAGCGTGGTGGTGCGATTCCGCTGGCGATGACGCTGTTGGGTGTCGCGTTGGGCTGGAAGGCGCTCGTGACCATCGCGGCACTGTGGGGATTGCTGTTGTGCATCGGCTACGCGTTGCACCGGCAGCGCCGTTGGGAGCGATCATTTGAACCCACCGCGGCGTTGCTGGCCGCGGCGCTGTTGCATCATCCGTTTTGGAAGATTTTGGCCGGGTTTTGGTAATAACACATCAGCGGCAATCGTTGCAGCGACCGCGAAGCAGAATCTCGGTCACTTCGCCGATCTTGCCACTTTCACGTTGACTCCCGGCGGTCAACTTCAGATCGGCCAAGCAAGCGACGCTGCCGCAATCGACGCACAGGAAGTGCGGATGCGCGGATCGATCGTGGTCACCGTCGCCGATCGCTTCGAAACGCCAAACATGGTCACCCAGTTCGGTCCGCCGCACCAAACCGGCGTCGGTCATATCGTTGAGGTTTCGAAATGCGGTCGCTTTATCAATTCCATTGCTGGACAGTTCCGCCGCAACGTGGGCATGGGTCAACGGCGATTCGGCTTTGCGAAGCAGAACCAGCGTGGCAATTCGCGCCGGCGTGGCGCGCAAGCCCGCGTCGCGAATCGCCTGCTTGATGGCTTCGATGGGCTCAGATGAATCGCTCATCGACGGAACCTAATACGAGTGAACACAAACGGTGACGGCCATTGAAGTTATCAAATTGTGATGGCTTCGCAAAAGGTCCGCAGCTTTTCGGTTAAACAATCGAAACCGGGCCGTGGTCGTCACAGTGGTCGCCGTGTGGGTGGTGCAAGTGACCATCGACCAGGTAATCGATGTGGTCGCCGTGGGGCACCGCTTCGTGGCCGCAACCGGGGCCGTGCACGTGACCGGGTTCGTGACCCCCGCACTGGTGACCCGGCGTGCAGGCGTCGGGGTTGGTCTCGGTGATCTCCAATTTGTGCTCTTCGACCTGGCCGTCGGCCCGGACGTGATGCAGATGGCCGTCGTGAAGATAATCAACGTGGTCACCGTGCTGGATGCCGGTGTGTTCGCAATCGGGACCGTGCTGGTGATCGTGATTGGCGTGAATGTTGGACATTTCGGAGTTCCTTTTTTTGAAAGGCGGAAGGGTGTCACATTTCCATCGCGTGCATGACCCCGTTGGTCACCAAGCGTGAGATGTGGTCGTCGGCCAGCGAGTAAAAAACGTGCTTGCCGACGCGTCGTGAACGGACAATCCGCTCACTTCGCAGCAGTCGCAGGCGTTGCGAGATCGCGGGCATCGGTTCGTCCAACAATTCGCAAACCTCGGAAACGCAGCGTTCGGACGCTTCCAGAAGCATCAGGATCCGCAGCCGCTGGGGGTCGCCGAGTGCCCGAAAAATAGACGCCGCCCGTTCGCAGGCTTCCGCATCAATGGTGATCGGAAGTCCACTATGGTCGCCACCGTCGCAGCCTGGCTGGTCGATGTCGGCCTGGGAAGCATCGGGATGCAGCGAAGCATCGGCTTCCGGTGAGGTTTTCGCGGTTGTTGGGTCGGATTCAGCCATTTCGATCCCTGCACACTTGCATAGTTGTGCAACTATATGTTTTTGTTTGGTCGTGTCAATCGCCAAAGCAACCACTTTTTGACGCCCCACACTGGAACCCACACGCACGGGACCCCATACGCAAGCGCGGGACCCCATACGCAAGCGAGCCGCATCGCCGTAGGCTATGGGTTTTGCAGTGTCTGGGCGTGTCGGCGTCCACGGAGAATCGCTTCATTTCATGTCCGCCCCTTGGCTTCTCGCGGTCTACTGCGTCCTGATTTTGGTGTCTTCGCTGTTGGGCGGGCGATTGTCGTCGCTGCTGCGGATGACGCATTTGCGGACGCAGCTGTTGATGAGCGGCGTGGGCGGTTTGATGTTGGGAATCGCGCTCTTGCATTTGTTGCCGCACAGCGGCGAGGTGTTGGGATCGTTGTCCAAGGCCAGCACGGGAGCGCTGGCGGGTTTGGTGGTGATGTTTTTGACGATCCGTTTGTTTCATACGCACGATCACGGGCATCACGATCATGGGGATCACGATCACGGGCATCCCACCAAGGGCATCAGTTGGTTTGGTTTGTTTTTTGGCTTGGCGTTGCACACCTTGGTCGACGGCGTCGCACTGGCCAGCAGCGTGTTGATTGATATCGAGCACGGCGCTTGGCTCGGGTTGGCGGGCCTGGGAACCTTTTTGGCCGTCGCGTTGCACAAGCCGCTCGATGCATTCGCGATCACTTCGGTGATGAACAAACAGCATTGGCCGAGATCGGCTCAGGGAATTGCCAACATTGCGTTTTCATTGGCTTGTCCGGCGGGAGCGGCGGCGTTTTACCTGGGGGCCTTGAAGTTTGATGGCGACAGTATGGTGCTGGGATGGGGCCTCGCGGTTTCTGCGGGATTTTTCTTGGGGATTGCACTGGCCGACTTGCTGCCCGAAGTTGCCTTTCACGATCACGACCGAGGCAAATTGACGATTGCGTTTTTGTTGGGCGTCGCGGTCGCGGTGGGGATCGAAAACCTTCCCGGCCACAGCCACGAGTCCCATGGTCCCAAAGCATCGGGTGTCCATGGTCATGAGCATGACGATCACGGGCATGATGGTCACGGGCATGGGCACGGGCATGGGCACAGCGATCACGATCATGATCACGGCGATGGGGACGATCACGGCGATCACGATCACGGCGGGCACAAGCACTGATTGCCGAGGCTGCAGTTTTTGCAATTGAATTGCAACAGCACTTGACACTTGACTGCAACGCGCCTTCAATTACGCGGCCCACGAGGAGCCGGGCGGTTGGCTTGGTCGATCTTTCGGGTCGGCTTGGTCGATCTTTCGGGTCGGCTGGTTGAGACGGCACTGTCGGCGACCCACATTTGGCTGGGTAAGTCGTCAACGCCGCACTGTCCCGCCTTGGTGAACTGGCCCGCCGTGGTGAAACGTCAACCTGATATACGATCGGTTATCCAATGAGCAAATCGTCACTTCCGCCTGTTTTGGCGAGCGGCAGTCTTGAGCCAAACGCCATGGATTCGGCCGCCCTGGCGGTGGGAACATCGGCATCCGGGTTGCGTGATTGGATCGGCATTGTCGCCTCGGTCGCCTGTGCGATTCACTGCGCCGCGATGCCCTTCGTGATTGCTTCGCTACCCGCGTTGGGTTTGAGTTTTTTGGCGGACGAGGCCTTTCATAAATGGATGGCCTTGGTGTGCTTTGTGATTGCCATCGCGGCGTTCGTCCCGGGCTTTCGTGCTCATCGACGTTGGTTCCCGATGGCCATTGCCGGCGCCGGTCTGGTCTTGATCACCGGTGCGGCATTTGGGTTGGCGGGTGATTGTTGCGCAACTTGTGCGGACGTTTCGCCCGACAACGCCGCCTCGCTTGTCGGTTCAGAGGGCGGGGCTTGTACGGATGCCTGTTGTGAACACTGCGCCGGCGATTTGCAGGCTTCCGAACTTGCCGACGTCGGCGATGTGGACTCCGCTGGTTCCCGCTCCGAAGTTGCCGGTTCGGCGGCCGTTGCTGAATCAAACCCGTCGGTTTCCGCAGCGAGTCCACCGATCTTTGCCTGGATCACGCCCTTGGCCGGCTGGATCACTCCGCTGGGCGGCTTGATGTTGGTTTCGGCGCATTTGCTTAATCGCAGCTACGGTTGCCGCTGCAATTGTTGCGAAATCGATTCGAGCGAAGGGTAGCCCACGGCCCGTCAGGCCCGTTTAAGGGTACTGCTCGTGGGAAATAGGCTTCCGAGATTGGCGATTGTGGTTTGGGTGGTGTGAAATTCCCGCTCACGCAGTCCATTCGGTGTAAAACAGGGCCTGCACGGTTTGGCTTTGTTTCCCCACCCCGTCCCGTTCATGCTGTTTGACTCGGAATTCCTGCAACGCTTGGAATACCTTTCGCTGTTGTCCAAGCGGGTATTCAAAGGCCAATTGCTTGCCCAGCGGCGGACGATGACAACCGGTGGCGGCATCGAGTTCGCGGATCACCGCGAATACATTTCCGGCGACGATCTGCGCTACATGGATTGGAAGGTTTACGCGCGGCACGGCGACCTGCTGCTAAAACGTTTTCAGGAAGAAGAGGACCTGCACGTTTACATCTTGCTGGATGCTTCCAGCAGTATGTTGGGTGGCGATCGATTGACTGGTGACGGGCGTGGCGGTCGGCGCGGCGGTGGCAGCGATGGGGTCGCCAAGTTCGATCTGGCTCGGCAGATCACCGCGGCACTTGCCTACATCGCGCTGGCGGATTTGGATCGCGTTTCCATTTGTGCTTATGACGACCGCGTTCGCGCGACGCTGCCGTTGATGCGGGGCAAGAACAACGTGCTGTCGATCTTGCGGTTTTTGGAGGCCCTTTCCTGCGGCGGTGCCAAGACCGATTTGAAAAATTCCGTCGGTGAATTTATCGGCCGCGCCCCACGGCCCGGCTTGGCGTTGTTGATCAGCGACCTGTTTGATCAAGATGGATTTCGCGACGGCATTGACCGGCTTCGTTATGCGCGCTTTGAACCGCACGTGGTCCAGCTGCACACGCCCGAGGAGGCCGACCCGCAGCTGTTGGGCGACGTCGCCTTGATTGACTGCGAAACGGGCAAGGAAAGAAAGGTCACGGTGACCGAAAGAAAATGCAAACAGTATCGGGCTCTGTTTGAAGCCTTTTTGAAAGACGTCGAAGCATATTGTCGTCGCGCGGGGCTTAGCCACACACGGACGACAACCGAAGTTCCATTTGATCAAGTTTTGTTGGGCATGATGCGAAGTGCCGCGGTGGGGTAACAATGTCGCTTGCGTCTCCGGACCGATTGTTGTGGCTGTTGGTCGCCGTGCCGATTGTCTTGATGTACATCCTCAAGACACGTTTGCGGCGGCGTTCGGTTTCCACGCTGCTGTTTTGGGAACAGATTTTTGATGAACGTCGGCAACGGGCGTGGTGGCAAAACCTGCGACACTGGCTGTCCCTGGCGTTGCAATTGTTGGTCGTCGGATTGCTCGGCTTCGCGCTGGCCGATCCCAACTTGGGGATGGGCGAAAAGCAGGCTTACGAAACCATTTTGGTGTTGGATAATTCGGCCAGCATGTCGGCCGTCAATGCCGACGGGCAAAGTCGCTTGGATCTTGCGATTGCCGAGGCGCAGAGCTGGATCGATGGCTTTCGGCCCGGGGATCGTGCGGCCATCCTGACGGCCGGCGGCGAGGTCCGCGTGCTGTGCGGGATGACGGATTTTGCACCGACACTACGCGATGCACTGGAGCAGGTCGCGGCCACCGACACGCCCACATCGGTCGCCGACGCCATTGTCGCGGCCCGGCGCCTGAGCGATGACGCCCAGCGGCGCCGCATTGTGGTGATAAGCGACGGGGCTTTGCCCAAGGAAGACGGGGCTTTGCCCAAGGAAGACGGGGCTTTGCCCAAGGAAGACGGGGCTTTGCCCAAGGAAGACGGGGCTTTGCCCAAGGAAACCGCGGGTGCCGAAACGGTGGAAGCCGGCGTTGCAACGGCCAATCGCTCGCCCGGCAACATCGCGGGCACGGAAATGGCGGGCATGGAAACCGCAGCCATTGATGGGCCGGACATTCGCTGGGTGATCGTTGGCGAAAAACAAGACAACGTCGGCATCACGGCGTTTCAGGCCCGCCGATCGACAACCGATCCGGTCGGCTACGCCAGTTTGGTCGAAATCGAAAATTTTGGTGAAGAGGCGGCCGAGGGTCGGCTGCAAATTCGCTTGGATGAAGATCTTGTTGACGTCATCCCGTTGACTTTGGAACCGGGACAACCTTGGCGAAAGACGATCCAAAGCACCTCGGCGGCCGGCGGCGTGCTGACGGCACAATGGAATTTGGAGGACGCCTATGCCGACGACAATGTGGCGCGGGCGGTCATCGCCCCGCGGCCGCCCATCCCCGTCCAACTGCAGGCCGGGCCGGACGTCGAAGCGTTTTATCTGCGGTCCGTTTTTCGTTCCATTCCGCGCGCCAGGTGGATCGACGAGACCGAGGAAACGGGTTTGGAACCCTTGGAAGATCTTTCGGCGGCACTGCGAGTTTGCTACCTGCAGAACCCGCCGGATCTGGCGTCTTTAATGCCGATGCTGGTTGTTGCACCCGAGGGCGATGGGCCGTTGTTGCCGATCGCCACGGCCGGCGGCAGCGGGGATCCTGGTGACAGCGATACTGGTGACAGCGATGCTGGCGATGGGGCGGCAAGCGATGGCACCACGAAGGAAAGCGATGACACCGGCGGTGATCGTGATGCCAGTGGTCGTGACGTGAGTGGTCGCGTGGCCGCCAAGCGGCAGCCCGCCTGGAGTGTTGGGCCGCCCCTGCCTTCGCCCATCATCGCCAAGCAGGACCCCGATTCGCCAATCCTGCGTCACACGCGGATGCAAAATGTATTGATTGATGGTGCTCGGGCCATTGAAGTGCATCCGGATTTGGGCCCGTCGACAACGCTGCTGGAAACCGCCGATGGTTCGGCGGTGATGGTGGCGGTCGATCGTCCCGGTGGCGGCCGGTTGCTGTTGCTTTCGGCGGACCTCGATTCCAGCGACCTGCCGCTGCGAATCGCCTTTCCCGTGATGATGACCAACGCGATGAATTGGTTTTTGCGACAAAGCGGTGAATTGGACCCCGCGCTCGAAACCGGCATCGGCGGCATCGTCGACGTGCAAAAATTCACTCGCGATAATCAGGACGCCGAATTGCTGCGGATCAATCCCGACGGCTCGCGTCAGCCGCTGCGGATCGACGACGGCAAAGTGCGTTTGTTATCGCCCAGTGAATCCGGCTTGTACGCGATTGTCCCGGCCAAGGCGCTGCAGGAATGGGAAACGCAAGCCGACGACGCGGCGCTTCGCCAGTCGCGACAATCGGCTGCACCGGAGGAGCTGCGGCAGGCGGATTTGCCGCTGCAGTTGATCGCCGTCAATGTCTGCAATCGTCATGAAAGCGATCTGCGGCCGGGCGACTGGACCGTGCGTGAGGAACTTGACGGTGGTGGTGGCAACGGTCGGCCGTTGTGGATCCTGTTGACACTCGGAGGCATCGGCGTCGTGCTTGGTGAATGGTTTCTGTTCAATCGGCGGTGGGTGGCTTAATGCAAGAAGGCGTGATTCAAAGCATTGCGTGGATGGAACCAACGTGGTGGTGGTTGCTGTTTCCCGCCGCCATCATTTTGGCGTTTTTTTATCTGCGTTCGCTGAGTGATTTTCCGCCGGTGCAACGCCGTGTATCGCTGGTGCTGCGTTCGATCATCGCCTTGCTGTTGGTCGCGTCGATTTGTGGACCGGTGGTGATGCGGAGCAGTCAGCGGCAGCGGATTTTGTTTGCCATCGACGACAGCAAGAGCCTGGACACCGCCGCCCGGCAGACCCGTGATCGCTTTCTTCGCGAGGCCGTGACGGCCGCCGAAAGTGCCGGTGCGGAGGTGCGTTTCATGAATTTTGATCGAAATCCCGGCGTCGTTTCGACGACGTGGGACGATCCCGAATCCGGCGACGACACCCCGGCAAGTGCCGAAGCCAAGGCGAACACCGAAGTCACCGCGGTGGTGTTGCCGTCGGACCCTGACACGCAGTCCGGCCCGAAGACGGGGTTGGACCCGAAGACGCAGTCCGGCCCGAAGACGCAGCCCGACCCGACGACGCAGTCCGATGACGGCCCCGAGTTGGTGGGCACCAATTTGGCCGCCGCCCTACGCACCGCCGTGGCGGCCATGCCGCCATCGCGAGTGCCACGAGTCGTGTTGCTGTCGGACGGCAACCCGACCGGCAACGAAGATGTGGTGGCGACGGCCGATCGGGGCGGCGTACCGGTGTGGACGGTCCCCCTGCCGGTTCGCCAAGAACCCGAGGTGCAGATGACTTCGGTGACCGCACCCAGCCAGGTACGCCAGGGCGAACCCTTCTTCGTGACCGTAACCGTGACCAGCAATGTCGACGGTGACGCTTTTATCGATTTGTATCGTGGCGACATTCGGATCGGTGACGGTCCGCCCAAGACCGTGCCCATCAAGGCCGGCGAAAACGTGTTTCGCTTCAAACAAAATGTGCGTGGTAAACGTCAGGAGTCGTTTGCCGCTCGCGTGCGGATGGACGGCGACACGCTGCTGGACAACAACGAAGCCAGCTCGGTTGTCTACGCCTCGGGTCGCCCGCGAGTGTTGCTGGTCGACTTGGATCCCGAACAAACCGATTCGATGCGTTGGGCCTTGGATGAACAATCGATCGACGTGGAAGTTCGTCCCCCCGAGGGCATCCCGACGCAGCTGGACGAATTGCAAGGCTATGAATGCTTGATCCTGTCGAATGTCCCGGCAACCGCGATGACCATGCGGCAAATGGATTTGATCCGATTGTATGTCCAGGACTTGGGTGGCGGGTTGATCATGATCGGCGGCGACCAATCCTTTGGTCTGGGCGGCTACTACCGAACCCAAATCGAAGAAATCCTGCCGGTCCGCAGCAACTTTGAAAAGGAACGCGAGAAGCCATCGCTGGCGATGATGTTGGTGATCGACAAGAGCGGTTCGATGGGCGGCGAAAAGATCGAACTGGCCAAGGATGCCGCTCGCGCGGCCGTTGAATTGTTGGGGCCGCGTGATTCCTTGGGCGTGATCGCCTTTGACGGATCAGCGTACATGATTAGCGAACTAACATCGACCAGCAACAAGGGCGCGATTGCCGACGCCATTTCGACGATCGAAGCGTCCGGCGGGACCAACATGTATCCCGCCATGGTGGACGCATTGGATGCGTTGCGTTCGGCATCGGCGAAACTCAAACACGTCATCTTGATGACCGACGGCGTTTCATCACCGGGTGATTTCGAGGGGGCCGCGTCGGAAATGTCGGCCTCGCGAATCACCCTGTCCACGGTCGCGCTGGGCCAGGGCAGCAGCGAAGCTTTGTTGGAGGATTTGGCTCGCGTCGGTGGCGGTCGCTATTACTTTTGCGACGACCCACAAAGCGTGCCGCAAGTATTTGCCAAGGAAACGGTCGAGGCGAGTCAGTCGGCGATCAACGAACTTCCCTTTACGCCCCAGGTCGTGCGGCCGACATCGGTATTGGAAGGTTTGGAAATGGAATATTCACCGTTGTTGTTGGGATACGTCGTGACGCGGCCCAAGCCAACCTCGGAATTTATTCTGGCCAGCGAATCGGGCGACCCGTTGTTGGTGTGGTGGCGCTACGGCTTGGGCATGACGGTCGCTTTTACCAGTGACGCAAAGAATCGCTGGGCGGGCGAGTGGCTGGCATGGCCGGATTTCGGACCCTTTTGGGCTCAAGTGATTCGTCACGCGATGCGCAAACAGGACAACCGCGGCGTTTATGTGGACGTGTCGCGTCAGGGCGAACGCACCAAGATCACCATGGATTCCGTGGACGAAAACGGTCAATTTATCGATCAAGCCGAAACGCTGTTGACCGTGATCGACCCCAATTTGGACCGGCAAAAAATCACGATGCAATCCGTTGCACCGGGGCGATTCGAAGCGACGATTCCGACGCCCGAACGCGGCAGTTATCATTTGGACTTGGCCCAAAAGCGAATCGGCGGCGAACCTTCGCGAACCTCGCGCGGCATCACGGTGGGTTATCCAGACGAATACCGATTGTTGCCCCAGGGTACCGAATTGCTAAAACAAATCGCCGAAACCAGCGGCGGACGGTTTGATCCCCAAGCGGACCGGATCGCCGAAGCCGACCAACGGACCGCACGCGACCCGGTGCCGTTGTGGCCTTGGTTGTTGATGAGCGCACTGGGTTTGTTCATCGCGGATGTCGCGTTGCGACGTGTGGAAGTCTTTGGTGGCTAGTACGTTGATCGCCGTCAGGTACGCTGATCGGCACACCGACCATGGCTTAATTTCCGGCAAACGGGTTGGCACGCGAAGCGGCGTTCGCGTCGCCGTACAAACTCGGCACTTCATTGGAAGCGTGTTGTTTGCCTGACTGGCCATTCGCGGCGGACTGCGTTGACGTCACATCCAGATCCGCTGGTTTCACGTCAAAACGTAGCAATTCAACGCCGTCTCGGTCGTTGTAGACCAGCGTGATCGAGTGGCCCGCCTGGACCAAAGCCAAGGTCGTTTTGTTTTTTCGCAGCGATTGGATCAGTTGGTCGCGGATGGCGTGTTTGCGCCGGTAATCAAAGGTCTTCCGCTGGTCAAAAATCTGGTAGCGATACTCCAGACGTTTCGGATCGACTTCCACAACGTCGACCCATCGGGTCTTGGCGTCAATTTGCAGCGGACAGGCTTTTTTCAGTTCCGTGATTTTCGAATTGCCGCCCGGCCCCTGTTGCCGATCAGCCATTCGAGTTGTGCCTTCGGCCGTTTCTGCGACGCCACGGGTTGGGGCTGAACCGACGGCCGGCGACGAACCGCCGGCTTGTTTGGCGGTCTCGGTCGCCTGGAACCCGACACGCGTCGCATACGGTGTCACGGGCGTTCGCGCGGGCATCTTACAAGCTGTGGACTCGCCGTGTTTCGCTGGCGAACCCGTGTCGACGACCGACAATTCGGAACAACCTACCGATGTGATCAGCAGGGCGGCGGCAAAAACACTCAATCGATTCGACAGCATGGGTTCCATCGCAAGATTCGGGACGTGACATGACGGGTCGGATCGTCCGACCCAACACGATGGCCTAGCTTGCGATCGAAAACCACGTGGCGATCAAAAGCGTCGCACGCCGATTAACGCTCGAAATGCCCAGCCGGAGGCATACCAGTTCGGTCCGTAGGGTTTGCACCACACGCAGGTCGCGGCGACTTTCATTGCCGTCCCGTCGAAACGTTGGACCGATAATTCGGCTGGCATGCGTACGGGAACCTTGACGGCGGTGATCAGCCCGATGCCCGTTTCGGAGATGTCGCGTGAGAATGCCGACGCACTCCATTGTCGCAGCTTGCTTTCAATTTCGACAGCACAAACCAATGCTTCGCGAGTGTTGGCACGCTGGTTGTGGCCCGCGAAAGCTTGCGATTCCGTGATCAAATCGTCGACCCACAACGCAATTTCATTTGCTTCCGAAGAAACCGATCGGGGCGATGCGACGGGTGTGCTTGGCGGTGCATCTTGTAAGAGCATCATGGTGAATCGTTCGGTTTGAAGAGAAAAGAGAAGAGAGCCATCGACGGAATCCAAAACACGATGGCCGCCGAGGCCAATGGAAAGCTAGTGCGAACAAAGACCGGTCGCGGCGATGAAGGCCAGCAATTGCCGCGAAGCAAGACAAAGCGGGTCGGTCGTAACGCTCGCAGCGAATCCTTCGAACATCGGGTGCCCGATTCCCGCGGGTTCGCGAATTGCCATCGCGCGGACGGCTATTTCTTGGGTGTCGTTTCGGATTCCAATCGCAGCACCGCCGTCAAGCGATCTCGGATCAAATGCGACCAAAGCTGATAACCGGCCTCATTGAGGTGCAAGCGGTCGGCACGAAATAGCGTTTCGCGGGGTTTGCCGGCTGGCGACAAAAAGTGTTCCCACGTCGGCAAAAAGTAAACGTGAGGCATTTCGATGGCGGTTCGGCGAAGCATCGCGTTCAGCGCGATGAGCGCGTCGCGGGCGGCATAACGCGACGGGGTCGCCGTGACTTCGATGATCAAGATAGGCGATTCCGGCCTCGCTTCTTGTGCGACGCGGATGATGTGCCGCAGCGCATCGGAAACCTGTTCTACAGACCGGTCGTCGGAACTTCCGGCGACATCGTTGCCGACAAACAGGACGAGCGCGCGATAGGCTTCCGGCCGAATCAAACGTTCGGCGAAAACGGCCAGGTCCGTGTACTTGGCGCCGCCGTAGCCCCGCGCGGTGACACGGAAGGGGGCCATGTCGCGCCCGATGTTTCCTGATTCCTCCCACAGCCGAATCGAACTGCTCCCAACCATCAAAATGTTGTCCGGCGAATCGGCCTCTTGAATCGCCTTGGCCTCCAACTTGCGAATGTCCTGGTCCCACTTTTTGATCGCCGCGTCGACCCAAGGTGCAATCGACTTGGGAAACTGGCTCGCGATCTCCGTTGTGACATTCGGACTTTGTTGGGGTGATTGCGCAAGCACCGGCGACATCATCAACACGAAGATCCATGCGAATGGAAAACGCATCCGATTGGCCGGCTGACTTGGGGCGTTCATTCGTAATCCCATTTCATCACCCAGGGGTCATCAAAACGGACCTGCATGGCTTTGAGGCGTTTCTTGTAGCGTGCCAGCGTTTCCGCGTGACCGGGTGAATCGGCCAGGTTTTGTGTTTCGTGTGGGTCTGCTTCCAAATCAAACAATTCGAATTCGGGTCGTTGGACATAACGACCCACCGTTGTGTTGCCGTAAGCCGCG
>JBCCRW010000084.1:0-16667 GCA_039201055.1 Planctomycetota bacterium | reverse complement strand
GGCCTGGATGTCGTAATTTTTTCGCCCACCTTTTATCTCGGGCTCCCGCAACGGCGGGCCGAAAACCCGCCACGCAGAAGCGACTCGGGTGCAACGGCAAGTCCCCTTGTGTGCGGTTGGACGCGAGAACATGACGAATTCACGCGGCGGCTTGCCGAATTTGAATCCGCCGAAGCGGCCTTGCTTTTGCCCTGCGGGTATTCGGCCTGCATGGCAAGTGTGTCAACCTTGGCCGAAGCGGGCGACTTAATCCTTAGTGACCAACTCAACCATGCTTCGTTGATTGACGGCTGCCGACTTTCCAAGGCCGAGACGTTTGTTTATCCGCATCGCGATGTGGACGCCGCCGGCGACTACCTGCGAAAGCAGCGGCATCGGTTTGATGCGGCGTGGTGGGTTACCGACACCGTGTTTTCGATGGACGGTCACGTCGCGCCGCTGGTGGACGTGTGCCGGGTCGCGGCGGAATTCGATGTCAAGGTGATTGCCGACGAGGCACATGCGACCGGTGTGCTGGGGCCGCACGGCGGCGGGTTGGTCGAGGCGACGGCGACCGGTGGGCAGATTGCCGTTCGCGTCGGCACGCTTAGCAAGGCGATCGCTTCCCAGGGCGGCTTTTTGATGGGTGATCGCCAGTGGATGGAATATTACGTCAATTTCGCTCGGCCGCTGATCTACAGCACCGCGTTGTCGCTGGCGGCCGTTCGCGATGCACGATGGTTTCTCGATCATCCGGGGCAAGTTTCGTCGGCCCGAGACAAGGTGCGATCCCTGTCGCGGCGTTTGCGGAAACAACTGGGAATCGAATCCAACGACTCCGATGGCCAAGACATCGAAAACGAAGTCCCGATCATCCCTTGGCATGTCGGCGAGGACCGGGACGCGTTGCGATTGCAGCGGCAGCTGGCGGTGGAGGGTTTTTTGGTGCCGGCGATTCGTCCGCCAACGGTTCCCGAGGGCACCGCGCGGCTGCGGATTTCTGTTTCGGCCGTGCACACCGAAGCGGAAATTGACCGGTTGGCCGAGGCCGTGAAGAAACTGATTTAGGGCTTTGGTTCAGTTTTAGAGTTTGCGTAGGTAGCCGGTCTTCGCTAGAAGACGGAGATCGCGTGCGGTCCGTGTTCTGGCGAACAGCGGCTACCCGCTCGGTGTATGTAGCCGGTCTTCGCCAGAAGACGGAGATCGCGGTTCCGTGTTCTGGCGAACAACGGCTACGCGGGTCCGTGTTCTGGCGATCAATTCAACCCGCAATGCGACTTTGCCCGGTCCAAGACGCTGCTCGCAACCTCGCGGGCACGCTGGGCGCCTCGCCGTAAAACCGCGTGGACCTCGTCCAAGTTTTGTTCCCATTCCTCACGCCTAGTTCGTGCGGCCTGGAAATAAGCCTCGCTTTGTTCCGCGATGGCTTTCTTGACCTCGCCGTAGCCAAAACCGCCTTTGCGATACATCGCCGCCATCGCCTCGATCTCCTCCGGTGCAGCGAAAAGCTTGAATAGATCAAACAGATGGTCGCCTTCGGGTTCCTTGGGGTCCTCCATCGGCCGGCTGTCCGTTTGGATTCGCATGATGGACTTGCGAATCTGTTTGACGTTCCCAAACAACGGCAACACGTTGTCGTAGCTTTTGCTCATCTTTTCGCCGTCGGTGCCAGGCACTTTGGCGCCATGGGACAACAGTTTCGCCTCGGGCATCACAAAGGTTTCGCCATAGGCGTGGTTGAAGCGTCCGGCCAAGTCGCGGCACACCTCGATGTGTTGAACTTGATCCGCCCCAACGGGCACCCAGTTGCTGTCGTAGGCCAAGATGTCCGCCGACATTAGCACCGGATACGTGAACAAGCCCGCGTCCGCGTCCAACCCCTTTTCTTTTTTGTCTTTATAGGCGTGACAACGTTCGAGCATGCCCATCGGCGTCATCGTCATCAGCAACCACGTCAACTCGCTGATCTCGGGAATGTGCGACTGGACAAACACGGTCGCCCGCTGGGGGTCCAACCCCAACGCCAGCAAATCGAGCGCCGCATCGATCACATAAGCGCGCAAGCGTTCCGGTTCGCGAATCGTTGTCAGGGCGTGAAGATCGGCGATGAAATAGAAACCGTCGTGTTCGGTTTGCAGATCAATGTACTGGCGAATGGCACCAAAGTAGTTGCCCCAGTGCGGGCGGCCGGTTGGCTGGATGCCGGAAAGAACTCGCATGGAGTTTTGAAAGATTAGGTTTGAAGCGGGGGGTGATCGTGCGGCGAATTTAATTCAAACGCTGCCGGGATTGGCAGGGGACGCCGCGTAATTGGTCGCCCACACGAAGCACCATCCAGCCTTCGGCGACGGCGGGTGTGGCTCCGATGCCCGCCGGAAATTCAAATTGATCGATTTTTTCAAATTTCCGGGAGGCTCGCAGACGCGTCGCACGACCGTCCAGTGATAACAGCAGCACTTCGTCGCCAATGATGATGGGCGACGCGCCGTAGCGATCTCCGATTCGCTCCATCCAAAGCGTTTTTCCGCTCTCGACGTCCAGGCATGACGCGATACCACCATCGGCAATGACGAAAGCCAAGTTGTCCAGGATCGCGGACGTCGGCACATAGGCACCGCCCTTGCTGATTTTGTACTTTAGCTCCGGTGCATCGTTCGGATCTGCGGGTAGCTTCACGGCAAACAATTCGCCTCGTCCGCCACTGCCATGGGAAACCAAGGCTGTGTCGCCGACAATCAACGGCGACGAACACACACGTTTTTGCAAGACGGGCAACTCCCAGACGATGCGGCCGTCATTGGCATCGATTGCAAAAACTCCGTTGCCGGTGTTGGCGTTGACCAACCATGTTTTTCCATCGCGTCGCAGCACCGCGGGGACACCGTAGCACGTGCGTGTTGCCTTCAGCGGTGTCTGCCATCGATCGCGGCCGGTTGCACGATCGACGCTGATCATGCGACTTTTGCCCGGCTGTTGGTCGCCTTTCAATTGCTCCGCCTGCATCGACAGCAGGATCGCGACTTGGTCGTCGAATAAACGCGGCGAGGTACCAAAGCCGTGTTGCGATTGCCATGGTCCAAAGTCACGTTTCCAGGCGACTTTGCCGGTATGGTCGACGGCCACCAGCCACGTGTGATCCGGCTCGGCATAGGCAAACACGATTCCGGATTCATCCACCGCGGGCGTTCCCGAAGCGGCGGTGTTGCGTTGGTGCAAGTGCGATGGCTGTCTTGGAAACGCTTGGGTCCATAACACATCGCCGGTGGCCAGTTGGCGGCATTCCAGCTGGATCGCTTGCGAGCCATCGGCGGCACTAAGCAGATAAACACGTCCGTCATGAATGACGGGCGACCCAACGTCGACGCTGCCGAGATTCTGTGTCCAAGCCGCCTCGCCCCGCCAGGTTTTGGGTAGCAAATAATCCGGCTGGGCACCCTGGTTGTTGACACCATGGAATTGGGACCAGGTGTCGTCTTTTTGGGACGCGGATACGCCGGGATCCTGGGCGGCGGATACGCCGGGATCCTGGGCGGCGGAAACGCCGGGGATCCAAAGGACCCAGCCGAGCATCAACCCGCAGCGGAACCCGCGGGCCAAGAACGTGCGCCCCGGGGCGGAGGATAGCGGTTTGAAAGTAACGCCCATTGGTGATGCCTTGAGGTTCAGTGATGCCTTGAGGTTACGCAGAGCCGTCAGCGGGATTGTCTTGCGGGGCCGTTAGTTTATCCCGAGCGATGCGTGGTGACGATTGGGACGGTTGGGACGCCTGGGGCTTGTCGCATTTGCGGACTTCCGCCGGCCGGCATCGGGCCCAAGCGGAGCGATTCGGCGGGCAAGCTAGGTTTCGGCAAGCCGCGCATTTTTTGTTTTCGCGACTCGTTTCGCTCAGCCTCACGCATCCTTTCGTTGATGAACGACTCCCAAGTGACCCACCTGAACGTCCAAGCAACCGGTGACGTGGAATCGCTGCTGGCCGACAAATCGACCTGGAACGCCCTGTCGCGCGGCGTGCCGTTTCGGCAAACCCAATGGCTGGGGCCGTGGTGGCGGCGTTTGGGCGACACGCGGCAGGCCAGTGTGTGGGTGGCTCGCGACGATGACGAAAACATCGTGGGGCTGCTGCCGCTGTACCGCGACGGCAGCAACGGGACCCTTCGCGGGATGGCCGATGGCGAAGCTTGTTCGGATTATTTGTCGGTGCTTTGCCGTGACGAGCACCAGGATGCCGTGGGCTATGCAATCGGGCTCGCCATGGCGATGGCGGCCGCGGATCCTTCGCACGGCTGGAGCAAAGTCGATTGGGACGGCGTTGTCGAAGGGGACCAAGCCGTCGCGGGTTGGCTGCGGGGCATCCGAGAAGGCGGCGCCAGTGTGCATGCACATTCGCAAATGAGCGTTTGGCGGAAGCCGCGTGATGCCTCCTGGGCCGAACACCTGAAGCATCACGGTAAAACTCAACGCCGCCGGATGCGGCGATGGAGCGAAAAGTTCGACACGATCGAGGGCGCCGAAAAAGCGGTCGCGAAAACGAAACCCGAGGTGTCTGAATACCTGGACGCCGTCATCGACTTGCACCAAAAACGCTGGACCGACCAGGGCGAGGCGGGCAGTTTTGCAAACGCCGCGTTTCGGCAATTCATCCACGATGTCGCACTGGAGTTTCATGCAGACCATCGTTTGCACCTGAGTGTGATGAAGCTGCATGGAAAGATCATCGCGGGCGAATTCAATTTGATCGGCGATGACCGCGTGATGTACGCCTACAGTGCCGGATATGACATCGACCACGCCGACATCGAACCGGGCCGCATCATGTGCATCGACGGACTGCTGGAAATGTATGCCCCCCACAGTCGTCTGATCGCGGTGGACTTTATGCGTGGCGACGAAGCGTACAAGGAGCGATTTACCACCGATTCCAAACGCCTGTATCGCATCCGAGTGGCCTCGCCGCGGTTGTCGGCCCGGTTCAAGCACGCGGCCTATCGAACCGGTTTTTCGATCAAGCAGTGGGCACGGAAGGCACGGGGCAAAACACCCATCCACGTGCCCGGCACTGATGCGTCCAATATGCTCGCTACGCGATCAACTTGATCAGTTCGCGGCAGAACGCCGGCAGGTCTCCCGGGCGACGGCTGCTGACATGATGCCGATCGACGACCACTTCGGCGTCTTCAAAAATCGCACCCGCGTTGACCAGATCGTCTTTGATGCCCGGCGAACCGGTGACACGAACGCCGCGATAAATGCCGGCGGAAATCGGAATCCACCCGCCGTGACAAATCGCGGCCAGTGGTTTTTTTGCGGCATCAAATGCGCGCAGCAGATCCAGCACGACTTGATCACGGCGTAGCTTGTCGGGCATGAATCCACCGGGCACCACCAAGGCGTCAAAATCGCTCTCGTTCATGTCACCGATCGCGGCATCGCTGGTGCAGGGATAGCCGTTTTTTCCGTCGTAGTGAGTGTCCGCCGCGGGGCCAGCAATCACGACTTCCGCGCCGGCCTCTTCCAGCCGCAGCTTTGGATACCAAAGTTCCAGATCTTCGTAGATGTCGCCAACCAAAATCAGGACACGTTTTCCTGCCAGCGGTGTTTGTTCAAGATTCATCGGATTTTGTTCAAGGCTCATCGTTTTTGCCTTAAGCGACGTTGACAAACACTTTTAACGCCTGGTCGTCTTCGACCAACAATCGCATCATTTCGGCATATTGATCCAGCCCATCGACGGGACTGGTCAGGATTTTCTCGAGCACGCCGGGGAACATCATTTCACCAAGTGCCAAGTCGCGGATGCCCGATTCAAAGTGGGTGCGGTTCGCATTGACGCTGCCCAAAAGCAGTTTGTTTCCCAGCACCCATTCCAAGTTGATTTTGTCGGCGGGCACCTCGCACTTTCGTTGGCCGCCAGTGATGCCCGTCCACACGACGACGCCGTTGTGTCCGATGCATTCCATCGCTTCAAACGAGAGCGGACTAAAGCCCGTCGCGTCGACAATCAAATCGGGCTTGCCGGTTTGTTGGACCAAGTCGGCCGGGCTTTGTTCCTGGGTGCTGACATAGGTGCACTCCAGACCGGAAACGATCTCGCTTTTCAAATGCGGGCCGGGTTTTCGGGCCAGCGTGTAGACCTGTAAGCCGCGTAATTTGAGCACCAGTGTGGTCAGCAAGCCGATTTGACCGGCACCAAAAACGTAGGCCACCCTGGGCCGCCAGACCTTCATTCGACGCTGCGCCTCGTAGGCTTGTTCGACGGCCTTGGCCGCACACGACATCGGCTCCATCAACACGTGCAATTTTTGCAGTCCCGTCGGCACCCGGACGATGTATTCCTCCTCGTCGACAAATTGCTCGGTCAGAAAGCCGTGCCGCAGATTGATTCCGCGTTCGTAGTACGTTTCTTCGCTGGTCATGTCGTTGGTGCCGATCTGGTCATAGATCGACCCGCCCGGCCGGCGTACCGTCGCGGTCACAAAGTCACCGGGTTTGACCCGCGTCACCTGATCGCCGACCTCCAGCACTTCGCCGAACGATTCGTGCCCGATAACAAGGTGGTCGTCGCCCTCGGGAGCGTTGCCGTACAGGGCATCGTTGATTTCGCGATCGGTCGCATCGACGCCCACTTTCAGCGTTTTGACCAGGACTCCCTTGCCACCGTCGATTTGGCTCAAACGGGGGGGCTCGATGTCGCGTAGGTGAACGCTGTTGGGCTGGCCGGGAGTGACGGCGACGGCTTTCATCGGTGCAAAAAATTGGGGCTTGAAGGAAATTTAGGGCACGCGGGGATCGTAGCAGCCGCCTAAAAGCCGCGTGAGGGGGCAGAAAAACCGTCGGATTGATTTTTCACTACTTCACTTGTCAAAAATCGAAGTGGCGCAATACTGGTGGGTAACCGGATGTCCCGGTGGCTTTGCTTCACAAACTCTTTGCCTTCGAGTGACCTTGAAAAACGCGGACCGCGAATTTCTGGTTGCCATCCAGCGGGATGGCCCGCTTCGGATTGACGAACTGGTGGCCCGAATGGGCGTCACCGCCACCGCCGTGCGGGCACGGATCGAGCGATTGTTGTCCTCGGGCTGGGTCGAACGAAAAAAAATGGTCAGTGGTAGGGGGCGTCCGACCTTCCAGTACCTTTTGACCGAGGCGGGTCGGCGGGCCGTGGGTGCGGCCGCCGCCGACATGGCCGAGGCGTTGTGGCAAGAGATCATGGCCCTCGGGGATGAATCGCTTCGTCGTCGCATCGTTTCCGGGGTTGCCCGGCGGCTGGCCAATCAGCTGGCCGAGGAACTCGACGACAGCCAGCCGGTCGATCAAAAAATTCAACAGTTATCCGATGTAATGGCCCGACGCGACATGGTCGTCCAGGCCGAAACGGGCGACTTGCCGGTGTTGGACATTTGCGTGTGCCCGTATCCGAGTCTTGCGGACGTGGATAGCGAACGTTCGATGTGCCGGTTGGAAGAGCAAATGATCAGCGAAGCCATCGGCCAACCCGTCCACCTGAGTAGTTGCCGGCTAGACGGCGATCACTGCTGCCAGTTCACCGCGGCGGTCGCCGATGGTGATTCCAAATAACTTTTTCACTTCCTATTCATCCTTTTTGAAACCAGCACTAATCGAGCGAATGAATCACGTTCTAAAGATTGAAGACCTGCACGTTGCCGTTGGCGAAAAGCCGATCCTTCGTGGCGTTAACTTGACCATTCGCCACGGCGAGACTCACGCCCTGATGGGCCCCAACGGCAGCGGCAAAAGTACGCTCGGCTTGGCCATCGCTGGACATCCCGGCTACGAGATCACCAGCGGATCCATTCATTTGGACGATGAAGATGTGCTCGAGATGGAAGCGGACGAGCGCGCCCGCGCGGGCATCTTCATGGCCTTCCAGCGGCCCATGGCGATCCCCGGCGTCAAAATGGCCGACTTCCTACGTCACGCGACAACCAACGTGCGACGGCCCGATCGAAAGGAGGGCGAGGAGCTCATTCCGATGCGTGAATTCCGCAAGGAGCTAAAAGACAAGATGTCCCATTTGCGGATGGATCCCGAATTCGCGAGACGCTACGTCAATGACGGATTCTCTGGCGGCGAGATGAAGCGGGCCGAGATTTTGACGCTTGCGATGTTGCAGCCAAAGTTTGCCATTTTGGATGAAACCGACAGCGGCCTGGACGCCGATGCCGTGCGGCTGGCCTCGGAGTCGATCGCCGATATCGGTCATCAAAAGATGGGTCTGCTGATTATCACGCACCACGACAAATTGCTCGAGCACAATCCGCCCGAATACACCCACGTGATGTTGGGTGGTCGGATTGTCGAAACCGGCGGTAAAGAGCTTGCACAGGAGCTGCACGATCAGGGCTACGAGCGAATCCGCCAGGCTTATCCCGAGGCCGAAGCGGCCAACCAGGAAATGTTGGCCGACGAAGCCGAACTGGTTTGAGACGGCCCGGGCCGCTCCAAAGCCTCTCTTCATTTCACACACGCTTTTCACCATTCTCCCAAACCGAAATTATGGCAACGGATCTCCGACCCGCCGACGAAATCGGCGAAATCAATAAGTACAACTTCCGCACCGAAACAACGGGCGTCTTCAAGGCCAAAAAGGGTCTCAATCGCGACGTCGTCAATCAGATTTCGGACATGAAGAACGAACCCGATTGGATGCGGGAGTTTCGTCTGAAGTCGCTGGAAGAATTCGAAGCGCGGCCCATGCCGAAGTGGGGCGGTGCGATCGATATCGATTTTCAGGACATCTATTACTACCTCAAGCCGACCGACCAACAGTCAAAGTCTTGGGATGATGTCCCGCAGGAAATTAAGGACACGTTTGACAAGCTGGGCATTCCCGAGGCCGAAAAGAAATTTCTGGCCGGCGTGAAGGCTCAATTTGAAAGCGAGGTCGTTTATGGCTCGCTCGAGGAAGATCTTGCCAAGCAGGGCGTGATCTTTACCGACACCGACACCGCGGTCCGCGAGCACCCCGAGTTGTTGCGGGAATACTTTGGAAAGATTATTCCGCCGGGTGACAATAAGTTCGCGGCGTTGAACAGTGCCGTCTGGTCCGGTGGTTCGTTCATCTACGTGCCCAAGGGCGTCACAATCGAGTTTCCGCTGCAGGCTTATTTCCGTATTAACGCGGAGAGCATGGGACAATTCGAACGGACGCTGATCATCGTCGACGAAGGTGCCAACGTGCATTACGTCGAAGGCTGCACCGCTCCGATGTACACCACCGAATCGCTGCATAGCGCGGTGGTCGAAGTCGTTGTTAAACGCGACGCTCGGTGCCGTTACACGACCATCCAGAACTGGGCCAACAACATTTATAACTTGGTGACCAAGCGGGCTCACGCTTACGGCGACGCCACGATGGAGTGGGTCGACGGAAACCTGGGCAGCAAGTTGACGATGAAGTATCCAGCCGTCCATATGATGGAACCGGGCGCGCGGGGCGAGATTCTGTCGATCGCGTTCTCCAGTGCCGGACAGCACCAGGACGCCGGTGCGAAGCTGGTCCATGCCGCTCCGCACACGACCGGCCAGATCATTTCCAAGAGCATCAGTAAGAATGGTGGGCGTGGCAGTTATCGCGGTTTGGTGTCCGTTGAACCGGGTGCCCATCATTCCAAGAACAACGTGGTCTGCGACGCGCTCATTTTGGATTCCGAAAGTCGCAGCGACACGTATCCGTACATCGAGGTCGGCGAACAGGATGTCCAGATTGGACACGAGGCCAGTGTTTCGCGAATTGGCGAGGAGCAAATGTTCTATTTGCTCTCGCGTGGGCTGACCGAACAAGAAGCCAGCACGATGATCGTCAATGGTTTTATCGAGCCGCTTGTGAAGGAGTTGCCGATGGAATACGCGATCGAGATGAACCGACTGATCCAACTGCAAATGGAGGGAAGCGTCGGTTGATCCGGCCCCGATAAACCATGACCACATTGACCGAAGAAATTAGATTCGACGCCGCCGGTTTCGAAGCGCTCATCGCCGCCTCGGGGGAACCCGATTGGTTGATCCAAAAGCGTCGCGACGCTTTCGAAATTGCACAATCACTCGATTGGCCAAATCGGCGGCACGAGGAATGGATCCGCACGGACAACCGTGCCTTTCAGCTGGAAAAGTACGCGATCGACGGTGAGGCTGACGATTCCGTCGACGCCGGCGCCCAGCATCAGTTGCTCGAGGGTGTCGAAACCAGCGGGCATGTCGAAACCGTCAACAGCCAAATCGTTAGCGAATCTCTCCGCGAGGAATGGGCGGACAAGGGCGTCGTTTTTGGTTCGCTATCGCGATTGGCACATTCGCATGCGGACCTGATCAACGAGTATTTCCTATCGACGTTGGATGTTGGCTACGACAAGTTCGCGGCGTTGCACGCCGCCTTTCATTCGGGCAGTCAGTTTTTGTATGTCCCGCGGGGTGTCGTGATCCAGCAGCCGCTTCACATCGGGTCGGTCCTGGGGGCCGGTGGCGTCGATACGACGCACACGCTGGTTGTGATCGACGAGGGTGCCCAAGCGACGGTTCTGCACGAGAGCAACGGTGTTGGCGAATCCGATGCCGGGTTGCATTTGGGCGGTGTCGAATTGATCCAAAAGCCCGGTTCGCATCTTCGGTACGTCGACCTGCAGGAATGGGGTCACAAGACGTATCACTTTGCGCATCAACGAGCGATCGTCGATCGGGATGCCGCACTCCAGTGGACGCTGGCCGCGATGGGTTCGGGTTTGACCAAGGTCAACCAGTCGGTCGATTTGGTCGGCAAGGGCGCCGATAGCCAAGTCAACGGGGTGATGTTTACGGAGAAGCGTCAGCACTTGGCCTATCACACCTTGCAACACCACAAGGCGGCTAACTGCCACAGCGACTTCCTGTATAAATCCGCTCAGCAGGACCGCAGCCGCACCGTGTGGCGTGGCATGATCAAGGTTGACAAGGGGGCTCAAAAGACCGACGGCTACCAGCGAAACGACAATCTGGTGCTGTCAAATACCGCGCGAGCGGATTCCATCCCCGGGTTGGAAATTGAAGCCGATGACGTGCGGTGTACTCACGGGAGCACAACGGCCAAGGTCGACGAGGAGCAGATTTTCTACGCCCGGTGCCGCGGCTTTACCCGCAAGGAAGCCACAAGGATGATCGTGACGGGCTTCTTCCAGCAAATTTTTGATCGCATTACCATCGATAGCGTCCGTGACGCGCTCGGTGCCGCGATCGCGCGTCAAGTCCGCGAATACGAATAGGCCACAGGAGAAAGAATTCATGGCACTTGCCGAAGATAAAGTTCGTGAACAGCTCAAACAGGTCATTGACCCTGAGCTGAACATCAACATCGTCGACTTAGGATTGATTTATGTCGTCGATGTTGGCGAAGAGAAGGAGGACGGTCGCCATGACGTGAATATCGAAATGACGATGACCAGTCCCATGTGTCCCGCCGGGCCTCAATTGGTGTCCGGCACCAAGAACGCCGCCGAGCAACTCGACGAGGTCGATGTTTGCGAGGTGAAGGTGGTGATGGAGCCACCGTGGACGCAGGAAAAGATGACCGAAGACGCCCGGGATATCCTGGGCATTTTTTAGGTTGGCCGGATGGGCGGCACCACGCCGTTCGCCGTGAGCCGAGATTCCGCCGAAAGCCGGGTCCTTGCGCGGAGAGGTTTTCCGTCAAGGCAAACGTTATCGGAAGCGCGCGAGTGGCTGTCGCCACACCTTCGGCTCACGGTTGCACGATCCAAAATTTCTTTCGATCGGTTTCAGGAACGCCCGCCGGTTTCTCGGCCGCGGGCTGGGTGGGCTCACGGATCCATTTTTGACCGATCCAGTTTCCCGTCGCGCTGGGTTCGAATTTCTCGGCGGACCGCGGCGACTCGGCGATGGATTCGACGCTTGAATGCGGTGGCTTCAAGGGCTCACTCGTCGCGATGGCTTGCCGAAGCATTTCGCTTGATGCGATTGGTCGTGGAGTATCCAGCGGTAACAGCAAATCGTCGAAGGTCAGCGGCAGATTGCGTGGCCGGTCCGGTGGCAGGTTCGGCTGGAAGCGGGGTAGTTCATCGATCTCCGCATGCTCGTTAATTTCCGGAGGCGGATTCCAGCGAGGAGCAACCGCGTCCGGCTGACGGGGTACCGACGTTTTCCCAGGTTCGTACCGCACCCAACGACTCGGCTCCGCCCGGGTGGCGACTTTTCCGTCGATGAGGATTTGACTTGCTGCGGGCGGAGGCACCGAATTGGAAGTCAACACCGGAGATTCATTGCGGAACGGCAACGCGGAAATGGCACCGATGGAAATCACAAGCGCGGCAAGACCAGGCTTTCGCAAAACACTATCCTCGGGGAAGGCGACGTCGTTTTCTGCATCTTCCCTGCGGTTTCCAGCTTCCTGCTGTTCAGTCATCGGCTGTGGCCTGGATGGTGACCCGCGATTATGGCGGATTCACCGGAGACGGTCATTTACCGTCCCAGTTGTGCGGTTTAGCGAAACCTTCGGGCCAAGGAACGGTGCTCAGCGACGTGTGCTCAGCGACGTGTGCTCATTGGGGGCATCAAATCCATCAGCCGCTTGCCATTGCCGCGCAGCATCTGCAGGCGATCGATCCCCACGGCCACACCGCAACTGGCCGGCATTCCCTGAACCATCGCGTGCACCAGAGAATCCGGTGGCCGCACGTCGGGCCGATGACGAGACCTTCGGTCGGCTTGAATGTCTCGCATTCGCCGCCGCAACTCGTCGGCGTCAAGCAATTCGTCGTAGCCGTTGCCAAGTTCAACACCGCCCGCAAACCACTCGTAGCGTGCCGCGCACGCCGCATCGTTTGGACTCATTTTGGCAAGTGCCGCCTGGCTGAGCGGGTAGTCGTACAAAATGGTCGGTGTTTGAAATCGTGGCTGCACAAATTGTGTCAGCAGCACATCCAAGAGGTCGTCGCGATGGTCCGCCAACGATTCGGCGAACGCCTGATCGGGAATCAACGCGGCGAGCTGTTGGAGCGAAGCGTCCAGGGGATCCAAGCCGATCGCATCGACAAAGGCTCGCCGGTAGCTGAGCCGCTCGCAAGCATCACCCGGCAAAATGGCCAACGAAAAAGTCGCCAGGGTATCCAGGCCCCGCGAATAATCCGCGCCGACCTCGTACCATTCCAACAACCAGAATTCCGGTCGGTGCTGGTCACCACATTCACCAGCACGGAAAACGGGACCCAACGAGTAGATCGAACCGGACCCGGCGACCAGCATGCGTTTCATCGCCAACTCGGGTGAGGTCTGTAAAAACAAACCGTCGCCGACGGGCATCGGATCAATGTGCCGATCCAGAATGCACTCGTCGTGCAAACAGGGCGGCGTGACCTCAAGGAATCCGCGGTTGTCGAAAAACTGCCGGATGTCCGCAATCAGCCTCGCGCGCTGGCGAAGCGAATCAGACCATCGCTTGGCTGGGGACACTTTGCATTTACCGGCGACTGAACAGCCGGCCGGCACCAAACTTCATCATGTCCGTCATCCGGAAACAAGGTCCATCAATTGTGACATGAGTTTCCGCCAATGGGAGAAAAGGAGGTTGCTAAGAAAACTTCGGTTCGCGTTTTTCGGCAAACGCCCGCACGCCTTCGCTTGCCGATTCGGTGCCCGACAACGTGGCGCTGGCGGCCGCCGCCGCGGAAAGGTGAGTCACCAATTCCTCGCCGACGGTTTCGTTTAACAAACGCTTGGTCGCCGCGATCGACTCGGGCGAACCCCTGGCAATTTTTTCAATCCAAGCCTGCGAGCGAACCCAAACTTGATCGCTGGTGACTGGTTCTTCGCACAAACCCAGATGCTGTGCTTCAAAAGCATCGATGGCCTGACTAGCCAAGGAATAACGGGCGGCGACGGAACCACCACAGCGAAAATTTAGAAGCGTTGTGGTGGCACCCCCAATCAAGCCATACCGAGGGGCCGACGCAATCAGACGAGCCCGTTCGGAGCACACCAAGATGTCCGCCGCTAGTGCCAGTGCCATGCCCGCGCCGGCGGCAATGCCGTCGACCGCGGCGACCAGTGGCTTGGGAAAGCGAAGCATTTGCTCGACCAATTCGGTCCATTCGCGCCACAGCGTGAACCACTGGCCCGACGCCTGTTCGTCGGGCAATTCGTGAATCCGCCGCATCACCGACAAATCCAAACCCGAACAAAAATACTCGCCCGCCCCCGTGACGATGACGCCGCGAACCTTCGGTTCCAGGTGGATATCGTCGAGTGCCTGTTTCAGGTCCTGGATCAGGACCGGGTCGAGCGCACCACGCCGTTCGCGTCGACCAATCAAGACCGTCGCGACCGGCCGATTGATCTTGACTTCGATGTGTTGCATGGGCCCTAGCCGGCCGACTTGACCATCTTCACCAAACGACTCTTGGTACGCGCGGCAACGTTGCGGTGGATCAATTTCTTTGCGGCGGCTTGGTCCAGGCGCTTCTGGGCCAATCGCAATTCGCTTTGTGCCTTGTCCTTGTCGCCGGCAGTGACGGCATCGCGAACGCGGCGAAGTTGTGTCCTCAGGGAGCTTCGTTGACTACGATTTCGCAAACGTCGCGTCTCGTTCTGACGTAGCCGTTTCTTGGCGCTGGCGGTATTCGGCATAAAACTAAAGGTCTTGAAGGGTGTTGTTCGATTTTGGGCCGCCCAGTATGCACCCCGGCGAAGCAAATTGTCCAGATCTGTTGTTAGTCATTCCAGCGGACTGGTTTACCTGGTCGGCGCCGGCCCCGGCGACGCCGGCCTGCTGACGATCGCGGGCGCCGATCGGCTCGCCCAGGCCGACGTCGTCTTGTACGACGGGTTGTCCGACCCGGGATTGCTGCGATACGCCCCCGATGCGGACAAGATATGCGTCGGAAAGCACGGTCAGGCAAGGATTTGGAGCCAAGCGGAGATCAACGCCGAGATCATTTCGCGAGCCCAGTCCGGCCAGGTTGTCGTACGGCTCAAGGGCGGCGATCCCGCTGTTTTTGCCCGCACGGCCGAAGAAATCGCTGCCTGCGTTGCCGCCGGCGTGCCGTATGAAGTCGTCCCCGGAATCACCGCCGCTTTGGCTGCGGGCAGCTATGCGGGCGTTCCCGTCACCCACCGCGACCACGCGTCTGCGGTCGCTTTGGTCACCGGCCACGAACAATCCGGCAAGGACCAAGCCGCGATCGACTGGTCGGCCCTGGCGAAATTTCCGGGCACGCTGGTCGTGTACATGGGTGTCACGACGGCCAAGCGATGGACCGGCCAGTTGATCGCCGGCGGAAAAGACCCGGCCACGCCCGTGGTCATCATCCGGCGTTGCAGTTTGCCCGACCAGCAGGAAATCCGTTGCCGGTTGGACCAGGTTGCCGATCGATTGACTCCGGCTTCAAAATTCCGTCCTCCCGTGATTTCGATCGTCGGCGATGTCGCGGGTCTTCCCCAACCCCAGTCGCCCGGGATGCTTGGCGGGCAGACCGTACTGCTGACTCGGCCCCGCGGCAGCAACGAGGGACTCGCCCGGTGGGTCCGGCATCACGGCGGCGGAGTCCTCGAGGCCCCCGCGATTGAAATCGGCCCGCTGGAGGACAACGTTGAACTTGATCAAACCATCGGCCAGCTGTCGAACTTTCAGGAAGTTGTTTTTTGCAGCCAGCACGGCGTGCGTTACTTTTTCGACCGCTTTCGTGCTTGCAAATGTGACCTGCGAGACCTCGGGGGAATTCATCTCGGGTGCATTGGCCAGAAAACTGCCGCCGCACTTGCCAAAACTGGATTGCAAGCCGATCGGGTTGCCAAAGGAAGCGGTGCCGATTTTGGCACGAAGTTTGGCGACGCGATGCGGAACCGCGAAACCTTGATTGTCCGAGCATCGCGGGGCGGCGACGAACCGGCGAGAAGCCTGCGTGAATATGGTGCGATCGTGTCCGAAGTCATTGCCTATGAACATCGCGATCTTGCAACGCCCGATGCCGCCATCACGGCCGCGATCTCGCAGGGCCAAATCGACTGGGTTGTCGCGACCAGTTCCGCTTCGGCGCGTTGTTTGGCCGGCTGGTTTGAAAAAATAGCGTCAAGCGACAAGACACATACGATTCGCTGGGCAAGCCTTTCACCCATCACCAGCGCGGCCTTGGCCGATTGTGGCATCACGGTGGATGCCGAAGCGAAACAACCTGACATGACGGCCCTGGTCCAAGCAATGGTCACGGTCCAAGCGATGGTCGCGACCCAAGCGAATGACGCGACCCAAGCGAATGACGCGATTCAAGCGAATGACGCGCTTCAAGCGAATGACGCGCTTCAAGCAAATGGCGCACTCCAAGCGAATGACGATGCCGAATGTTGATTCCACTCAAGCCCCAGCAGGCAGCCGATGTCAAACGATCCCGTTCCGCCGAGTGATGTTCCCAAACGCTACCGGCAAATGCACGCCGATTATCCCGAATTGATGCGGGCCTACGAGGCTTTGGGCGAAGCAACGAAGTCAGCCGGGCCGCTTTCCGATCGCGAGATCGCACTGGTCAAGCTGGCCATTTCGATCGGCGCGGGTCTCGAAGGTGCCGCCCACTCGCACTGCCGTAAGGCTTTCGATGCGGGCTGCCGAGCCGATGACCTACGACAGGTCGCGTTGCTGGCCACTCCCACGATCGGCTTCCCCACGATGATGCGGGCCAAGGGCTGGGTCGAAG
>JBCCRW010000083.1:0-16770 GCA_039201055.1 Planctomycetota bacterium | reverse complement strand
TTGATAGCGGCCGAGGAACAGATTGCCACAGTTGATTTGGAAAGGGGAGTGCCCGTCACAATCGACCTTTCGTCGCATCCTGATTCCCAAAAAGACTTCAACGACAAGGTCGTGTCGGTCGCGATGTTTCCCGCCGTCGGCGGATCGTCCGAACCGCAGTCGATTCGGCATCGGTTTGCCATCCGTGATGGGGCCGTACGGTTCACGGCCTATCCGATTGAGTATCAGAGTCTGCGGCTGAAAATGGATGAATACTTTGTAACACCAAATCTCCTCAATCATTCGGTGTTTCGAACACCGGATCTGGATCTGTCGGATGGCAAGCCGTCCGTTTTCAAGCTTACACTTCATCCTAAAGTCAGAGCGCGTGGACGCGTCCTGGATGCGAAGGGTAACGGTGTCGCTGGTGCTTGGGTGTCTAGTTCGATTGCGAATGATCCGAGACGAGGTTTGTCGAAAATGGGCTCGTCGAGTGAATCCATTCGGGAATCGCTAGGCAATTGGTCGTCCGGTGGAAGCGCAGAAACGGATCGCGAGGGACGATACGAAATCGAAGTCGCTCGCGGACTGGTAAGTTTGGAAGTCGTTCGTAAAGGCTTTTTCAGTGCATCGGCGGCAACGGAAACCATCGTCGCGAATCCGTCCGGAAACATGTTGCCGGACCTAAAGGTCCTGAAAGTTCCCAAGCTGAAGGGGAAAGTTATCGACGGCGAAGGCCGGCCAGTCGGAGGCGCGATCGTGCAAATGCGATACAACGGTCGCGGGGGCGCACGACCAATCAGTCAATCCGGTCCGGATGGCCGGTTCGAATTAGCACTGTCGCGGGTGCCGTACAAAATGAATGAATCACAATTGCAGACGGATGTTTTTGTGGTTGCGATCGATCCCAAATCCAACCTGGGTGGCCTTGCGAAGGTCGACCTGCTTTCCCCGGAAACGACGTCGCAAATCAATGTCGCCCTTGCACCTCGGACACCCGATTGGGCATTGAACGTCATCTCGCGGGATCCGATCCAGGTTGAAGATGCGAATGAAGATCCGGCCAAATCCATGGCAGGTCGGTTTCCCGCCGGTGTTGTGGGAATGGAACCCCCAGACCTTTCCGAGGGCACTTGGTTGAACAGCAATGCAACTAGCCTGAAAGACTTGCGCGGCAAGTTCGTCTTGCTAGACTTTTGGTTCATCGGATGTGGACCGTGCAAAAGTGAGGAACCAACCATCCAATTGCTGCACGAAAAATTTGCACACCGAGGCTTCACCGTTGTCAGCGTACACAAGCAAGGCCAAACGGTTGAAGCGGTACGCAAATATGCCGAAACAAATGGAATGACCTACCCGATTGTCGTCGACAATACAGAGGGGGAAATCACCAAACAGTACAAACCGTTGGGCGTGTACCTTTACCCCATGTACATGCTACTTGGTCCAGACGGCAAAATTATACGTAGTGACGCGACCTCGGACGGACCGCGGACGCTGCGAGGTGATAAGGTCGAACTAATTTATCGCGAATTGCTGGAACGCATCCAATAGAAATTCCGGTGTCCACGGCAGCGACACCGCGATCCACGGACTTGTGAATTGCGGTCATTGCCGATCGATCGGTACGAACTTGCTTCCCATCGTCGTCGAGGAATGGCGGTAAACGGTTTCGTCCGTCAGTGTACCCGTGGTGGGATCAAAGACCTGGACAACCTGTCGATACCATCGTTCCTCTGACGCACCAACGGCGATGCCGAACTGCTGCAAAAGGTCAAATCGCTCTTCGCGTTTGACGCGATCCAAGTCCAAATCAAAGTATTGAATCACCGCCGGTGTCGACATCGGACTCACCCGCATCGGCGATACTCGAATCGATGCGATCTTACCAGTGTCGGCATCCAATACGTAGATCAACCGATAGTCTCCCGGCGAAAGCTGATAAGGATTTTTGTTCTCCAACCGAAGCTTCGTCTCGGCAAGCAAAAACCATCTCGAGCGTTTGGGATCGGCAAGTTCAAGACCGTGCGGCCAATCGCTTCGATCGTATAAACGCCATTCGCCGTCGTACGTTCCCGTGAATTTCGCACCAGGGATCTCAACCTCCCAGAGCGTTGTGCCATCACGTGACAATCGCGCCTTCCAGTGATCCTCTTTTTCGTCGCAGTCAAAACTGTGAGTGAATCCCGAGCGAGGATCGTATTGCGGTTGCCGAGAATAATGATCACTTCGGATTGCCTGTTCCAACACCTCGGGAGCACCCTTTTCCGGCCAGCATCTAACCACTCCCTGAGGCCAACGTTCCCAGTCGAGATACCGCGAACTGAAGGCAATCCAATAACGTTCTCCTTTTGTGAATGTGTCCGGCTCGAGCGGACTTGGCGTTAGCGGACTTGGCGTTAGCGGACCGGGCATCCTTGGAACGATGCTCTCCGACCCCGGGGGCCCAGGTCCACTTCCCGAATCCAAGGTGATTTGAACGCTGTCCTTGGTGACCCCCGATCGCCGCAAAATTCGAAGTTGCACGTCCAAATACAGCAGACCACAGCCACCACGTTCGTCGACTTCTTTCAGATCCACCACTTCGACCAGGGCGAGGCCCGCGGCGCGTGGCGCGAGTTCTCCAAGCCGTTCACCCCGCATCGATGCATCGACCCGGGTTGCCGAGGCCGGCTTTGGTATCAGCACGGGCAATGTGAACCACGCGATTGCGGCCAGCGGCGCGATCGTGCAACCGGTCAGCATCGTGGAGAGCACGAACGCCTTCCGCAGTCCGATGGGGCCAAAGCGGTGCCTTCGGCCCTTTGGGTCATCATCCATAACAAGGTGTGAGCATGACAGGCCGGCGGCGAAGAAAAAAGTGGTCAACGCGACGATGATCGACGTCGAAAGTCGACCGGATATCCAATAGGCCATCCATGTTGCGGCGATTGTCGTCGCAATCAAGATCGCCATCACCGTGACGCAGGTGTCACGCTTGAGGTCGCGTTCAATTTGCGTTTGCGCCACAAACTCGAAAATGTCGGCGGTGGCGTGTGCGAGGATGAACAGCAGCAGCGGTGGCAGGATGAAGTAGATTGCCAACTCAAGCGAAAAGACGTCCATCGGATCGCCATCGGGCTAGAAATCGCGGCTGCGGAAGTACCACACGTTGATTGCCATCATGACAAAGATGAAGCCGCCGCAACTGACCAGCGGGCGGACCAGATTGCTGCGTTCGACAACGGCTTCCTGGCCGGGAACATTGCCGCCCACGACAACGGCGGACCGGCCCCGAATCATCGTGCCAACCACTTCACCCAATTCACCGGTTTGCGGAATGACATAGCGCAGCGGTGTGACGGCATAGTCATTGATTCGCCGCCAAAACGATCGCTGTGGCGACAGCCGATTGACGCGTCCTTCGGCGGTCAACGCGTCGACTCGATCGACGTGGTGGGCGACCAACAATTCTTGGCCGTCCGCCGAAGCCACAATCGATTCCACGGTGCCAAAACTCGTGGGAACAAGCGACCACTGCCCGCCACTTTCGTTTACCTCGTAGAGATCGCCTTCGGCGTCGGCGACATAAAATTTGCCGTTGACGGCCGCGGCGTGCGTCCCCTGAAAGGAATCGTCCACTTCGATCTCGCCAACAACCTCCAGTGTTTCCAGCGACATCACATGCAGGGGCTGGTCCCGGCGTACAAACAAGAGGTATTGATCGCCAACGGCCCAGACAAATCGGTCGGCCCCTTCACCGGGCAGCGTGCCTTCGGCCGTGATGGCCCAGAGATCGTTATCCGCATCTTTGTCGTCGTCGTTGTCCCGCGGTTGCAGGCGATAAATTCGGTCTCGCGATGCAAACAATAGATTGCCTTGGTTCGTACCCGCCAGACGGAGCGGCGGATAGGCCTGGATTTCGACGCCGGCAATGACCTTGAAGTCCTCGGACCGGGCGCCCCCGCCGGCCAGTGACCGGAAGAAACCGGCCATCTTGTTTTCCTTTTTCGCGTCGGGATCCTTTCGCGCGGTTTCGTCGGGCGAAATCAAAGCCTTTTCGATTTCAATCGCCGACAATCCGGTGGAGTGCGACGCGACCAGGTACTCGTCGCCGACAGGCGTTAAAGAACTGGTTCCCAGCGGCAGCTTCACGGTGGGCACCGACTCCCAACCCTCCGGTTCAAAGACTTGTAATTGAACATTCCCGCCGGCCATCGGATTGACTCGCCCGTTGGTGACTTTGGCCGTGATCACCCGCGTCGAGCCATCCGAGTCGGCGACAGTCACCGGTGGAATCACCAAATCCATGCCAAAAGGATTGGTCGCAATCATGGTCACCCATTCCTTGCTTGACGCATCCCAGCGATTCAACTGGCCACCGGCGTTCTGGGCAAAGTATTCCTGGCCGCCAGCACGCATCAGCGTGATCCGCTGTGGCGACGTGATCAAATCGTCGAAGATGTTTCCGCCAAAATTGACAACAAAGCAGATCCCGCCAAACAAACACGTCACTCCGATGGAAACAACTTCGCTGCGAAACGCCAAGCCCGCCATCACCGAGACGCTATAGAAAACCGCGAACAAAAACAACGAAGCCGGAATGCACCACAGCAACCCCGTGCTCCAAACATCCAGCCGAAAACCCAGAACCAAAAACATCCCCAACGCGAGCTGCGAAACACATATCAGCATGAACGAACAGCCACCAACAAATTTGCTGATCAACAAACCCGATCGCGAAATCGGTTTGGACAACAACAAGTGCAGCGATCCCGGTTGTAACATCCCGGGGATAATAGGCGCCGTCACCACGATGCCCAGCAGTACAAAAATGAAACCCAGCATCCAGCTGATCAACAACGGCAATACAAAGTCATTGATCAAATTGGCAAACCGCGCCTTGCTGACCGGAACCGGATACGGAAACTTCAACCAGGCATAAGTCAGATACGCCGATTGGTTGTTGCGGGGCGCGAACACACCGGGTATCGCCGATTCAATCCACAAACGCTTGAGCCGTTGCTGTTCGTCGGTGTTCAGCGAATCTTGCCGTTCTTCAAGCAGCAGGCGTTCGCCGGTTTCGCGCAGGGACTTCCACGCCTCGGCCTCATGCCAATCCGGTGGAAATTCCTCGGCGGTGATCAATTCATTCAGCGCGCTGCGCATCGGGTCGACTGAGATCCGCTTTTCGGGATTTTCCAGGACTTCGCCGAGCGTTTCTTGGACTTCTTCGGGAAGGGCCGCCGCGATCCTTGCAATTGCCCTGTCGGTGTCCTGCTGCGAATCCAACCCATCGGCCAATTGATATTTCAATTGCGTCGGGTTGTAGATATCAAAGCCTGTAATCTCGGTCGTGTAGCCCTCATCGATCCCGATGGGCGCCAGTGCAATGACCAACAACCAAATGGTGACAAAGGCAAACCACAAAACCTTCGACGCAAGCGCCGCACGGAAGGAGTCGATGATGACGGCCAGGTACGGCATATGACAAAATCAGAAAGTTGAATGTGTGTTTGGGAAAGCGATGCATGATACGCCGCATCATCGCTGAATGATGTTGCTGGGTTGTGCCATGGGGTCCTGCGGAGACGACGGTCCCGCGTCCCGGATGTCTGCATCCCGGATGTCTGCATCCCGGATGTCTTCGGCTTCCGCCTCCCTGACCAAACGGATAAACGTGTCCTCCAGCGTCGGCTGCTGAACTTCCAGCGAACGAATCGACCAACCTTGGTCGCGGATGCGGTCGATCGCCTGATCGATGGCGTTTTGGTCATCCACAAAGGCGCGAACCTTGAAGCCATCGGGCCCGCGAGTTTTGCCCCTTGGCAATCCTTCCGGCGTCGCCACGCTGCTTGCGATATCATCATGAGCCGAACGAATCTCCACCTGCTCGCTGGCGAACACGTTTTGCAGGTGCGACAAATCCGGACGCGGATCGCAAACCAAGGTCATTCGGGTATCCAGTTTTTCGCCCGCCGCGGCACCCACCAAATCTCGCGTGACGTCTTCGATGGTGCCCAATGCCCGCAGCTTGCCTTTGACCAAAATCGCCACCTGGCTGCACACCAATTCGACTTCCTGCAAGATGTGGCTATTCAGGAAGATCGTTTTTCCCAGCGACTGTAAACGCGAAATCACCTGCCGGACTTCATTGCGGCCGACCGGGTCCAATCCATCGGTGGGTTCGTCCAAAATCAACAAGTCGGGATCATGCATCAGCGCCTGTGCCAATCCCAAACGTTGGTACATCCCCTTGCTGAACCGGCGCACCGATTCTTGATCGCGACCGGCCAATCCCACCAATTCCAAGAGTTCATCGCTCCGCTTGCGAATGGACGCCGAATCCATGTGACTCAGTCGGCCGTAGTAGGTCAAAGCCGTTCGTGCGCTGTGATGCCGATCGATTCGTAAGCTCTCGGGCAGATAACCCACTCGGCTTCGTGACTGGCGGGTGCCGATGGGTTCGCCGAACAGCGTCGCGCTGCCGGAGGTGGGGCGGATGATGCCCAACAGTGATTTGATCAATGTAGTTTTGCCGGCACCGTTGGGCCCCAGCAGCCCAAACACTTGCCCACGGCCGGCGCGAATGGTGACCCCGCGTAGTGCCGGCACCCTGCCACGACGCTGCCACCAACGTGCCTGATAGGTTTTTTGCAGGTCCTGGGTCTCGATGACGGTGCCATCAAGCTGGGTGGGTCCGGGATGATTCATGGGCGATTCTTGGAGCGTTTGGCAAATGACCAGCAATACGGCGGATACCAATCCGCGCACCGACGGGCCTCCACAAACCTAGTCGATGGGCGTCGTTTCGGGTGTAGCCGTTGTTCGCCAGAACACGGATCTGCCCGGGATTTCCGGCTTCAGGCGAAGGCCGGCTACCTGCGCACCACCTCATTTTTCAATTTCGGCAAAGCACGAACGCAGCAAAGGCCAACAAAACTCTATGGCCAAGTTTTCACCAGCAGTGGGCGCTCAATCACCCCGTGGTGCGTCAGAACCAAAAATCAGAGGGGCTGCTGGACGGACCTCTCAAGGGGCTACCCGTTGTTCGCCACAACACGGGAACGCTCGGGATTCCCGGCTTCTGGCGAAGGCCGGCTACCTGCGGGGGATGTCCGGCTTCTCGCGAAGGCCGGCTAGGTGTGCCGGATTCCCGGCTTCTGGCGAAGGCCGGCTACCTGCGGGCACCCAAAAACAAAGCTAGTACGAGGCGTTAAACGCCCGGTCCGCCGCCGATCCCCAAAAAACCCAGACGGAAGCCCAGATAAACCAGGTATAGGATCGCGACCGCGACCATCCCCAGTGCCAGATAACGATGCGCCGGATGGCCCAAGCGAGGGAGGCTGCCGTCACCGTGAAGCCGATCCCGCATTCGGCTGCGTTGATACTCCGATGAGAACACGCCATCCTCGGAAACTTCGTTCAAGCCAAATTGAATCGAGTATTCCATCGCGCCGAACACGTGGTGCCGACGATCCACTTCGTCCACCGCAACGCCTTCGAAATACCACAATTGCAAACCAAAATCGTGCTCGTCCTCCGGCCGGTCCTCGACACACCGAAGCTGCAAAACTTGACTACGATCGGGACAAAAGTGAGCACGAATGAGCGCGCGGCGTGCATCCAACCGCACCTGACGAATGGTGCGTTGTGAAAATCGACGAACCTGCGTTTTCTGACTCATGAATCCGTTCCCCCCGTAAAGCCGGGCGTACTGGTCAAGCGGGTGGAGTGATCGAAATATTGAACGGGCGATCCATCAATCGGATGGGCGATCCGTCAATGGCTGGTTCCACGCCTTAACCGTATTATGGCGGGAAGCTCTTCTCCCGTCACCCTCAGAACGGCCCAATTTATTCCGCATGTTTGAACGCCGATCCCTACGCGCACCGATCGCCCTGGGCGTGGTGATGATCGTTTTGGTCGTGGTTTTGGCCGCGATCTGGATCGTCGCCAATTGGCTTGCCGCCACCGACGGGCCCACGGTCAATTTTTATGTCCTGCTGGTCATTGGGGTCGTTTTGCTGGCGGGCGTCCTGGCCGGCGTGATCGCGTACCTGACGCTGACAGTCAAAGCGTTCAATTTGAACCGCAGACAGTCCAACTTTATTGACTCCGTCACGCACGAATTAAAGTCCCCCATCGCTTCGCTCAAGCTGTATCTGCAAACGATGTCGCGGCGGGAAATACCGGCTGCCGAACGCACGGACTTTCACCGCTTCATGCTCGAGGACGTCGAGCGTTTGGATTCGCTGATCAATCACCTGCTGGACGTTGCCCGCGTCGATCGAGGCGAAATGCAAACCCCTGTCGGGGCCGGCAATGTTGGGGCGGGTGATTCGCTTGAATTGGGGCAACTGCTGCGGCAAGCCGCCACCGGCGTGTGCCTTCGGT
This sequence comes from Planctomycetota bacterium, assembly GCA_039201055.1. Taxonomy (GTDB): domain Bacteria; phylum Planctomycetota; class Planctomycetia; order Pirellulales; family Pirellulaceae; genus Rubripirellula. The sequence continues at coordinate 8,415 of JBCCRW010000083.1, read as the reverse complement.
ACCGCATTCCCGAATCCAGCCTGCGGATCGATTCGCCGGAGATTCACCTGGCCCAGCCGCTGGTGCAAACCGAAATCCTGTTTCGCAACCTGATCGACAATGCCGTCAAATACGGCGGATCGCCGCCGGAGGTGCGGGTGTCGGCACGATGCGAAAACGGACAGGCGTTGGTTCAAATCGAAGACAACGGGCCGGGTATTCCCGCCAACCAACGCCGCAAGGTATTTGGCCGTTTCGTCCGCCTGGGCAGCGAACTGGAACGCAGCCGCCCCGGCACCGGGCTGGGCCTGTACCTGGTCCGCAACATCACCCGATCCATGCATGGCACCGTGCGGGTGTTTGATCGCGAAGACGGTCCCGGATCCCGCTTCGAAGTTTCGCTGCCGGGCGCCCAAGTTTCGCTGCCGGGCGGCCAACGGGGTGTCGAAACCAACCCGCTCGAAAATGCCGATTCCGGCGCCCCCCAAAGGCAGCACGACGAGCCTGAAGGGATTGAAGCGGCGAAAAAACAGGACTTAAAATCGACCGCCTCGGCGACCGAGTGAGCATCGGCCGGCGGTTCCGCATCCCCACTGCGTTTGTTTTCCCAACACCGATGACCACCCAAATCCTGATCGTTGAAGACGAAAAGCACATCGGCGTCGGCATCAAATACAACCTCGAAGCCGAAGGCTATCGTGTCACCTTGGTCGAGGACGGAACGACGGCACTGCGGCTGATCAACAACGACCCCGAATGCTTCGATTTGATCCTGTTGGATTTGATGCTTCCGGGGATGAGCGGGTATTCGGTCTGCGAAACGATTCGCGACAGCGGCTTGGACATGCCCATCTTGATGCTCTCGGCACGCACCTTGGCGGAGGACCGCACCCGCGGTTTTGACGTCGGTGCCAATCAATATCTGAGCAAGCCGTTCGACCTGGAGGAACTGCTTAGCCGAGTCAAGAACCTGCTGCAGAATCACGGCGGCGGCAACGGACACGCGCCCCTTCGATCCGAAAAACCAAGCACGACGCCGGTCAGCAAAATTGAATTTGGTGTCTTGCGAGTCGACTTCGACAGCCACGAGGTGTTTAAGGACGACCGCGCGGTCCGCTTGCCGGCAAAGGAATTGAAGCTGCTTCGTTATTTTGTTGAAAATGAAAATCGGGTGATCAGCCGCAAGGAACTGCTTGCCGAAGTTTGGGAGATGACCGGCAATCTACAAACCCGCGCCGTCGATCAACGCGTCGCCCGATTAAGAAAAACGATCGAAGTCGATTCGGCTCATCCCCAGCATCTGCTGACCATTCGTGACGCGGGTTATCGCTTTGTTCGCGTTCCGGCCGATGAAGCTTCCGAAATCGAAGCCGATGAAGTTGAAGCGGATGAAATCGATGGTGATGAAGTCGAATCGGACTCCGTCGAATCCGATGCCGCGAACTCGGCCGAACCGGAGCCCGAGTGAATTTGCCGGAATGCCGCGTCGCCCACCTGGACCTCAAGTTGCCGCTGCAAGTGGCGTTTGTGTCCGACTTGCATCTGTTTTCATCTCGATCGACGGCCACCCAGCAGCACTCGAAAATTGCGGCCGCGATCGCCGCGGCGGATGTTTGTATTTGGGGTGGCGACCTGTTCGACTTCCGTTGGTCGCGTTATTCCGCCGAAGCCACGATCGACAAAGCGACTGTGTGGCTGGACCAGTGGACAACACCCGACTTGCGGCGACGCTTTGTGTTCCTTCGCGGCAACCACGACGTTCATCCGGCATTTGAACAGCGGATGCTTGAGATGACCCAGCGCTCGGATCGCTGGTTGTTCTATGGTGATGCGGTGCGAGTGGCCGGGACGGTGTTCGTCCACGGTGACGTGATTGAAAAAGATCACCACGTCGATGGCTTTTGTCGCTATCGTCAGCAATGGATCCAGATGCCCGCCGCGCCGCGTTGGCATCACCCGATCTATGATCAAGCGATTCGAATGCGAGTGCATCGCGCGGCGGCGGCGAGCGTTCACGGTCATCGCCGAGTCTGTCGGCGGCTGCTGCATTGGCTGCGGCGAAGCGATTTCGACCACACTCAGGTACAAAGAATTGTCTTCGGTCACACGCACCGCCGCTTGAACGGGCGGACGATCGACGGAGTGGACTTTCATAACGGTGGCGCCGCGATCCGTCATGTCCCCTTCCACCCGGTCACCCTGACGCTCGAGAAAGTCTCTTAGCGAAGTGTCAAAATGAGGTTTTAGGGTCGGCAAGACTAGCCGTTGTTCGCCAGAACGTAGCCGTCGTTCGCCAGAACACGGAACCGCCCGGGACTTCCGGCTTCTGGCGAAGGCCGGCTACACCCCCCACACCAAAAGCGAAAAAACCGCGAAACCCATCGGCATCCCGCGGGGTTCGAGTCCTACCGCACCGCGTCGGATCGGTCCGACGTTTTCCCACTCGCCAGGAATTTTCGTTTCGATGCTTGCCGTCCTCTTTTCCCCTCGCCAGCGATCAAGCGGGTTTCACACGACGCTCTTGCTGCCGTTGCTCGTCATTTTGATGAGCCCCAATCTTGCGTGGTGCCAGCCGCCCGATTCCCAACGATTTCAACCGGGCCGGCGATTCTCAAATACCAATCGTGGCCCGGCGCGTGGTGGTCTGTCTTTTTCGCGACTGGACCGCAACCGGGACGAAGAGATTGATTTGGATGAATTCCGCAAACTTGCCGAATTGATCCCCCGTTTGGCCAGCGACAATGTCGCCGGTTTTGTCTTTGCGTCGGCGGACGACAATGGCGACGCTGTGCTGTCGGAAGCGGAGTTCAAAAACGTTTTGAACTACAACCGGCGTAATCGCGGCATCCCCGAAGAATCGTTTGACCCCGTCGCCGGGCCGCCAACTCGCAGCGTCCTGCGAACGCTACGTCCATCCACAGAGTCCACCGACGCGATTCCGCGCGGCGATGCAAGCGAAAGGTCGTTCTTTGAGGATCGGGTCGAACCGATCCTGGCGAAACACTGTTATTCCTGCCATTCCGACGAAACCGAATTGTCGCGCGGCGGATTGAAATTGGATTCGCCCGAGGCACTGCGGTTGGGCAGCAGCAGCGGCGAAATCCTCGACGACAATCCCGACGAAAGCTTGCTGATGATGGTCTTGCACGGCGAGGAAGCGTCGCTGATGCCGCCGAACAAAGCGCTTCGCAAATCAGAGATTGAAACCATTCGTCGCTGGGTCGCGATGGGGGCTCCGGACCCCCGGCCACGAATATCGCTGCAGACCTTGCCGCTGCCCGAGGAAACGATCGACTACGACACGCATCGCGAGCATTGGGCCTACCAACCGGTCCGGCACGCCGCCACAAAATCGCTTCCGGGTGACGACTGGAGCGAATCCGAGATCGATCGGTTTTTGCTTGCGGGGATGCAGCCGCTGGGCCTGCAGCCGGGCCCGGACGCCGATCGCAATGCATTGATTCGCCGGGTCACCTTGAATCTAATTGGCCTACCGCCAACACCGGCTCAGGTGCAAGCGTTTGTCAATGACCCGAGGCCGACAAAGACGGTGCTTTCCGAGACCGTCGATCGACTCCTGGATTCGCCTCAATTTGGCGAACACTGGGCACGTCAATGGTTGGACCTGGCCCGCTACGCGGAATCCAGCGGCAAGGACGTCAACATTTTTTATCCATTCGCGTGGCGCTACCGCGACTACGTCATCGACGCCTTCAACGATGATCTTCCCTACGACGAATTCATCACACAACAACTCGCCGGTGATTTGCTACCGGCCAAGGACGATGCCGAACATGCCAAGCATTTGATCGCGACCGGGTACCTGGCACTCGGAGCCAAATCGCACTCTGAATCGGACCCGCGAAACTTTCAACTGGACTTGATCGACGAACAAATCGACACGATGTCCCGCGGCATGTTGGGCATGACGATATCGTGCGCTCGCTGTCACGATCACAAGTTTGATGGCTACAGCCAACGTGATTACTACGCATTGGCCGGCATTCTTGCCAGCAGCGACACGCTGTTCGGGGGCGCGCGGGCAGCCCAAATCAATCAAACAACGGGGCTGGCGGAATTGCCAGAATCCTCCGCCGTCCCGCAATCCAAGCCGATGTCCCGCCGTGATCGTGCGGCGCTGCAAAGTCGATTGGACGCCCTGCGAAACAATGCCCTGTCTCAGAACGGCGTGAACAACGTGGTTCTCAAATCCATCGCGCAAACGATGCGAAGTCAGTTGTCGCACTATGAAGAGGATGGCTCGGCTAGGCGGCTGGTCATGTGTGCCCGCGATCGCCAGCCATTGAACTTGCCTCTGCTGATTCGCGGGGAAAGCGACCATCCCTCCGAAACCATTCGCCGTGGATTCCCCAAAATTATCGAAGGTCCCGAAACGCCAACCATTACCAGCGGCAGTGGTCGTCTTGAATTGGCCGCTTGGATGACGGATCCCAAACACCCGCTAACCGCTCGCGTGATGGTCAATCGGATCTGGGCCGGTTTGTTCGGCGAGGGCATTGTGCGGACGCCGGACAATTTCGGCGTGTCGGGTCGTGCACCCACACATCCCGAACTGTTGGACTTTTTGGCAATCCGCTTCGTCGAAGAAGAATGGTCCATCAAGACGCTGATTCGCGAAATCACCGCCACGCACGCCTATCGAATGCAGTCACGCCCATCTGCAAAGGCCACCCAGGTGGACCCCGACAACTTGGCCTGGTCACATCAAAATGCAATCCGGCAAACCGCCGAACAGATTCGCGATTCGCTGTTGCTGGTCAGCGGCCAATTGAACCTAGAACGTCCCCTCGGATCACCGATCGATTCAATGGGTGACGGCCGCGTACGAGTTCTTGATCGCGCCCGCCAACCCCGTCCCAATATGCAACGTGACAGCGGGATGCAGCGAAGCACCGGAGCACAAGCCGGAAAAGGCATCGGAGCAATGGAACGCGGTACTGGCGACACGGCGAGAGGTAGGCTTTATGAAAGGTTGCGGCAGCGACGCGGGCAAAACGGATTCGGGCAAAACGGATTCGGGCAAAACGAATTCGGTACCCGCGGCCGCGGCATGCAGGGTGGCCGCCTGCGTGGCGGCCCTATGTCGGATCGAAACGGTATGTCGGATCGAAACGGCATGGCGGATCGAAACGGCATGGCGAGATCGATGACGATGTCGGGGGGCCGAACCGGCTACGCACCCAGCATGGACATTCCCGCCGATCGACGGTCCATCTATCTGCCGGTGCTGCGTCAACGCGTGGACCCGATGATGGCCACCTTTGATTTCCCCGACCCCGCGTTGGTGACCGGGCGGCGTGAGCGGACGACCGTTCCATCGCAATCGTTGTTTTTAATGAACAGCGAATTTGTGCTCGCGTGCGGCGACGACCTTGCCGCCGATCTAATCCGCAATCATCGCGGCAATGACGCACGAATCGACGCGTTGTACCGGCGCTGCCTGTCCCGCACCGCCCGTGCTGACGAAGTTCAAGCCATCGAGGACTTCTTGGACTCGGTCACCGCGATGTCGTCTCGCCAGGCGTGGTCGGCAATCTGCCAAAGCGTTTTGGCAACCGCCGAATTCCGCACCATTCGATAGCCTTTCGTCGGGCTTTGCATGAATCGCTTGTTCGTCCCTTTCTCGTTTTTTGCCGCTAGAACATGACCACACGACGCAGTTTTTTGACCCGCGGTGCCGCCGGATTCAGCGGGCTGGCCCTGTCGGGAATGCTCGCCAAACAAGCCACCGCAAGTGTCGCAGGGGTTCCGCATTTTCGGCCCCGAGCCAAACGGGTCCTGTTCTTGTGTATGTCCGGCGGCCCTTCGCATGTCGACACCTTCGATTACAAACCGGCTCTGGCTCGCCTGGACGGACAATCCGGTCCGGCGACCGGCCGGCGTCGTTCGTCGGCACGTTTGATGAAGTCGCCTTGGAAGTTTTCAAAGCATGGCCGGTCCGGACTGCCCATTTCGGAATTGTTCCCGCAAGTGGCCAAACAGGCCGACCACCTGTGCTTGCTGCACGGGATGCAAACCAGCGTTCCCGCTCACCCACAGGCTTTCTTGGAACTGCACACCGGCACGACCCAATTTGTGCGTCCCTCACTGGGTTCCTGGGTCGTCTACGGACTCGGCCAGGAAAATGAGAATCTGCCAAGCTTTATCAGCCTGAGTCCACCGTCGGGAAACGGTGGGAGTCGAAATTATGGCAATTCCTTCCTTCCCGCAATTCACCAGGGAACGCCCATCGACATGCGGCGAGGCGCCGCAACACTCAGCGATATCGACAACCCACGGCTCGATCGCGATCAACAACGTCGGCAATTGGATTTAATCAGCCGATTGCACCGGAGCGACGCGGTGACACGGCCCGGCGACGATGCAATCCGCTCCGTCGCGGCGTCCTATGAACTGGCATTTCGAATGCAGGATGCGGTTCCCGAAGTAATGTCCATTCAAAGCGAATCGGAAGCGACACGCCGAGCCTACGGGCTTCAAAATGACGAAACCCAATCGTTCGGCCGCCAATGCCTGACCGCACGGCGGCTGCTGGAGGCCGGTGTCCGGTTTGTCGAAATTACCCACAGCGGTTGGGACCAGCATCGGCGACTGCGTGAAGACCACGCCAAAAACGCCGCCGCGGTCGATCAACCGATCGCCGCATTGCTGGCCGATTTACAAAGTCGCGGCTTATTGGAAGACACGTTGGTATTGTGGGGCGGCGAGTTTGGCCGCACGCCGGCAGTCCAGGGCAACGACGGCCGCGACCACAACCACAAAGGGTTTACCATGTGGATGGCCGGTGGCGGCGTTCGTGGAGGATACCGGTACGGCGCGACCGACGAACTGGGTGGCGAAGCCGTCGACGGGAAGATGGACATTCACGATTTGCACGCAACGGTGCTGCACGCGCTGGGCATCGACCACAAACGTCTGACCTATCGCTACGCGGGACGTGATTTTCGGTTAACCGATGTGCATGGCAACGTCGCAAAGGAGATCTTCGTTTAAACAAGTGATCATCGCCGCCACTAGAATGGGGCCACGAATCAGCTTCCCGTTCCTGCCCGAGACTTTCCGCAATGCTTGATTTGTTGACGGTCTTTCGACTTCGCGGGCGATCCGCGTCGTTCCCATCCGCTCTGTTTTCATCCGTTCGGTTGCCCCGTCACTCGATCCAGTGCGTTCTGTTCGCTTGTCTGGTCGCGACATGGGATCCGGCGATCGGACGGGCCCAAGACTACCTTTTCCATCCGAGTCATGCCGCCTTTGTGCAAGCGCTTCCACAAGCCCATGCACACAATGACTACCGGCATCCTCGACCATTACTCGATGCACTGGAGCAGGGTTTTTGCAGCGTGGAGGCGGACATCTTCCTGGTCGATGGCAAGTTGCTGGTCGGCCATGACTTGTTTGAATTGAGACCCGATCGAACGCTCGAAAAACTCTACTTGGATCCCCTGTTAAAGCGGTACCGTGGCGGTGGCGGAAAAATTTATCCCGGTGGCCAAGTCGTCACCTTGTTGATCGATTTCAAGGCCAACGGGGCCGCGACGTACGCAAGACTGCGAAACGTTTTGCCTCGGTACTCGGAAATGCTATCGGGAATCGAAAACGGCAAGTTCCAGCAGCGGGCCGTTCAAATCGTCATCTCGGGTGACCGGCCCAAAAAGGAAATCTTGGCCGATCCACAACGCCGGGTCGGCATCGACGGCCGGTTGAGCGATTTGGAGGACACGATGCCAGCCGACGCAATGCCGATGATCAGCGATCGCTGGTCGTCCCACTTTAAGTATCGCGGTACCGGAGCGATGCCGGATGACGAACGGAAAAAGCTGGAACAGATCGTTCGTAAAGCCCACGCGGCGGGTCGACGAGTCCGGTTTTGGGCGACGCCGGAAAACGAAACGCTCTGGAGAACGCTGTGCGAGGCGGGAGTCGATCACATCAACACCGACCAACTGGTGCGACTTCGCAAGTTCTTGGTCGCGAACCAGCCCGCGTCAAAATCAGCCACAAAGTAGCCCTGCCTCTCCGAGGCGATGAAAGTCAGTAGCTCGCCGCTCCGAGGCGATGAAAGTCAGTAGCTCGCCGCTCCGAGGCGATGAAAGTCAGTAGCTCGCCGCTCCGAGGCGAAGAGCGGGAAGCGACCCGCTCGGGGCTGGAGCGACGAGTGTTTCAAGACTCGTTGGCTGACCCGTCTTTCGATTGAATCGATGTCCACGATGCAACGGTGAGCGACAAGGCGCTCGCCTTCGGTCTCACGCGCGGGTACTGGCGGGGTCCGCCAAGGGTGAGCGACAAGGCACTAGCGGGCTGTCGGTTTAGTGTATCCATAACATGAGGGGGCGGTGCACCGTTCGCTTGAGTTGAAAGGTTTGGTATTCTCCGGACTGACGATCGCGACGCAGGAAACAACCCACCAAGGAAGCG
>JBCCRW010000082.1:0-16802 GCA_039201055.1 Planctomycetota bacterium | reverse complement strand
TTTGCGTTAACCTTCAAACCGTCCGGTACTGACCATGTTGATTCAAGATGCATCGCGGCGACGTTTTCTGCAGCGGACCCTCGGCGGCATCGGCGCGCTGGGCATCGGCACACTCGGCACCGGTTCCCATGGTGCCGGCGGTGGGCAAGTCCATGCGGGCGTGCCGCAGTGTTTTGCCGATGCATCGGAAATGCCCGGTGGATCCCAGCCCGGTGGCGATCGAGTCTTGGTGGTGTTGCAGCTGTCCGGCGGAAATGATGGCTTGAACACCGTGGTCCCCTTGGCCGACGACGAATACCAAAAGGCGCGACCCAAGCTGGCCATCGATCGTAGAGCGGTATTGGCAGTGGACGACCAGACGGGGTTCCATCCATCCCTATCGGGTGCGCGAGAATTGTTCGACGACGGGAAAATGACCATCGTTCGTGGTGTTGGGTATGACGATCCCAACCGATCGCATTTCGAATCGATGGACATTTGGCACACCTGTCGGCGGAAACAGGAAGTTCGGCCCGATGGCTGGCTGGGACGCTATTTGGATACCGTTGACTTGCCCGTCGGCGGCGACGTCCCGGCGATGCATCTGGGCCGGGAGCCACAACCCTTGGCCATGTCCTCGCAGAGCGTTCGTGTGCCGACGATTCGTGATCTGGACGAATTTCGATTGCGCGGCACCCATCGGGAATCGCTACGAAAACTATTGGCCGCGTCCAAATCAAACGCGGGTGTTCAAACAATCGCGGGTGGTCAAACGAACACCAGCGCCGCGGCAAACGATCTGCTCCGCTTTGTGCAGTCCAGCACCGATGCCGCGTTGGCGGCCAGCGAGCGGGTTCGCGAGGCGGCAACGCAGTATCGCACCGGCACAAAGTATCCCGAAACGACATTGGGCAAAAAACTCCGCGTGGTCGCTCAATTGATCGATGCCGGTTTAAGCACCCGAGTTTTTTACGTCCAACTCGATGGTTTTGACACGCATTCGCAGCAATCGGCCGCCCACGCGGCGCTGCTTCGCGAGTGGAGCGATGCGGTGACGGCGTTTGTCAAAGACCTTCAAACGCATGACCATGGGCAACGTGTTTGTGTGATGACGTTTAGTGAATTTGGCCGGCGTGTCGCCGAAAATGCAAGCCAGGGCACCGATCACGGTGCGGCCGGACCGATGTTCCTGTGCGGCGGCGGTCTGCGCGGCGGCTTGATGGGACTGCGGCCTGATCTGAATCAGCTAAACAACGGTGACGTCCAACACACGATTGACTTTCGTCAGGTTTACGCCACCGTTTTGCGGGATTGGCTGGGGTTGCCGCCGGAACCCATCCTGGGTCGACCTTATGACACCCTCAAACTTTTCGCCTAGCACGCAAACTTTTCGCCTAACGCTCAGACTTAGCAACGCACGATCAACTTCTGTCGTAGTGGACGACGCGAGGAGTCCTTGCTCGAGGGACTCGTCGCCTCGTCCACTACCGATCCCGACACCTATTGACTGTGCTCTATTCATCTTAAACCGCCCGCCGATGATCGAACGCATGTCCTTCCAACCCCTTCGTGCCAACGATCGGAGATGTTTCAAGGCAAACCGTATGCTTTGTCGAGTGTTCGGGATTGCCTTGAGTTTCATCATTTCGATGGTGTCAGGCACTTTTGGCTACGCCCAAGAACCATCGCCGACCGATGACGCCGAGCGATTCGACTTGGTCATTTACGGTGGCACTTCGGCGGGAATCGCGGCCGCCGTTCAGGCTCGCCGTATGGGCATGTCCTGTGTTGTCATCGAACCGTCCAGGCGAATCGGTGGCTTGACGACCGGTGGCCTGGGCCAAACGGACATCGGAAACAAATCAGCCATCGGGGGAATCGCTCGCGAATTCTATCAAGACATCGCCAAGCACTACGCCCGGGACGAATCCTGGAAATGGCAACGACGCGAGGAATATAAGAGCGGCGGTCAGTCAAAAACGGCGGCCAGCGAGGACACGATGTGGACCTTTGAACCCAGCGCCGCGTTGCAGGTGTATCAGCGCTGGATTCGCGAACACGAAATCACCGTGGTCTACGGCCAGCGACTCGATCGAAGAACGGGCGTCGCATTGACGCGTTCCCGCCCGGCTCGAATCGTGACGATCACCATGGAGTCGGGGAAACGCTTCCATGGCAAAATGTTTATCGATGCAACCTACGAGGGTGACCTGCTGGCCGCCGCCGGCGTCAGCTACACCGTGGGACGCGAAGCCAATTCGCAATACGGCGAAACACTCAATGGAGTGCAAACGCGGATGGCAAAGCACCATCAATTGAAAAAGGGAATCGACCCCTACGTTGTTCCGGGCGATCCTTCCAGTGGCTTGCTACCGCATGTCGCCCCCGGTGGTCCCGGCACGGAAGGCGACGGGGACCATCGAGTGCAAGCGTATTGTTTCCGGATGTGCTTAACCGATCATGAAGCCAACCGCATTCCCTTTGCCAAACCCGATGATTACGACGAATCCTGGTACGAATTGCTGTTCCGCAATTTTGAAGCGGGCGAAAAAGGCGTCCCCTGGATCAATTCCGCGATGCCCAACCGCAAGACGGACATCAACAACCGGACCGGTTTTTCGACCGACTTTATCGGGCAAAACTACGATTACCCGGAAGCCTCCTACGAACAACGCGAGCGCATCATCGCAAAGCACCGGTTGTATCAACAGGGCTTGATGTGGACGCTGACCAATCATCCGCGCGTCCCACACTGGGTTCGCAAAGACGTCTCTCGCTGGGGATTATGCAAAGATGAATTTGTCGACGGTGGCGGTTGGCAAGATCAGTTGTATATCCGCGAGGCACGACGCATGGTCAGCGACTATGTGATGACCCAAAAGAATTGTCAGGGTCTGGAGGTTGACGACCCGGTCGGCCTGGCGGCCTATACGATGGATTCACATCACCAACAGCGATATGTCCATTCCGCCGGACACGTTCGCAACGAAGGCGACGTCCAGGTCGGTGGCTTTTCGCCCTACGGCATCAGCTATCGTGCGATCATTCCCAAGCGGCAGGAGGTTTCCAACTTGCTCGTGCCGACGTGCCTGTCCGCGTCACACATCGCGTTCGGTTCGATCCGCATGGAGCCGGTATTCATGGTGCTGGGCCAATCAGCCGCGACGGCGGCGGGGTTGGCAATCGACGCCAAGACCAGCGTCCACGCCGTGCCCTATGAAACACTCGCCCGGCGACTCAAACAGGACCGACAGGTCCTGGTTCACACGGGCCCCAAAACAACGCCCGGGCGGTCGGCGGCCGACCTGCCCGGAATCGTTGTCGACAATGTCAATGCGACACTACAAGGACCATGGGTCAAAAGTTCAAGTTCGTCGCCGCGTGTGGAATCCGATTACGTTCACGACGGTGATGCAAACGAAGGCGACTGCGTGGCAACCTTTCAGGCCAAGCTTCCGGCACCCGGCCAATACATCGTCCGCGTGTACTGGCCACCGTTTTCCAATCGGGCGACCAATGCATCGATCACGGTGAAGGACGGTTCCGGACAACGCCAGCAGATTTTGCTCGACCAACGTTCGCAAGTTTCTGGCGGGATGAAGACCTTGGGCAAATTTGAATTCAACGATGTGGGTACGGTCATCATCAGCAATGCGGATTCCGACGGGCATGTCATTGCCGACGCCGTTGGCTTTCAGCCCGTCAAATAGGCGGTACTACTGCTCCACAAACACGGCCACGCGGGGGCCATCCTTGGAACCGCTGTTAAACTTGACTCGGTCCGCATCATCCAGTCGGCCCGTCGCGGTGATTTCGCCCGTGCGCGGGTCGTACACGCGGTACGACCTGGGAACGTCACGCGAAGAAATCGACGTTCCGCCACCTTGGGGTAGATACAACACAAAGAGCTTTCCGGGCACAATTAGACCGCGACGGCCGAGCGTGTGGTTCCAATTCGGCCGCATGCCCTGTAGGGGTAGCCCTTCAAAAATTTTGGCCGCGATTCCCGGGTATTTCGAACCTTCGAAATCCAGTGCCTCACGCCAGCCACAATTCGGGGCGGTGCACCAACTGGCATGCCCCGGTTCGTCCGGCCGCAGACGCCACTGCCACAAACTGCCGGCACCATAAACCACGCCCATGGTTCCGCCCCCGGTCAAGTTGCACCACGCCTCGTGGCCCTGCCACCAACCGGCTCCGTTTCCCATCCGACCGATGTTTTCATACGTCGGTTCACCATTGGCAACCGCTTTGACGGGCCGTTGGTGCCACATGTCCATGACACGTTCGGGAATATGTTCGCCGTTGTGTCCGGTTTGGCACCATTGGAAGTCCAACCATTCCTTGTCCTGATGGGTTCGATTGAGCGCGTGCGGTGAATAGTGCAAACCCGTGGGTTGCCCGTAGGCATCCCACTGCTCGATCATGCGACCGGATTGATCAAGCTGTTCCACCACATGGGGATCTTCGGCGGGACCATCGCCGCCAATCAACCAGATCGCCGGTCTGGCTCCGTATCGCGCCACCAGATACCGGCAATACCTTGCGTAGTCCTCGGCACTGATTGAATTGCCAGCGGTACGCATGCCTTTCCAGCCGTAGCCATGAAATACCGGCTGGTACACCGGAGCGATCCCATGATCGACCAGCACGTCCACCAATTGATCGAAGGTCTGAAAGTATTCCGGATTCAGTTCACGCAGTGTGCCCTGCGGCAGGTCTTCGAAGCCAACATCAAAGCCCCCATCCGCCGTCCGGCTTCGTGGTCCCGTGGCGTTCATGTCCGGCTGCACCGTCATCAACAACGCCGCGTTGTAGCCTTTGGACTGGCGATCCTTTGCGTACACTTCGGCCTGCTGGACGGTTGCCCGCCAAGGCAGCGCCCACGGAGTATCGGCACACAGCAAACGTGGCGTTCCATCGGCGTGGACGAGGTTTCGCTGGCCGGCGGGAATCGACCAAAACCCATGCTTGGCAAATGGACTGTCTGCCGCGGCAGCGACGCTTTCCGAATCGACTTCGACGATTCCCGACTTGCCGCTCAGCCCACTATCGTCGTTTTCGGCAAAGCTTTTCCAGTTCCATTGACCGGCACCGCGCGTGGACGCGAATCGTACTTTGAAAGTCTGACCACCATCCCAGAACATGGGCCGCTTCAACACGGTTCCGTCTTGATGCGCGAATGTGACCCACGCGTTGACATCGATGTAGGGATTTGTCAAAGCCTGTTCCGCCGTAAAGGTCAACTCGACCTCTTGCCACGGCGCGCCACGTGAGACATCGTCGGCGAAAACGCAAGTGGGTTCGAAGACGCAAATGGACGCGGAAAACCAACTGAGCCAGAGCACGTAAACGGGCTGGGCAAGAACTGCAACCAGCCCGTGGCGTCGCAGGGGTCGGTCAGCCATTGTGCCGCTTCGCATCGTGGTGCCTCGTCTATTTTGAAGTGTCATGGCAGGTACCGCCACGAAAGTTTAACGATTCCATTAGAACGCATTGACTACCATGTCACTTCAATGATCTTCCACACCTGATGGCTCCCCAAACATCGATGAATCGAGACCGTAGAAACGCATTTTCCAACATCATTTCGGTGGCGCCCAGGATCATCGCGATGGCAAGCGTGTGTTTGATCCCACAAATGGCGATTAGCCAAGACGCCAGCGAAAAGATGGGCCGCGATAAGATCGCCCAAGAAAAGATGGTCGATGACGATTCGCCAAAACGGGGTGACCCGGATTGGTTGCTGCCCATGCCGGGGCTGCAACCGGACCCGAAAATCCCGTCTTCCAAAGACGTGCTTCGCTATGACTGGGGTGTCGACATCTCGGATTCGTTCCGAATCGAAACTTACCTTCGAAAATTGTCCAACGCCGCCCCCAAGCGGTCTCGCTTTGTCCGCTACGGCACGACACACGAAGGTCGACCGCTTCACTACTTGGTCATTTCGTCGCCAAGAAATATCGATCGCATCGACGAAATCAAATCGCTGGGCGAGGTGCTTGCCGATCCAAAATTGCCCGCAGCGGAGCACGCGAGAATCATGGACGATTTTCCGGTCATCGTTTGGCTCGCCTGTGCGGTTCACGGGAACGAAATTTCGACCAGCGAAGCGGCCATGTTGAGCGCCTACCACCTGTTGGCCGACCAACGCGAATCGATGGCTGCGATGCTTGAAAAAGTGGTCGTTGTGATCGACCCGCTTCAAAATCCAGATGGCCGTGACCGATTTGTCAACGTGTATCGCGAAACTCGCGGTGTGTTTCCGCAAAGTCACGCGACCGCGAATGAACACACCGAGCGTTGGCCCAACGGGCGAACCAACCATTATTGGTTTGACATGAACCGAGACTGGTTTCGGCAAAGCCAAATCGAGACGCAAGCCAAGGTCGCCGCATACTTGCAGTGGCAGCCCCAGATCTACATTGATGCACATGAGATGGGCGCCAACAGTTCGTTCTACTTTCCGCCTCCGGCCGACCCCAAAAATCCGTTAATCCTGCCGTCGCAACTCAACTGGTTCGGCAAACTGGGTCGCCACCAAGCCGGTTGGTTCGATCGATATGGATTTGGCTACATGACTCGCGAAGTTTATGACGCGTTTTATCCGGGTTATGGCAGCGAATGGCCGACGCTGCAGGGCGGCTTGGGCGTGCTATGGGAGCAGGCCAGTGCGCGTGGCAAAATCATCGATCGCAACGACGATACTCAACTGACCTATCGTGACGGAATTCGCAACAATTATGTCAGCGCGCTTTCCACGATTGAATTCGCGGCCGCGCACCGACGCGAACTGTTGCAACATTTTCACCGCGCTCGAGTCAAAGCCGTGCGCGAAGGTTCCGAAGGCGACTTGCAACACTATTTCCTTCGCCGTGATCGCCCGCATCGCTCGGCCGACTTGGCGGTCATGCTAGGCCGAAACGGAATCCGGGTGGACGTGTTGACCGAACCGCTGCAAGCCGAAACAAAGAATGTGCGAACGGGAGAAAGGAGCGTTTCCACTCTGCGGGCCGGCACGTTTCATATTCCGCTCGCCCAGCCGTGTTCGCGTTTGATCGAAGCGTTGTTATCGCGAAACATCGACATGGATGAAACATTTCTGCGAAAACAGCTGGAACGAAATCAACTTCGTTTGCCCGACGAAATCTATGATGTGACGGCGTGGAGTGTTCCACTTGCCTTCGATGTCGAATGCCACGCGGCCGGACAAATCGATTCGATTCGATCCGAGCCATGGCGGCCCGACGCGTTGGGCCAGCCCGAAACCATCCCACCCGCAACCATCCCACCGGCAAAGGTCGCCTATCTGATCCCGGGGACCGATGGAGCCGTCCGGTTGGCGGCAAATTTGCTGCAACAAGACGTCCGGCTGCACGTGGCGGATGAATCTTTTGTGCTCGGCGGACGCACTTACGATCCCGGCACCTTGATCGCCAAGGTTGCCGACAATGACGACAAGTTACTGGGCCGCCTGCGTGACGCCGCCGCCAAGTTTGATGTCCAAGTTGTCCCGACCGACACGGCCTATGTTGATCGTGGCGCGCACATGGGCGGTCAAAAAGTCCGCTACGTCAAACCACCCAAAGTGTTGCTGGTCGTCCATCAACCCACCAATTATTCGTCGGGCCATACCTGGCACTTGTTCGACCAATTGTTGGCCTATCCGACAACACGAGTTAACGGCGGCAATTTTGCATCGGTCGACCTGGACGCGTTCAACACAATCGTGTTGCCCGATGGCAACTACGTCGATCACCGCAATTTTGCCAAATCGACCCGAGACAAAATCCAAGCGTGGGTTCGTGGCGGCGGCACGCTGATTACCCTGCGCGGCGCGACGGCTTGGGCCGCCTCGGAGCCGATCGGGCTGATTAAGAACCAGGTTTTGAAACGCAAAATACCCAAAGCGAGCAAGGCTTCAAAAAAGTCGTCCAATGCAAGCGACGAAGCATTCTTGGAAGTGACGCCCGATAATGTCTCGGGTGCCTTTTTCCGCGCCGACGTCTTTGGGCAACATTGGGTGACCTATCAATATCGACCCAAGTTTGACGTTTTTTATTCCGGCAATTTGATCTTGGGCCCGACGCCCGAAAACGAGGGACGATCGCTGGTGACGTTCGGTACCGTGATTGTCGGCGACGAAACGATCGGCAATGAAACTTCCGGCAACGACACTTCCGGCAACGACACTTCTGGCAACGGGCAGGATCTATTGAGCAGTGGTTTCTGTTGGCCCGAAAACCTTGGGCTTCTAAGCGGATCACCGTACGCGGTCCATCGATCCATCGGTGCCGGCCACATCGTTGCCTTTGTCGACGATCCCAATTTTCGAGCCATGTATCCGTCGCTCCAGCGTCTGTTCATCAATGCCGCGATGTTCGGAGCGAGTCACTAAGCCGTGTTCACATGATGTATCGCCCCCTACTGATCATCCTTTTGTTGGCATCTTTGTGTGGTGAAGCGCCGGGACAACGCTTTGTCCCCAACTACGACGAGTCCAAGGTTCCATCCTTTGCTTTGCCGGATCCGTTGATATCCGAATCCGGCGAATCGATTTCCGATCCGAAAGCGTGGAACGAATCACGCCGCAGTGAAATCCTGGAACTGTTCGAGGATCATGTGTACGGGGTCATGCCCGAAGCGATCCCCGTCGTCGCCAAAGTCATCAGCCGGAATGACAGTGCCGTTGGCGGCTTGGCGATCCGACGCGAGATTGATTTGACGCTGGGAACGGGAAGTGACGCCACCGTTTTGAGCTTGGTGATTTACACACCCGTTTCGGAAGCCAAATCCGAATCCTCCGCTTCGACGCCGTGTTTTCTGGGCCTGAACTTTGCCGGCAATCACAGTATCGATGCCGACCCATCGATCCAGATTTCGACTGCTTGGATGCGACCGAAAAAGAACGGCACAACCGATGGCAACCGGGCCACCGAAGCGGGGCGTGGAACGGCCGCCAAACGCTGGGATTTGCGACAGATCCTGCAGCGAGGCTATGGACTGGTAACACTGTATTATGGCGACATTGATCCGGATTTCGACGATGGATTCAAAAATGGTATCCACCGACAACTCGCCGAACATCAACAGCGAATTGCACCGGAGCGTCGTGGCGGAAGCATTACGGCGTGGGCCTACGGACTCAGCCGCGTCATGGACTACCTGGAACGCGACCGGCTTGTCGATGCGGATCGGATTGCCGTGGTGGGCCATTCTCGGCTTGGCAAAGCTGCTTTGTGGGCGGGCGCGAACGATTCGAGATTTGCGATGGTCATCAGCAACAATTCCGGATGCGGAGGCGCGGCGCTTTCCCGGCGAGCCTTTGGGGAAACCATCGCAAGAATCAATCAATCGTTTCCCCATTGGTTCAATGACAAGTTCAACGAGTACAACGGAAATGAATCCGCTTGCCCGGTCGACCAGCATCAATTGATTGCGTTAATCGCACCTCGCCCGGTCTATGTCGCCAGTGCCACGAAGGATCGCTGGGCTGACCCTCGCGGCGAATTTCTCGCCTGCGTGCATGCCGATCCCGTTTATCGCTTGCTTGGAAACAATGGAATGGGCGGTCTGGCCCCACCACGTACGATGCCGGCACCTGAAACTCCGCTGCTGGACGGCACCATCGGATATCACTTGCGAACCGGCAAACACGATGTCACGCCATACGACTGGTCGCGCTACATCGACTTTGCCGATCGGCACTTGCGAAGATAAATTGATTCAGCGGTGGCGAATTCGGGTTCGGGGCATGGTCCAGGGCGTTGGATTTCGGCCCTTTGTCTGGCGATTGGCCCGTGAACTGGACTTGGCTGGTTGGGTGCTC
Organism: Planctomycetota bacterium; assembly: GCA_039201055.1. Classification (GTDB taxonomy): domain Bacteria; phylum Planctomycetota; class Planctomycetia; order Pirellulales; family Pirellulaceae; genus Rubripirellula. Next base: position 6,994 of record JBCCRW010000082.1, on the reverse strand, counting down.
AATGATGCCGACGGGGTACTGATCGAAGCCGAAGGGGATGAATCGCGACTGGGCGAATTTTATTCGCGTTTGATCACCGAAGCGCCGGCAATTTCTCACATCGCCGGATCGGAATGGCATTTGGTTGATCCCGAGCGCGACGTTGCACCGGAGTCGGGAAACCGCTTCCAGATCATCGAAAGCCGGGCGGGCAGCCGGGCCAGCGTCGTCGTTTCGCCGGACTTGGCGATGTGCAGCGATTGCGAGCGTGAGCTTCACGATCCATCGAACCGGCGGTATCGATATCCGTTCATCAATTGCACGAATTGTGGACCACGATATTCCATCATCCGGTCATTGCCCTACGACCGCCCCGCAACCACGATGGCGGCGTTTGCCATGTGCGATGAATGTCGCCGCGAATATGACGATCCCGGCGATCGACGCTTTCATGCACAGCCCAACGCCTGTGCCCGATGTGGTCCACGGGTGTGGCTGGAAGATGCCGATGGAACGACCTTGTCGCGAAGCGACGACGCGGTGCGTGAAACCGGGCGTTTGATTGCCGCTGGCCGGATCGTGGCCATCAAAGGAATTGGCGGTTTTCATCTGGCCTGCGATGCAAAGAACCCACGGGCGATTGCGGAACTGCGTCTTCGCAAACGGCGTGGCAACAAGCCGCTTGCCGCCATGGTCGCGGACCTGGACACGGCACGTTCACTCGCAAGGATCACCGACGACGAAGCCATTTTGTTGCAAAGTGTTCAGCGACCGATCGTGCTGGTTGAAAATACCGGCGGTCTGGAGATCGGCAATGACCGTTTGGGTTTGATGCTGACGTATTCGCCGCTGCATGCTTTGTTGGTTGGGCCGGGTGACGTGTGGGTGATGACGTCCGGCAATGTGGCCGATGAACCGATCGCCATCGAAAACGATGTGGCAAGGGAAAAACTCGGTCGTCTGGCCGATGCCCTGTTGATGCATGATCGCGGCATCGAAACGGTTGTCGATGACAGCGTTGTTCGTGTCGTGGACCCAGGAGCGGCTCCGAAATCCAAGCATGCGTCGGCCCGTCCCGTGCGTCATCTGATGCCGATCCGGCGGTCGCGTGGTTTTGCACCGATGCCGATTCAAAGGGTGCCAATATCAGACAGCCAACATTCAAGAACCGTGTTGGCGGTCGGTGGCGAATTGAAATCGACATTGTGTTTGTTGCATCAAAACTGCGCCATTGTCAGTCAACACATCGGCGACGTCGGGAATCCGGAAACGCTCGATCATCTGCAGCGTGTGGCCACACATTTGTGCCGACTGCATCAGGTTCGCCCCGACCTGATTGTGGCCGATTTGCATCCCGGATACTTGTCGGCCGATTGGGCGCAGCGGTATGCCGATCAACATCAGATCCCGTTGATGCGGGTGCAGCATCATCACGCTCATGTGGCTTCGTTGGTGGCCGAAAGTGGCATCGACCCGGCCGAAAATGTTCTTGGCGTTTGTTTCGACGGAACCGGTTATGGAACCGACGGCACAATCTGGGGTGGCGAACTTTTGTGGGGCAACGTGGCTGGTGTGCAACGAATCGGTGGATTGACGGCATGGCCGTTGCCCGGTGGAGACGCGTGCATTCGAAGTCCCGCAAGATCGGCAATCGCGGCTCTGTCTCAATTTGGCATTTCAACGACGGGTCTGTCGTGCGAACGCGCGTTTTCAAAGTCCCAATTGCGTTTGCTTAGCCGTCAGATTCAGCGGCGGATCAACTGTGTGATGACCAGTAGTGCGGGGCGTTTGTTTGACGCGGCGGCCTCCATCATCGGTTTGCGGCAACAGGTCGATTACGAGGGGCAAGCCGCGATGGAATTGGAAGTCGCCGCTTCGTCGGTGACCGGTACCGTGTCGCCGGAATCTTTGCGGTCTTCTTCAGGAACAATCGACACGGCTGAAATCTTGCGACGTGTGATCGGGACACTTCGGGAAACGGATCATCCGTCGATTGCCGCGGCTCGGTTTCATCAAGATCTGGTGTCCTCGGTCGCATCGGCGGCGATGTGCTTGCGCGATCAATTCAAGTTTGATCGCGTGCTGCTGACCGGCGGCGTCTTTCAAAACGCGTTGTTGACGCGGTGGATGACGGAGCGGCTTGAGGCCGACGGTTTTTGTGTGCATCGTCATCGAATGGTCCCACCCAATGACGGCGGTTTATCGCTTGGGCAAGCGCTGGTTGGAACAGCCAGCCCGGAGACACGACGATGTTGAGATTGAAGTGACTCGTGCGAATAGTCGAATCGATACCGGTTTTTGTGCTGCCCGCTGGGCATGACGGAATCGTATGGACTGCTTTCGATGGCTGACCGGCCTGTCGTTCAATGAGCGGCGAGGCAGAGCCTCGAAGACATTGCATTCCTGGGCAGAACCCTGGAACGAGAAAGAGTCGGGCGGTCCCCGGACTCGAGTCCGGGGCTACAACATCCCGTGCCGTCGGTACTCAAGCGTGTGCCGTTTCGCCTCGGAGAGGCAGAGCTACTTTGGCATTCGCCCCGGAGAGGCAGAGCTACTTTGGCATTCGCCTCGGAGAGGCGAGCTACTTTGTTTCGATTCGGAGAGGCCGAGCTACTCGGCGACGTCGAAAACGGCGTCAACGCGATCACCCTGTTCGGGCGGACTGTTGCCGCTGGGCCAACCGACACCATCGATGATTACCGTGTCGGCGTCGGTGACAAACAAATCGGCTTCATCGCCACCGAGCATGAAGTCGTTGGCGGCATCCGCGAAAAAGCTGAATCCGGTTTCAAAAATCGCGACAACACGTGCTTCAAAATCATCGTCGGGTCCGGAGAACCAAATCGCCGACGCCAGACCGACATTCCCTTCGCCTTCATCAAAGTCGCCGCCAATTAGCAGATCCTGGCCGGCACCGCCAATGACCTGATCAATGCCACTGCCGCCGATGACGATATCGCGGTCATTGCCACCGCTGACATAGTCGGGGTGAGGTCCGCCGTTGATAAAGTCGCGGCCGGCTCCACCGGAGATCCCATCGGCGCCTGTGTTGCCAAAGATGATGTCGTCCCCACCCGCACCCAAAATGCGGTCGCGGCGACGTGTTCCTACCAGGATGTCGTCCCCTGGGCCGCCAAAGACATTCGCGGGGACGATGCAGCGCGAACCGTCGAAGTCGTCGTCGCCGGCGCGAAGCTCGCAATCAATGTTTCGTACCTCGGACTGCAAAAAAACGTCAAAGACAAAGTCGGTGTCGTTTTCGATGACCACGACCAGGTCGCCACCAAAGTTTTCGCAAAAGACGCGATCCGCGTTGGCGGTCCCCCGAATGCGGACCTCTTTCCCAACCAACAAAATCCGTTGTCCCTGGGCGGCTGCGGTCATCACGACCGCCAATAAGCAAGCTGTCAAAAATCTCATGTGGGCAATCCCCGATCGCGGCTGGCCACCCGCTGGTGGCACGGATGTCAAAGTGGCCGAATTTGACGATTGCGCAAACCGTACGGCCACTGGCCCGAAAGAGTAGGTCGGGAGGGGCCTAAATGCTAGCTTTCCACAGCAAAAATCCTTGTTTCCAGACGAAAAATTTACCGACGCAAGTTCAGCAGTTCGTCCAAAAGTTGCTGACTGGTCGTAATCACTCGACTGTTTCCGCGGTACTGAGTGCTGGCCAAAACCAATTCCACCAAGTCGCCGCCGATGTCGGTGTTGGAAAGTTCCAGAGCACCACCGATCACCGATCCGATGCCGTTTTCGCCCGGTGAACCTTGTACCGGTAGTCCCGTGTTGACACCCTTGGCATACATGTTCAATCCCCGCGCCTCCAAACCCACCGGGTTGGCAAAGCGGGCCAGTTGTAATTGTCCGAGGTCACGGGTCACACCGTTTGAAAACACGCCGCGGAGCGTACCGTCCTCGCCGAAAGTGAAACTGTTCAAAACCCCCGGTTCGCTACCATCCTGCCGGGTCGCCGCGATGGTCGCGTCCTGGGTCGCCAGCCCGGAAACCTGTTCAAAATCCAAAGTGATCTGCAACGGCGAAACACTTGGAAAGCCGTTTCGCTCAACCGCAATTTGATCGTTGGTCGAATTGATGAACGCCCCGTTGCCGTCAAAGCGAATCAGTCCGGTACCGACGGCGATATCCGATCCCAGCAAAGGTTGGTTTTCCGTGCTGTCGGCATACCAACGATAAACGGTTTCTTCGTCCGTGCGGCTTTCCAAGGTGGTGGTGACCCGCACGTTGACGGGAACGCCGAGGGAATCGTAAACCAGGAAGTCCGTCGCGGCGCCCTGGCCCTTGGCCTCTTGAACGGTTTCAAAGTTGAAGTTGGGGTTAAAGATATCGCCGTTTTCATCGCGAATCTGAAACGCCGATAAATCAATATCAAGCGCATTGACTTCGCCCGTGTTGCTGACAAAGCGTAGCGCACCGTTATTGATTGTGCCGCCGGGGAACAGGTCGCCCGATTCGCCGGCGATCGTATTGACGGAGGTCAAAATAGGGTTTGTCGCACCTTGGTCGACCGCTTGGATGCCCGACGACACGTTGATGAAATCAATGAAGTCTTGAATGGTGGACGATGCGGTGATTTCGAATTGTTTTTCGCCCAAAGCGCGGCCGCCCTTGCGACCTTCATAGCTGAGCGTGCCGATGCGGAACATGTTTTGATAAGTCAGGCCGTCGCGTCGGAGCACATCGGTCAACAAACTGCCGCTGTTGATGGTCGGGCCCGTCAGATCGATCAACTGGTTATCGGGATTGGTCAAGTCCGCGATTTCGGCGTCGGATTTGCTGTCGGTGTAAACCGAATCCGGCGCAACGGTATCGACCAGATAAAAGTTGTTTTGGTCGCCCGCGAGGTTTCGATAGATGCGAATTTCATCGTAGGCGGGAAACGCACCGGAGGTCGGGGGCGTCGGCGGTGGCGGGAAATTCGAAAGGCTGATTCGACCGGCTGTGATGTTTTGTGGGCCGATCAAAACCGAGGGCCGACTTTCCGGTTCGCCGTTCTTGTAATACGTCACCATGTAGGTGTAGTTGCCCGTCAGCGTGCTGTCGTCCAGCGGTGTCGTCGACAAGGTGGCTGACCCGTCGTCGGTGAATGTGCCGCCGGCGGCGGCGCTACCGAGCAGAAAAAATTCGCTTCCGTTCGGGCCCGTCCGATACACGTTGACGTTGGGATAATTGCCGTCGGGATTGGGCGGCAGGTCGGAAATGGAAACGTTGCCGGCGGTCCCGACGGTGGCCGTGACCGGATTGCTGACTCGGGATTCATTGCCCGCTGAATCGACAAACGCGAAACGGTATTGATAGGTCGCCGCGGCCAACGTGCCGACGCCCGAGGTGTCGACCGTCAAGTTGTTGGCCTCGATCGAGGGTGCCGTGCCCAGCAAGACCTGGGAGGCATCGGGCTGCGGGACGCTGCCATCGCCCAAACGCAGCGACTGGATCACCTCGGATGTGTTTGCCAAATCCCCTTCGGGTGTCAACGACCCTTCAAAGGTGACGTTTTGCGTAGCCTTGGCAACCGTCTTGGCGCCCAGAGGAACGTTCAGCGGGACCAGCGTGCTTTCCTGGATCCGGAATTGTTCGTCGGTCCCGTAGCCCAATAAACGTTGGCCGGTTGAATTGACCAGTTCCGATTCACTGTTCAGACGGAAGATGCCATTGCGAGTGTACAGCCGCTCGCCTTCGCTACCTTCGACGATGAAGAAACCGTCGCCCTGGATCGCCAAGTCCGATTGGCTGCTGCTGATTTCGATCGTGCCCTGGTTGTGGTTGGCGGCGATTTCAGCGACCTGCACCCCCAGCCCGATCTGGCGCGGATTGTTGCCGCCGTTGTTTGCGTCGGGTTCGGATCCAATCGACAGCGTCTGCAAAAACTGCGACGCAAAAACCACATCGGACGACTTGAAGCCGACCGTCTGGCTATTGGCCAAGTTGTTCCCGATCACATCGATCTGGGTTTCGGCGGCGTTCAATCCGGTAAGTGCGGTGGTGAGCGCTGACGTTAAACCCATCGATCGTCTCCGTAGTCCTTAGAAATTACCCAGACGTAACCTCGCGAATATTCCTTAAGTTCATCGTCGTCGCGCCCACGTGAACTTTGATCGTTCGCGTACTGTTTTCCGAATCGGTGTCGACGGTGATGCGGTCGACCACACCGCGCACGCTGGAACCCGAATCGTTGATGCCATCCACCTCTTTGCCGATCAATCCGCTGGCGGTGACCAATTCTTGGCTGTCTGATAAATTTGTTAGGGTTTTGGTCAGGGCGTCGGTGGCGCCGATCTCACGAATCTGGCCGATCTGGGCGACCATCTCCGAGTTTTCCATCGGATTGAGTGGGTCTTGATTCTGCAATTCACTAATCAGCAATTGCAGAAACGAATCGATGTCCAATTCGTTGTAGCCGTCGGTACTGCTGCCGACTTGGCCGGCCGCTTCATTGGCCGTGAAACTCGAAGCACTGGCCTGGGAAATTTGAGACATACACTCACGCTACTTGGCAAAGGAAACAACCCTTGGCGTAAGTAAGCGATCGGCGACCGCGGCGACCAGACACATTCTTTGCTAAGTGATGAGATTGGGCGTAGCCGTCGTTCGCCAGAACACGGAACATGACCTGGGAATCAAACCCAACCGCCATCCACCAGCCCCAACGGGGCGGCCCCAAGCCAGCCCAGGGCAACGCCCTGGGAGCCGAACCCAACCGCCATCCGCAAGCCCCAAAGTGGGCGGCCCCAAACGACACGCGACCATGCCGCAATCATTATCCAGGGTCTACCTACACATCGTGTTTTCGACCAAACAACGAAAACCGTTTCTGGAAGATGCTGGTGTGCGTGAAAGGCTGTACCCGTATATGGCCACCATTCTTCGCGACAACGTCGATTCGCCTGCAATACTCATCAATGGCGTCGAGGATCATGTCCATGCATTCTCCGTCAGCGAGTCCAATGTCGAACAAGTCAAGCGATACATCGCCAACCAGGCGGAACACCACCGAAGA
>JBCCRW010000081.1:0-16888 GCA_039201055.1 Planctomycetota bacterium | reverse complement strand
TGCAGCTACTCGCCTTGACGGTGTTTTGGTTCCATCCCTTCGTGTGGCTGGCCAGTCGACGTGTCGGGCAGCTTTGCGAATTGTGCTGTGATGATGACACGGTCCGCACCTTTGGGCTCAAGCCGATCGATTACGCCCGGGGTTTGTTGGCGGTCCTTTCGCATCGCGGGACCACACGTTCGGCCACCTTTGCGTTGGCGATCGGCACCGCCGACGTGACGCGTCAACGTATGGAGTGGATTCTGTCGGAAAACTTCGGTTTGGGCCTTCGCAAGTCGTCGATGTGGATCGCGGCGATGCTGGCCGTCATCGTCATTCCGGCGTTGGGGAGCCGTGATCTTTCGATCGGTCTGACGTCACCGGTCACCGGCGAGGGTGTTTCCAAGAAGGAGACGATGGTGGAAGCTCGCAAGTCCGAAAGGGTCGACCATTCTTCCAACCGCCGACAAATGGATTTCATCGTGGGGCATTGGGATGTGGTCAGCGTCGACGGCAAGCCCCTGGGGCACTCGGAATTTTCATTGGAACGTTCCGAGAAGATGATTCGCGAGGATTGGCAGGCGATCGACGGATCCACGGCTCAGGGGATCACGTATTACGACGCCACCGGTGGCACCTGGAAAATGACCTGGGTGGATAGTGCGGGAACCATTGTCGAATCATCCGGCCGCTGGAACGGCGATTTGTTGACGCTTGACGGATTCACCAAGTCGCCCAATGCACGAAAGTATGCGATTCAAACGAGTTTGAAAAAGGAGACGCCCGACCGCATGGTTTCGCGGATGCATGTCGAAAGATCGGGTCGGAAGATTTTGGTGTCTCAATCGATTTATGTGCGCAGCGACGCGTCACAGACACTCATTGGTCCGTAAGCCAGGTTTGCGTGCCGGTTTTGGGTGAGCCGAGATTGGAGCCTAAGCGACGAGCCGGGTACGTGCATCTTTGCTGCATCCCAATCGCGAAGCGATGGCAGGGTTTATCCCCGGACGTAAGTCCGGGGTCTTGAGTCACAGCGAATCTCAAGTCGCGGAGCGACGACAGAAACGGGCTGCGGGGTGCCGTGTTCCGCTTACGGGGCACCGGCGGCTAGCGCCTCGCCGCTCACTGATCGACAGGTCGGCCGGCGGTCCCCGGACTCACGTCCGGGGCGACAACCTGCCGTGCCTTCGGCGCTCAGACGACTAGCCGGGTACTTGCACCGAGACGTGTTCCGCGGAAGCAAACGTACTCGGGCCCGACGCGTGGCTGTCGCCACACCTTCGGCTCACCGGTACAGCCGATTGCACCGAAACGTCTTCCGCGGAAGCAAACGTCAACAGGCCCGACGCGTGGCTGTCGCCACACCTTCGGCTAACGTCGTTTCGCGGTTTATGGCGTTTCCAGCACGTTGCCGTACATCGTGATGCGGTCCAAATGCAGAATGCCGGGGCGACGGAGACCAAATTTTGCGTAACGAAATTGAGTCCCCTCGGGCAATGTAAAACTCCAATCCGGATACGCTTCGTCACTGCTCCAAACCTGCTTCCACCGCTTGGCGTCATCGCTGATCCACATCGTCAAACCTTTGGCACGATGGTGAAACGTGGCGTCGCGGCGATTGAAGATTTTGACGAAACGAACCTCGGTGGGATCGTTCATCCGAATGATCAAGTCGTGGTCGGTCGAATCTCGGTTGGCCGAATGGATCGCGAAACTGACCTTTCGCACGCCTTCGTGGCTCAGCAAATGCTCGGCCTCGGCGTTGTATTGGGCCGGATAATCCTTGCCCAGCAAGACGTGGGATTGCCGCGACACTTCGGGCCAACCGTCGTGTGATTGCAGCTTGTAGTCCAGGTTGGGATTGGTCGCGACCCAGTCGTCCATCAAAAACGCGATCAGATCAACGAACTCCGAGGGCGCGATGGTCTCGGTCAAACCTTCCGGCATACTGCTGGCCTTCATCGGTTTGCGGAGATCGATGTCGTCTTTGAGGATCCGTTTTTCCTTGCCGTCCGCGATTCCTAGCGTGACCGATTCGTCGTCCTCGGCCAAGATAAACCCGCTGGTGGAAACGCCGTCTATGTCCATGATCGCTTCGGTCTCGTAGCCCTTGCTGATGCTTTCGTTGGGCCACACGATGCTGGCGACGATTTCGGCTTTGGTCATTCGGTCGCCCAAACCGGTCAGCTGGGGACCGAATTTTTTGCCCAGGTCACCGTGTTGGTGACAGGACGCACAAACTCGTTTGAAGACGGCTTTGCCCTTGCCGCGATCCCCCTTGGCCGCGGCGACGACCTTTTGCAGAGCCAACTGCTTTTCGGGCTCGCCGGCATCGACATTCGTCAACACCTTCAGCGGTGCGTAAACTTGTGCGCCCGGCCCAAGCGACCCGCGGAAGGACTGCAGGTATTCCTGTTGCGAGGGCGACAGGGCTGCCATCAATTCGCCCAGATCCTTTGTTTTCCAAACCGGTTCGAGTGCCATGATGGTGTGCCGGAGCACGTAGTCGATCCAGGTATCGCGTGGCAAATCGGTGACCGACATCACCGTTTTGAATGAATCAAATGTCGGGATAAAGCTGGCCGCACGAACGACTTCCAGCCGGACACGCGGATCGTTGTCGGTTGCCGCGATGGCAAGCAAACCGACGGGATTTTCCAAGTAGTCGGATTGGTTTCCCACGCTGTGAATGGCGGCGGCGCGATGATCGCGGGGCGCATCGGCGAGGACTCGTTTGACCAAGCCGGGGTCAATCGAATGAAAGTGTTCTTGAACCCACAGGGCTTCCCGCCACACGTCGGGATCGTCGCTGGCGGCCGCCCACGCGGCAGTCGCGGGCAAGACCGCGTCGCGACCGCGACGCCGCAATTCGCGGCGGATGCGATAACGCGTCCGCGCTTCAAAGACGGTCAGTTGATCCAAAAGTTCTTCCACCGACAGTTCGGCCGGAACTGGGTTTTGCACCAGAGGCAAGTCCTTGTAGACCAGTCGGTAGATGCGACCGTGTTTGTGGTCGCGATTCGGGTCACGTTGTGAATACTGCATGTGGCCGATCAAGGCGTTGCACCAATCACCGAACCAGAGCGTGCCGTCGGGGCCGATCTTGGGATCGACCGGTCGGAAGAACATGTCGGTCGATTCGATCAAGTTGTCCAGGCGTTTGCCGCCCAGGCCGCTTTGGCCATCGATGTCTTGAACACGGAACGTCGGCATGCCGTGCAAGTTGATGACGCACGCGTAGGTCAATCGGTCGTGGTAGTCGACCGGGAATTGCCGTGTCGTCAAAAATTCGTTGCCGGCGGCCGGCCGAATGCCTTCGTTGTTAAAGATCGCGTCAATGCTGGAACGCGTCTTGACCTCGGCGCCCGAAAACAAATTCGACCAATGTTGGTTGGCATTGGTACCGTCACCAACAACGCCGTTGCCACGACCATCGAACGTGAAGCACCATGGGTTGGCTTGACCGGGCGTTCGGAAATGGCGCATTTTGCGACTCTCCAAATCCCAGACGTAAGCCCCCGATGCGCCCGCGTGTCGCTTGGGCCCCCAGGGCGTCTCCAGAGTCGTCGACATCGCGATGCCTTCGAGCATGTGCAACAAACCACCGGGCGAATACTCCCACGCACCCATCGCGTGGTGCGTGTCGTCGGTGCCGATCCCGTCGACCAACTGCGTCACTTCGTCGGCGACGTCATCCCCATCGGTATCCCGCAGGAACAAGATGCTGGGTTCGTCGACAACCACGACGCCGTCCTTGTAGAACTCGAAGCCGGTTGGGCAAATCAGTTTGTCGTAAAAGGTCTTGCATTTGTCCGCGACACCATCGCCGTCGGTGTCTTCAAAGATCAACAAGCGATCATCCGGCCGGCTTTTTCCGGGCAACCACTGGGGGTAGTTGACCATGCACGAGACCCACAAACGATTCTTGTTGTCGAAGGCGATCTGGGTGGGGTTGGCGAGTTCGGGAAAATCCTTCTCTGATGCAAAGCATTGCACCTCAAAGCCCTCCGGCAGCGTCATTTGCTTGATCGATTCTTCCGGCGTCGGATATTCGAGCGTTTTGGGCTCCCGCATTTTGCGAAAGTTGTCGTCGCGGCTGCCGAACATCGTCTCGGGGATAAAGACCTCGCGGGTGGACGAATCATCGGGCTCGGCGGGAACCGGCATGCCGGCGGCAAGGTCCCACAGGTACCGATCCCGCACGGCGACCATTTCGCGAATCTTCTGATACTCGCCGGGAAACGTTTCGGTGTCCCAGGTGCGGCGACCGCCGTAGACATACCATCCATTGAGCATGCGGTAGTCCTGACGGTGCAGCCACGACTTGTCCACCACCACCTCGCGCAGGCGGTGGAGCACCTCGGGTGCAACGTCCGGTCGCGGCCCAAACAGGGCGTGATCGAGCAGATTGCCGACCAGTTCATCGCCCTCTTTGTTGACGTGGATGCCGTTGGTGGTGAATTGGGCGCCGGGTTGCTTGGTAAAGGCCTGGTAGGTTTCCGAAAACAAATCGACAAACGGAACCTGTTCTAGTTCAGCGACCCGTTTGACGGCATCGCGGTAAACCGCCAGGCGACGATTTTCTTCCACGCCGTCCGGTTCGATGGGATCGCCGGTGGGTTCGAACGCGATGGGTGACACCAGGACCCAACGGACGGCATCCCGGCCGCCGATGGACTTGCTGACCGATTGGATCATCGCTTGATAGTCGCGGATGAACTTCTCGATCGTCGCCGGTTCGGTTCCGTCGTACGATTCGTTCATGCCGAAAAACGAGATCAATAGATTCGGACCAAAAACCAAAAAAGGGTCATCAATTTTGGTGTAGTTGCCGGGCCGCTGGCGAATGGAAACCGCATCGGCGGGCCAGCCAAAGTTGCGGAACCGAACTTGCTTCTCCGGCATCCGTGAATGCATCAGGGCTTCGAATTGCCCAAAGCGACCCATGTTGGCGGCCGTTGAATTGCCAATCAGCCCCAAGCGTTGACCCTTTTCCAATTCCAACATCGCCGTGGGCGCCGAATCGACTTCGGCGGGTGCCAAATCGACGTCGGCGGCGCTGGCGAAATGGCCGCCGGCCAGCGAGCCGGTACCGATAAGTAGCGCCAACGTTACGGCCGTCGGAAGCGAGCGGATGTATTGCAAAGATCGAAGTATCGGCTTCATTGCGTCACGAATGTGAGTGATTGGTCGGGTGAGAGCCGCGCGGGCGGCATGGCCAAACGGTGGGCGGGTATACGTGCGGAGAACGTAGTATGATAACCGCCAATGGTGCAATCGCGACCACCAAGCCGCCGCGACGTCCGCCTGGGCTCCGTTCGTCCGGCTAGAATTTAGATTGCAGCGATTGCCCATATCCATTTTTGAAGCACCAATCTCTTCTAAACCTCTTTCCATCGCACACCGTGATCCCAACACTCCACCGCATCTCGCCACGTCATCCCCTCCCGCGCATCGCCCCGGCAATAACGAGTCTTCTGGGCGTGTTCTTCCTCGGCGTGTTTTCTCTGGCGTCGTCGTTTTTGAACGCGTCTGTATTGAACGGTTCCCTGCTGGCCGCCGAGCCCGCCGATTCGCAATCTCGTGCGGACGATTTGTTTCGTCCCGGCGAACACATTTGCCTGGTCGGCAACGCACTGGCCGAACGTTTGCAGCATTCCAATGAATTTGAAGCGCTGCTGCATCAGGCATTCGCCGACAAGCAACTGGTGATTCGGAATCTGGCGTTTCCGGGCGATGAAGTGTACGAGCGAATTCGCAGCGAGAACTTTGGCGATCCCGATGAACACCTGCGGCACAGCCAGGCCACCATGGTGTTGTACTTTTTCGGATTTAATGAATCCTTCGACGGTGTGGATGCTGCCGATCGATTTCGCTTGCAGCTGGAAAAGTTGGTCCGCGAAACTCGCGAAACGACGTATGGTGCGATGCCCACGCGTGTGGGTTTGGTATCACCGATCGCGATGGAGGACACCGGTGATCCGCATCTGCCGCCGGCGCGGCAAGCCAACGCTCGGCTGGAAGCGTTTACCGCCGCGATGAAAGCGGCCGCCGAATCCAGCGATGCGTTGTTCATCGACCTGTTTCACCCGAGCTTGGAGTGGTTCGAAAAACAGGACACACGAATGACGCTTAACGGGTGTCACCTGAGCGACGAGGGTTACGAGCAATTCGCTCCCGTATTCTTCCAGGCACTTGTGGGTCAGGCCGCTCCCAAGATCGACACGAAGGTTGTCGCGGCCGTGGACGACAAGAACTTTCACTGGTGGCACCGCTACCGCGCCGTCAATGGTTATTCGATTTATGGTACGCGGGGTCGGGCCGGAAGCGATGGGACGTACAACAATCGTGACGTGATGGAACGCGAACGGGCGATCCTGGACCAGATGACGGCCAATCGAGACGCTCGGATTTGGCAACTGGCCGCGGGCGAAAATGTAAGCGGGCCGATTGATGATTCCAAAACCTTGCCGTTTTTCGACGTCAAGACAAACGTTGGCGGACCCGACGACCGGCAAGCCAAGGCGGGCAAGCTGGGATCGCTGGATTATTTGCCGGCGTTCGAACAACAAAAGATGTTCGACGTTCACAAGGACTTTGAAATTCAGCTCGTTGCATCGGAGGAACAGTTTCCCGAACTTGCCAATCCCGTTGCCCTGTGCTTCGACAACGACGGGCGATTGTTTGTCGCCACCATGCCGTCGTATCCGCACTGGAAGCCCAAGACCAAGCTGGATGACAAGATCCTGTTGCTGGAAGATGATGACAACGATGGCACGACCGATCGCTGTGTCGTATTTGCCGACGGTTTGCATCAGCCGACGGGTTTTGAAATCGGCCACGGCGGCATGTACATCGCCGAACAGCCGGACATCCTGTTTGTGCGGGATACCGATGGTGATGGCGTTGCCGACCAGCGGACGAGAAAACTGTTTGGATTCGATACCGCTGATTCGCACCATGGCATAGCCGCGTTCGAATGGAGTCCGGGTGGGCGGCTGCACTTTCAGGAGGGCACGTTCAAATTCAGCCAGGTGGAAACACCCTATGGGCTGCGGCGTTTGGGCGAGGGGGGCGTGTGGTCGTATCACCCCAAAACCGAATCGGTGGACGTGTTTGTCAATTTCGCATTTGCCAATCCTTGGGGTCATGTTTTTGATGATTGGGGGCAAAGCTTTATCGCCGATGCATCGCCTGGTTTTTCGTATTGGGCATCACCGATCAGCGGCCGAATCGATTACCCATTGAAGCATCCCGGTGGCAGCCAGCATCGACGGGTCGCTAAGATTGGTGGCGGTGATTCGCAATTTCGATTGCCGACGTTTTATCCCAAACGCACTCGGCCTTCCGCCGGCGCGACCATGGTTTCCGGGGACCACTTTCCACCGGAGATGCGCGGTAATTTTTTGCTGACCAACGTGATCGGCGATCGCTCGGTCCTGAATCACCAGGTCCGCGAGGACGGGTCAGGTTTTTCCGGCACCGAAGTCGACGCGCTGGTCTCCGGACGCGATGGCAATTTCCGGCCCGTCGACGTGGAATTTCATCCCGACGGATCACTGTACATCGTCGATTGGCACAACGCCTTGATTGGGCACCTGCAACACAACTTGCGGGATCCCAGCCGCGACAAAAGCCACGGTCGGATTTGGCGAATTCGACACAAGACTCGGCCGCTGGTGCCGGTTCGAAAATTGACGCGGCTTCCGGTGGATGATCTGGTCGCGTTGTTGGGCGAAACCGACACGCGTCTGGTTTATCGTGTTCGCCGGGAATTGGCCTCGCGGCCCACCGACGATGTCATGCGGGCCGCCCAAGTGTGGGAACAGACGTTTGCCGATGATGATCCGCGTCGTTCGCACCACGAATTGGAATTGTTGTGGTTGTGCCAGGCGCATCATGTGGTCGACCTGGAACGCTTGGAGTCGCTGTTGCGGCATCGCGATCACCGCGTCCGTTGCGGGGCCCTGCAAGTGATGACCGATTGGATGGATTCGATCGCTGATCCGCTGGCACTGCTGGCGCCGCGGATTCAAGACGATCATCCTCGAGTCCGCTTGGAGGCCGTTCGGGCTCTCAGCTTCACGCAATCTTCCGACAGTCAGTCGCTCGCCCTGCGGGTGTTGGAACGGGACACCGACCCGATGATTTTGTACACGCTTGAAGAAACGCTTCGACGTTTGGAACAGGTGGCCGCACAATGAAAAGATCGCTCGCCAATTCGACTTTTAAACCATCTTCAATGAACTTGTTTTCTCCGGTGCAAACCATGGCTAGACGCTTGGCCGTCTCGTTTTCGCTGATCATCGCGTCGTGTTCGTTGGCGAACGGCCAGGAACACATCTGGGGTAAGTTCGGGACTCCGCGAACCCGCCAGACGCCGCCGCAATTGTTTCTGGATCGTCCCGAATCCGTGGTGCGGTTTCAGTTGCAACGGTTGTCTGACGAACGTTTGTTGATGGCCACGCGAAATGCTTCGGATGCCAAGTTCGTGCCGCTGTATCGCGAGATCCTGAGCCGCGTCAACGTGCCGCCGGACCCGCGTCGTGAAGCCGTCGACGCGTTGGTGCGGCTGAGCGGTACAGATCGGGTCCGTGTCTTGTTGGAGGCACTTGGACGATTGAATCCCCAGGCCGATGACGCCATCGATTCGCTGACGCGTTTGTTGCTGGACACTTCGCCCGCTGTGCTTGACCAGGGGCACGCGAGCTTGGTGGCGGCAGCGAATGAGCGAAATGCCCACGTCCGGCGGGCCGCCATGGCCACGCTGCTGGTGATGAACAAGGTACCCGATGCGATTGGCGATGGTCCCGTTGAATCCCTGAAAGCGGCTCGCCTCGCAGATATCGTCGCCGCGATCCCGCCGGCCATGGCCGCTGATGCGGCAATGACCCAGTCATCGACATGGGAAGCGCTGGTTCCGCTGGTGCGGCAAGCCGCCGCGAACCCAACCAACGAGGAGCTGCGAGCCTTGGCCGCCGAAGCTTATGGCGTGATACCGGTAGCCGCCCCCGAGCGTTTCGAAATGCTCGCGAAATTGCTTCGCGACAAGCCCGCGGTCAGGCAGGCGGCGACCGACGCGATGCTGCGCCGCGACTTAAGTGACGTGTCCGCCGAGCGGGCGGGGCCGGTTGTCCAGCGAATCGTCTCGGCGGCGGAGCGGACGAAGAAAAAAGACCGGACCCGGGATTCGTTTTTGAAGTCGATGCAGTTGGCCGAGCGTTTGATCGGCCGGCTGCCGGCGGACCAATCCAAAGCGTTTCGAGCCCGGATGCGAAACGTGTGGGTGCGGATGGTTCGCATTGCCACCGTCGAAGAGGAAATGCGTTACGACACCGAATACTTTGCCGTCGAAGCGGGCCGACCGGTGCAAATTGTTTTGGTCAACCACGACGTGATGCCGCACAATTTGGTCGTCGGTCGCCCGGGGACGCTGCGGGATTTGGCCACCGAGGGGTTGGCCGCCGGTCCGACCGGCATCGACGGTGGTTTGCCCTACGTGCCAGAGTCCGATGATGTACTGGTGGCGACGCCGATGGTTGGTGCCGACGGGACCGCAAGAATCACCTTCGACGCACCGACCCAGCCAGGCGAGTATCCGTATGTTTGTACGTTTCCCCAGCACTGGTATCGCATGTACGGAGTGATGGTGGTCGTCGAAGACCTGGACGCTTTCCAACGCAATCCAACGCCGCCGTCCAATCCGCTGGGTTCCAATCGCACCTTTGTTGCGGACTGGCAGGTCGATGACTTGGCAACGGAACTGGAGAACGGAATGCAGGCACGGAGCGTGGAGATTGGTAAAAAGCTTTTTGTGGAAGCGTCCTGCCAAAGCTGCCACCAAATGAACGCCGAGGGCGGCAAAATCGGTCCGTCGCTCGATGAAGTCTTCACGCGACATCAAGGCGACGCGGTGGCGGTATTACGCGAGATTTTGGAGCCCAGTGCGAAGATTGATTCGAAGTACAAGATGCACAAGGTGCTGACCTTTGACGGGGTCACGTTCACGGGGATCAAAATTAAGGAGGACGAGCATTCGATCGAATTGCTGCAGTCGGCCGAGGACCCCAAGCCGATCGAGATTCTGCAAGATGACATCGATTTGATGGTGCCATCGACCGTGTCGTTAATGCCCAAGGCGTTGCTGAATCAGTACAGCAAGGACGAAATTTTCGAAATGATGGCCTACTTGCGAGACGCCGCTGGGGAATAGTGTTTGAGGGAGTCGGCGCTCCCCGGACTCGCATCCGGGGCTAAGACATGCCGTGCCTGCGGCACTCAGGCAATGAGCCGGGTGCCTGCACCGAAACGTGTTCTGTGGAAGCACACTTTCTCGGGCCCGCCGCGTGGCTGTCGCCACACCTTCGGCTCACCAGCGCGCCGGTGAGCCGAGATTGCGGCCTGTGCCGCGAGCCGGGTGCCTGCACCGAAACGTGTTCCGCCGAAGCAGGCGTTCTCTGGCCCGACGCGTGGCTGTCGCCACACCTTCGGCTCACCCTGCCCGCACCCGTGAGCCGAGATTCCGGCGACAGCCGGGAGCCGGGCCCTTGCACCGAAACGTGTTCCGCCGAAGCAAACGTTCTCTGGCCCGGCGCGTGGCTGTCGCCACACCTTCGGCTCACCCGGCGCGCCGGTGAGCCGAGATTGCGGCCTGTGCCGCGAGCCGGGCCCTTGCACCGAAACGTGTTCTGCCGAAGCAGGCGTTCTCTGGCCCGACGCGTGGCTGTCGCCACACCTGAGCGTGTGCGTGCTATCAAGGCCTTGGGCAACACCATCTGACTCCGGCGGATCGCCTTTTGGGCGGCGTCCTGGCGTTTTGTGACCTAGGGTTGGAAATGCAAACGGCTGTGCTTGGGAGAGCCAAACCGGTTGTTTCTTCAAGACCTTCTCGCCCTGTTACCAATCTCGTCTCGATGCTGATCCGAATGGACCCCGACTGCGATGCCTGGTGGCACGAATACTACGGTGGAACCGAAGAAGAGATTCGTGAATTGTGTGTGATCGAAAGCCACCTGGAGCACGTCGATGCATTACTGGCCGACGCGACCTTTGAGTTCAAGCCGGATCGTGACGATTCCACCGATCAGGCGTGTTCACGCTGAACGCCTGGCAGTGGCCGAAGACGCTTTTTGACGGGATTTTATCCCGAGAATGCCGATAAAGCTGCACAAGTTTCCGTTAGGCATCATCGATGGCATCAGTTCCCCTTGCTGATTGGGGCCGTCGCAGATACAGTAGCGAGCTTGTTCGGAGGGTGTTCGCCGGCTGGCACGCACCCGGAGGAACCTCTTTTCTGACGGAGTGAGCATGTCGATTCGCGTTACACAATCCTGTCCCACCTGCGGGCGCCGCGTCCAATTCCGCGCCGCGTTGCTGGGTTACAAGGTCGCTTGTCCGCATTGTCAAAGTGAGTTCCGGGCCCAGGCCGACCCGCAGCACCGAATCGATGCGGCCGGCAAACCGGTCGACCCCAGTGCCCGTTTGATGGATCGTGTGGAGAGGGTTTTGGCCGAATCGACGGGTGATTCCGGCGATGTTTAAGTCCCCGTCTCTGTATCCCAATCGCCCGTCATAAGACCCCAAGAGGTGGTCGCGAGACCCCGATACCCAGGAAGCTGGAGACAAGATGGTCGATGGATCCCCAAAAAAGCAGGCGGCATCGGAGGATCTGGAGGTCAAGGACGCCCAGCTGATCTTCAATTCGGTCTGGAAGCAGCTGGAGGATCGGCGGGGTCGTGAACAGATGCGGTTTCCCAAGGAGCTGATTCTGCTTGGTGGTGCCCCCGGTGCGGGCAAGGGGACCAATACGGATTTCATCCGCGACGTTCGCGACATCAGCGAAAAACCGATCGTCGTCAGCGAGCTGCTGAACACCCCCGAGGCCCGAGCGATTAAGGCGCGGGGCGGGATGGTTGGCGACCGCGAGGTCGTGCAGTTGGTGTTTGAAAAATTGCTGGAACCCAACTTTGCCGGCGGCGCGGTCCTGGACGGTTTTCCACGAACGACCGTCCAGGTCGAGTGTCTGAAGTTGCTTTACGATCAAATGATCGCGTTGCGGCGGGAGCATGCCGATACGCCCGATAGCCTGTTTTTCCGGCAGCCGGTGTTCCACATCATGGTGCTGTTTGTCGACGAGGCCGAATCGGTGGCGCGGCAACTCGAACGCGGACGCAAAACCATCGCTCACAACCAGCAGGTCAAGAACAAGGGCGAAGGCACGCTGTGGGAGGAGCGGCCGACGGACTTCAACGAATCGCTCGCCCGCGAACGCTATCGGATGTTCAAAGAACGGACCTACGACGCGCTCGTTTCGTTAAAAGCGATTTTTCACTATCACTTCATCAACGCCCAGGCTTCGCTGGCCGAGGTTCGGGCCAACATCCTGCGTGAACTGGAATACCAAAGTTCACTGGAACTGGACCCGCGGACTTACGACGCGTTGCGTCGGATACCCCTGGCCAGCGAGATTGTGCGTCATGCTCGCCGTGATCTGGTCGAACGATTGGACCACTATGAATGCGAGCAAACGGAGCTGTTTCATCGGGTGACCGCATTCATCGATCGCAAGTTGATGCCGATCGTCGTCAGGCACGCGATCAGTGGCCACGCCAACATCAATTCCGAAGACAGATTGTTGGAACACTCGTTGGCGCTGGCAATGTTGATTGACGTGTTTTCCGAGCGTGGATTTCACGCCAGCGTCGATGTCACGCGGCATAACGTGCCGGAGCGTTTTGATCTAGAAAGCGGCGAGATCTTTTACCAACAAAAACGCGTGTATCACATCACGGTGCGTTTTAAGGGCAGCGAGATTCGTCGGGGCTAACCTAAATCTTGCAGGCACTTGCCGATTTGGCGAACGGCTTGCCGCAAACGCTGTTCATTTTCGACCAATGACATCCGCAGGTAGCCTTCGCCGGCTTCGCCAAAACCGCTCCCGGGACTGACGGCGACATTGCCATGTTCCAACAGGTGCATCGCGAAATCCATCGTGCTCATCCGACCCCGATAAGCTTCCGGCACCGGCGCCCACACAAACATGCCAGCCTTGGGCGGTTCGACCTGCCAACCCAGCCGCCGTAGCCCGCTGACCAAAACGTCGCGTCGCCCCTGATAGATTTCGGACTGCTTTTCGACATTCGATTCGGTTTCGCGCATCGCCACAATCGCCGCGATTTGAATCGCTTGAAACATGCCGTAATCGTAATAGCCTTTGATCGTGCCCAGACCACGAATCATGTCGGCGTTGCCGGCGCAAAAGCCGACCCGCCAGCCCGCCATGTTGTAGCCCTTGCTCATCGTGGTGAATTCCACACCGACATCTTTGGCACCCGGCGCCGCCAGAAAGCTGGGTGGCACGTAACCATCAAACGCGACGTCGGCGTAGGCAAAGTCATGAATCACCAAAAAGCCATGCCGCTTTGCCAGACGCACAACATCCACAAAGAAATCGGGCTCGATCACCGCGCTGGATGGATTGTGCGGATAATTGACAATCAGCATCTTCGGTCGTGGTGCCAAGTGCCGACACGTGTAATCCACGTTGGCCAAGAATTTTTCGGGGTCGGCGACGTCCAACGAGACGACATTACCCGATGCCAAAATCACGCCGTACATGTGCACGGGGAAAAACGGTGACGGGATCATCGCGGTGTCGCCGGGCCCCATCAAAGCCAAGCAGATGTGGGAAAAGCCCTCCTTGCTTCCCAAGCAGGCGATCGCTTCGCTGTCGGGGTCCAAACGCACGCCATATTTGCGGAAGTACTTCGAGGCCAATTCGCGGCGCAGGTTGGAAATTCCGTTGCTCTTGCTGTAGCCGTGATTGCCCGGGTCACTGGCCGCTTCGGTCAATTTCTGGATCACCATCGGATCGGGCGGATCCGATGGATTGCCCATTCCCAAATCGATCACGTCGTCGCCGGCACGCCGTTTTTGATACAGCAGATTGTTGATGCGGCCAAACATGTACGGCGGCAAGCGATCCACTCGCGAGGCAAACTTGACCTCGAAGGGTTCGGGCACCGGGTCCGTCGTCGGCGCGTCGATCGCGGGTGCGTCAATTTCGGGATGTTCGAAATTCGCCTGTCGGCCGCTTTTCGCGGCTCGATCCGGCGACGCATTTTCCTGGCGGGATGGGATCGTGGATGACATGTTGTGTCGATCGATTGCGGGTGCGGGGCGACGGATCAAAGATCCGGGAAACCATACGCCGGGTTTTTGACGTCGAAGTCGAGATCGGACAAGCCGACGTTCGTTTCCACGTCACGGTACTGATACGATTCGATCAGGGGGAGCTCACTTGCCGAATCGTTCCCGCCAGATTGTCCTGATTTGTTGGATTTTGGCCAATCGAAACTGCGGTAGGACAACAAAAGGTTCCGCTGGGGGTCCATGACGACTTCGGCGACGGCGAAATCATCATCGTCTTGATTCGCGTTATTGGCCGGGGCCGGGTCGGGGGCCAATTTTTCGATGCGAAAACGCCAGACGGGGCGGCCGTCCAATTCCGCGTCGCGGTCTTGGATGATCTTGACCGTGTCCCGGCCCCGCAATTTTTGGCCTCGTTCGACCAATTTTTCAGCCAGCCGCACCAGTCCGATTTCCGAAACGGGATAGCGTTGACCCTGCATCGCGATCATCCCCGTTGGGTTCAGCCACAGGGTTTTCCACGAGAGCAGCGCCGTGGTTTCGTGGACCGCCATCTGGCCCTCATATAAATCCTGTGCCCAAATCACCTCGCGTCCCGCCTTGTCCTTGGGCTCCAGAAACTTCAAATACACGCGTCGCGGGACGACGTCGCCGTCTTCGCCAAACTTCGTTCGGGCCACGATTTGGATTTTGGTTGGCGGTCCGAGCACGCCGGAGGAATCGCGTTCTTGTTTGATGAACGTGCCCCGATAGTCGCGGAGCGATTGGGACATCTTGCTGACGTTGGTTTCGGCCAAGTCGAGTAATTGATCGATCGTCATGGCATCGGCTTCGCCCCCGACCATCTCCGTCATGGCCGGTGCTTCGGCATCGACTCGTGTCGGACGCGTCGCGCGATAGGCAATGATGCCGGTTAGGACGCTGGCGACCAGCAGGACGAGAATCTTTCGTTTCATCAATCGATTTGTCGGTTTACGAAAAAAGGGGCGTCCCCTGGATGGAACGCCCCCGTTAAGTCAGTCACGAGCCGCGACTAGAACTCGTTACCATTTTGTCCCGCAGCTGCAGCGGCACCCAGTGCTTTCAACATGCCCTCGCTGACCGTAATCTTGGTGACGTTCCCATTAGGAATCGGCTCGACCACCATCCGCAGCATACCGGGCTCGTCGGCCTTTTCCAGTGCGCTCAGCATTGCCGTGACGGGGGGCGACGCTTCGATGTTATCGGCAAATTCCAGCATGGGCTGCATCTTCACAATCATTTGCGTGGTCGGGCGGCCCGCGGGCGCGGCCGATTCCTCCGGTGCATCAATCAGCTCCTTCATCAGGGCCAGGCTGTTTTTCCCAATGGCGGCGTACATCGACTTGGGACCGGTTCCGATGTGGACCTCGAGTTTGTCGCCGAAGATCTGCCGTGCCTCGTCCTTGTCGGCGGGCACTTCCGCCTCGACACGGTGCAGGGTCACACCGTTGTAGGTTTCGACGTCAAAGAAGAATTCCGGCGCGTCGGTCTCGTCTTTGATCTTGTCCGCGAAATCCTTGACGATCGAGGCGGCTTCGTTGCCGTCGGCAACCCGCGATCCAAACACGAAGCGACCTTGATCTTCGCCGGCCAGCAACAGGGCTCCCGCGTCCGATCGGCCTTCCTCCATCGACTTCATGCTCAGCTTGATGATGCGGCCCAGCATCTCGTTGATGTCCTCACGCTGGGTCTCCGAAAGATCCTCGGCGCTTTCCAGCATTCCCTCGAACATCTGCATCGTGTTGCCAACGCTTTCGCGAGTCGCTTCAACCATCGCCGGTGGGATGTTTTGCGAAGCGTGAAGATACATCGCGGCATCGGGACGAATCACGCTGGCAAATTTGGACGGTGCGCTTTCGACGTCCTTATACAGGCGCGACAATTCGGATCCGGGGACGGCTTTGAACGACGTTAACAGCTGAATGAATCGCGAGCTTTGATTGACGTCCAGGGCGAAGTTCAATTCGTCGGATTCGTTGATCAATTGTTCGAATTGATCCAGCGATCCCTCGGCCATTTCACGAGCTTGCGCACCGTCGGGATTCTGTGCCATGGCCTGTTCAAAGCCTTGACGCATTTGTCCGATCATCATGCTTCGCATGTCGGCGGGAATCTCTTGCAAACGAAGACGCACGTACAAGAAATATTTCTCGCCGATGTCCTTGAACGTTGCATCCGGATCGGCCGGGGCCAGTTTCAGGGCATCGCGATTATTCGAGACGACTGCCCAATCACCGGCTTGCTTGATGTAGACCGTCTGCATGTTGATCGCGATGACCAAGGTACCGTCGCTCAATTCGTCGGCGGGACCCAGTTGTGCTTCCATTCGCGAAAGCATCTTTTTGACGTTGTCGGTGGGCAGTAACGCGAGGGGTTGCGGCATGCCGTCGACAAGCGGCACCAGCACACCGATGGGCCGATCCATGTCCAGCCCATTGGCCATCGACCCGGCGTACATCGCGAACAGGCCACCCGCGCCCGGCTGGCCGACCGCGGCGGTGATGTAGTTCACATCCCGCATCAGCTTGTTGAACGAGCCGAGGGTCAGAACGACGACGGGTTTGGTGCTCACGCCCGCGGCGGGCCCCGCGTCCTGGGCCGCTGCCGGTTGAATGATTCCAGCAAAGGCGAAAACGGCCACCAAAATGGGGCTCAGCAATCGCCGAGTTTGACAACACTTCATGAAGAATTCCTTCGTGGAGACTTTGGATGTTAGTGAGGGATTATGGAATAGCTCAGC
>JBCCRW010000080.1:0-16977 GCA_039201055.1 Planctomycetota bacterium | reverse complement strand
TCGGAACCGGAGCGCGCCGGCCCATCGCCACCCAAACTTGAGCACCACGAACTTGAGCACCACGAACGCAAGCGACGAAACCAGCGTCAGCGACGACAACTGATACAAGATTTGCAATCGTCGCGAGTCATATTCGAAAGCGAGCTCGTAGCTTCCCGCTGGCAAATCGATTTTTTGCGATGCTGGCCAAGTGGACACCACGGACGGGCGACGTGTTTCACCATTGGGAAAGGTCAGTCGAGCCCGCCAGTGTCCGTCTTGCAAGACGGCGCGGCGAAACGTGGTCGGGCGCGAAAGCTCGACCTGATACGTCAGTGTATGCCCATCACCGGAGCTGATTTTGACAAAGCCCGAGGCGGGATCGTCCAGCCGGTGCAGATGGCGTGTTGGCGAGCTTGGGTCATCGGCACGAAACGTCGGAACCAGCAAATCGAGATCGCAAAACCGGACCGCATGCCCGGCTTCGATCCACAACCCTGCGCAGCCGGTTTCCTCGCGAAGTTTTCGCCATCGTGAACTCGCACCACCATCCTGGGCCAATTTTGTCGTTTGTCGCCACGCTTCGGCCAGTGCACGGCTGTTGATGGTGACCTGGCTATTGAGCATCGCGAGACGCCGGCGTAAGTGCCAGCGGCCGTGCAACATCATTTGCTGGCTCGCTTCGACCTCCAACAGCCTGTCGGGGGACGATGTTTCGCGCCAAGCCGCAGGCCAACGTGATCGCCGCGCCGGAAACCGCATCCATCGGGAACCCTGTGCAGCATTGCGATCAAACGAAGCAGGATCCGCCACGCTTTGCGTGATCGACGCGACACGCGATCGATCGACCTGATGAATCATGCTCTTGGCGAAAAAGCTCATCTCGACCGCCGTGATCAAAACCACCAGCGCCGGGAATAGCTTCCTTGTGTGTTTGCCCCACGAAGAGAATGCGATCCAAAAAATGCCGAGCGTAACGATCGAGACGGCAATGGAAAAAAGAATTTGACGACACGCGGCAACCGAATCCAGCGGTCCCCAAAACGAATCGCCGATCGCTTGTGCATCGTGATCCGCAAGCCAGATCACAAAACCGCCATGCGTCAGCAGGATTAGCAGCACTGTGATGCGGGGCCACCAGGATGAAGCGGTCAAGCTTTTGGTATGCCAACGAGCCAAACAGACGCTCGCAAAAACCGTCAATCCGATCGCCACAAAGGGCAACCACTTGGCGGGATATCGAAACGATCCATAGCCGGGCACAAGGCGGCACAGGATGCCATAAGCGGATCCCCAATCGCCCCAATTTGCGGGAATGCCCAACGAGCGAAAAAAACCATCGATGCCGTAGTGTCCACAGGCAAGCAGGAAGGCAAACGCGGCAAGCCAAATCCAGAGACCCTCGCGTGCGGACACGCGCCGATCCAAGTGCAAGCTTCCCGGCACGCACACGAGCGTTCTTGTGGCCCGGCAAAACGCCCACGCAATCCGGCAAGCCGCGACTCCGAGCATCCAGGCAACCCACGACGATGCGAACAAATGCGGGGTCCAAACCGCCGAATCATGCGACAACAAATTGGAAAGCCGTCGATGTTGGGGAAGCCAATCGCCCCAAGCGTTCGCAGTCAGCAGTTCGATGCCATGCCAGGGCGCAACGCTAAAGCGATCTCGGACCGCCGGCGACCACGCCGAAGCACGATCACTAACCTTGACCCACTCGAGCGTCGCGACAAGCTGTGGTGCGGCCAGCAGGGTTGCCAGCCCCGCCGCCCGAATCGATGGCGCCAACAGGATCGCCCGCAAGAACGGGATCGCCCGCACGGACGGGATCGCCCGCACGGACGGGATCGCCCGCGCGGACGCGGAAAAAGTCGCCTTGGGTTTGATCGAACCCGCGTGTTCGGCACGCTTCGCCGATTCAACGATCGTCTTTGAACGCCACCGGTTCCGTTTCGACGCAAACCAACGCAGCACCCCACACACCGCGATGACCAAAGCGCAGTGCAAAGCCGTTTGTGGGTCGCCGCCCAGGACCATCGCGGCGGCCCCGATCGCGGGCAGCAACACGTGCCGCGATCGTGGGCGCGAGCATTGCAAGACCCAGGGCAAATACGCCGCCGAAACCAAAAACGGCGGGTTGCAGTACAGAAAGACGATCATGCCCGACGCGGGATAAATCCAAGCGGCCAAACCGCCCGCCCACATCGCCCGTGACTGGCCGAGTGGTGAATGATTGAGGCCGGAGCACCCGCGCGGCAACATTGCATCGAGCGTCACATCGCGGGCCAGTCGGTTGGCGGCCAGCGACGCCAGACTCAGGTGCAACCACACGTACCAAGCCAGCGCCGCGGTGTCGCCGGGAATCATTTTGTAAACGCCGGCGCGCAGCGGATAAAACACGGCGGTGGTGGTTTCGCCCGCCAGCGGCATTCCGGTGCCATCCAATTCGTTCCAGTATGGCGATCGACTCTCGCGGACCTTGAAGTCGACCCATTGGTATAGCGGGGTGTAAAAATAACCGACATCGCGAAAGGCCAAACGCGATTGGCCCGTTAGCGAAGGCCAAAGCAGCACCAGGAAAAACAGCGGCGGCGCGATCGCGAGCCCCCAGCTCATGATCCGCCGGGCAATCGCGGTCGCGGCAAGCTGCTGAAACCGTCCCGCGAATTGTGGACCCAGCCGCGTCACCGCGGCGACGTGATCACGCCCGCCCGCGCCTGGAATCGCAACGCATCGGCACGCTCGGTCACGACCTCGGCCGGCGGCAACGTTTGAGGCTGCAATTGGATATCGATGATCCGGTCGTCACGCAGTTCGCCCGGCCACAGCGTCTCGGCAAAAAAATCAATCACGGGAAGTTGATACCAAGGCGGCTTGATGTTGCGGCGGAAGGTTTCCGTTTTAAAACCATCTTTTTCCACTCGAAATTCTCGTACACCATAATAGTTGAACGAGGCAGCCGCGGGCGTCGTGCCGACGACCTGATTGCCGATCGATACCAACGCACCGGGTGGGTTGGTGCGGACAATCATTCGCCGACGCACGCACGCAGTCGACAGGAGCAATCCGCACACGCAGACGATCAACCAGCCGCGGCAATAACGCTGCAGGACCGTTCGTGAAACACGATCGCCATCGGCTACCTGTGTTGCGCCATCGGCTACTTGTGTCGCGCCATCGATCGTTGGTTTGCTCGGCCGTGCGTCCATGGCCCCCGGGTTACCAAGCCGCGGTCGATGCCAGCAATCGCAATTGAATTCGGCGAACACCGATTCAATTACGCAAACACCGATTCAATTATGCAAACACCGGTGGAATCCGCTGAATGCGGTGGTTGTTGCTGTCCAAGACATGCACGCGGCCCCGGGAGTCGACCACCAAGCCCCAGGGATTATTGAATTGACCACTTTCCAAGCCCGGCGCTCCCCAGGTTCCGCGACTGTTTCCATCGCGATCGAACGCTTGGACACGCCCATTTTGGTATTCGATCACGACCACCAATCCACCCGGCGTGCGGTCGATCCCGTAGGGGTAAAGCAATTGCCCGGGCGATTTTCCCGGACCCGACCAAATGTCGATCAGCCGCGGCCGTTCCTCGCGAAGATCAAAACGCTGCAGCCGGTGGTTGGACGCATCGGCGACATACAACACGTCGTCCCAGACCATCAAACTTTGGGGCCGTAAAAATTGCCCCGGTTCGCTGCCGGTTCCGCCCCAGCCGCACACAAAACGGCCATCGCGATCGAATTTTTGAATTCGATCCGACGCGTTGTATTCGCCCACGTAGCGATTGCCTTGGGCATCGACGGTGACGTCCGTGACGAAAGCAAATTCCCCATCGCGGCTGCCCGAAACGCCGCCGATGGTTTCCGCGTCGATCAGGTCACCGGCCAGCGAGTACGCCAGCACGCGGTAGTAATGCGTATCGGCCACCAAGATTCGGGGCTGCCCCGATCGGTTTGCGGTCGCCGATTCAAACGCCAACCCCGTCGGCCGGCCGTTTTCGGTGGCCGGCGTTTTCCATTTTCGCAAAAAGTTTCCGTCGGTATCGAAAACCTGAATCCGGCCCGTCGTGTCGACAATGTACAGACGATCTTCCGAATCGATCGTAATCGCGCGGGGCTTGATGAAGCGACCGTCGGAAAACCCGTAGCTGCCCCAAATCCATTCCGCCTGTGCCAGGTCGGGTGACGGCACGCAGCCGGCGGTGCCCAAAAGCCCCCCCGCCAGTACACCACCGGCCAACGAGCCACCGGCCAAAAGGCGGCCGTGAAAGACGCGGCGAGACAATTTGGGCACGGATCGTAACGGTCGATACGGGGATTGCATGAAGGTTCGCCGCCAGGGATGACACCGGAAACTCCCTGACTTTACAATAACACGCTGCCATTACGCGTCCTAAAGCGAATTCTCCGGCGAGGTGCCGGATTCATGCCCGTTCGAATTGACCTCAGCCAGAGCGATGACCCTCGAGACGCCGTCCACCGCGCCGTCCAATCCCTGGTCGAGGGCAAAGTCGTGGGGCTGCCGACCGACACCGTTTACGGTTTGGCTGCCAGTGCGCTGTCGGAATCGGCGGTCGACGCGATTTACGAAATCAAGGGTCGCCAGGCCGACGTTCCGCTGGCCGTCTCGGTGGCCTCGATGGAGGCCGCGATGGATTTTGTCAGCGAAATGTCACCGCTGGCGTCCCGCTTGGCCTCGCGATGCTGGCCCGGGCCGCTGACCCTGGTGCTGCCCTGCGGTTCGGAATTTTCGGCCGTGCGTCAACTTCCCGAAAGTGTCCAAAAACGCATTTTGGGCCCGGGCGATTGCGTCGGCTTCCGAGTCATCGGATCCCGCGTGATGGAACACATCCACCACTTGGTGTCGGCGCCGCTGGTGCTGACCAGCGCCAATCGCTCGGGCGACCCGTCGCCACAAGACGCCCAAGCGGCACTCGATTCATTGGGTGACGTTCCCAGCGACAAAATGCCATTGTTGCTTGACGACGGGCCCACCAAGTTGGGCGCCGCATCGACGGTCGTCCGCGTCGCCGACAAGGGCATGGAAATTCTGCGCACCGGAGCCATCGAGGCCGCCACCATGAATCAATTCGCAAAGCCCATCATTGCCGTCGTTTGTACCGGGAATACCTGCCGCAGCCCGATGGCCGAAACGCTGTTGCGTGAACAGGTGCAAAAACGCTTTGGTCGCGAAGACGCCATCGGTGTCGTTTCGGCGGGCCTGGCCGCGGCCGTCGGCATGGGGGCGTCGCCCCAGGCGGTCCAGGTGATGGGCAAGCGAAATCTGGACCTGACCGGACACGCGAGTCGACCACTGGACGACGAAGTCGTCCGCCGCGCGGATTTGATTTTGACCATGACACGCAACCATCGCCGCGCGATCCTGGCGGCATGGCCGAATCTTGCCGACCGCGTCCACACGCTGCGTCGTGATGGCGGCGACATTTCCGACCCGATCGGCGCGGCGGTCGAAGTTTACGAACAGTGCGCCGCCCAAATGGAAACCGAAATCGCCCTCTGGTTGGACGAGTACGGCGATCGGTGGAACTTGGAGAACCACGCATGATTCGAATCGCTATCGCCAACGATCATCGTGGATTGAAAATCAAAAACCGGCTGGTGCAACTGCTGTCCGCCCAAAAAGGCATGCAGGTCATGGACCAGGGCGTCGAAAATGAAACCGCGTGCGATTATCCCGACTATGGATGCCGAGTCGCCGAAATGGTTAGCCGCGGCGACGCCGACCGAGGGATTTTGATCTGCGGCACCGGTATCGGCATGGCCATTGTTGCTAATAAATACACCGGAGTCCGTGCGGCGCCGTGTTACGACGAAGTGATGGTCGAACTGAGCCGTCGACACAATGACTTGAATGTCCTGTGCTTGCCCGGGGATCTGCTTGGCGACCGTCCCATTGATGACATGGTTCTGATGTGGCTGCGAACGCAATTCGAAGGTGGTCGCCACGAAACTCGCGTGCAAAAAATCAGCAAAATTGAATCCATCAATCCCGTTGGTGGCCGATGAGCCCCGCTGCCAGGGCGGCCCGCGGAGGCAATCAAAGCGGAGGCAATCAAAGCGGCGGTAATCGACGCGATGCAAAGCCCGCCGCCACCGAAGATTTCACGCCGCCACCGATTCGGTCCTGGGACGACTTGATTGGGCACCAGCGAACGCGGCAATCCCTGCAAAACGCGATCGCCCGGAATCGCATCAGCGGTTCGTATTTGTGGGTCGGACCCCAAGGTATCGGGAAGTCCACCACGGCGGTCTTGCTGGCCCAAACGCTGATGTGCCGCACGCGGGAACCGGCCGAAATGGATCCCTGCGGCGTTTGCCCGGATTGCATTCAAGTTCACGCCGGAACGCATCCGGATTTGGCCCGCGTGCGAAAACCCGATGGCCGCGCGTCGATCCCGATCGACTTGTTAATCGGCCCACCCGAGGCCCGCATGCAGGAAGGTTTTTGCCGCGATTTGCGAATGCGACCGCTGCAGGGTCGATGCCGGGTCGGAATTCTGCAAGATGCCGATTCGCTGCAGATCGAAGCGGCCAACTGCTTGCTAAAAACACTCGAAGAACCGCCCGCGGGCGCCGTCATCATCGTGATCGGCAGTTCCGAACAACGACAATTGCCAACCATTCGCTCGCGTTGCCGCGTCGTCCGCATGGGACCGTTGGCCGAAGCCGACGCCGCCAACGTTCTGCGGACCCGCATGGGCGTCGATGCGTCAAGCGAAACCATGATCCAGGCGATTCGTGATTGCGGTGGGGATTTGCGGGCGGCGGCCAGATGCCTGGGCAGCACGGGCCAAGCATTGCGACAAACCTGGCAGCAAACGTTGTCCGCGCCCGTGATCGATCCGCTGGCGGTGATCCGAGAATTGAATTCCCAGATGAACGCGGCCGGCAAAGAACCCGCCAAACGTCGCGACGCGTTGCGGGACGCCTTGGCAATGATCATTTCGTTGCAGCGCGAGCAGGTGCGTTCCGCGGCTGCGGCCGGCGTTCACGACGACGCCGGGCTGCGTCGTATCGACCGCAGCGTTCGCGCGGTCCGCGAAATCGACCGCATGGCCAACCTGTCCACGGTCATCGAATGTTACGCGGCGGACCTTTTATTGTCGCGGACCGGTGACCGGGGACAAATCGGTTAGAGATCGACCGCGAAAAGCTTCGTCAAACCGACAAATGACGCGACCTTGCGACGACGTCCCAGTGATCGACCACCCTGGCATCTTCGATCACCATGACCTTATCGTGCAGCGCGATCGTTGGACACACGTGCATGGGAATCCCCAGCACCAGGGTGCCGACGGGAAATTCGTCGCGATGCCGAGTGCGGATGGTCAGGTGTTCTTCGCTGTGGCCGGTCGCGTGGGCGTCATCGATTCCCAACCATTGCACCCGAGGATGCGGCATCTCGCTGGCAACCGCCTTGTGCCCCAGGTTGATGCACAATTCGTCGGGTCTGGGATGGCTGATCACCCGCGCCGCCAACATGGCCGCACACCGGAACGGCGACCCGGGCCAGCGTTGATTTTGCATCGCGTCCCAAAACACAATCGTCCCGGCACTCACCTCGATGTCCGGATGGCGGGCCAGTGAAATCGACGACGCCGTGCCACCACCCACGACGGCCGGTCGGGCAAAACCGTCGGCCTCCAGGTCATCCAGCAAACGCCACACCGGTGCAAACGCTTGATCGACGGCTTGATCGATTTCCTCGGGTGCAAACGAACGCAGATGCCCATCATAGGCGTGGATGCCGACCGGGACGATGCCTTCGATTTTGCTGGCCTGGTGGTACAGCTTGCGGGCCGACTCGCAGGAGATTCCCGTGCGATTCAGGCCGACGTTGACGTCGATATAAACCGGCACCCGCGTGTGGCACTCCAGTGCCGCGGCGGCCAGACTCCGCGCCGCCCCCGGATCATCGATCAACGCGGATAGCCTGCACGTGGGAAATCGAAGCACCAATTGGGCCAGCCGAACGGCATCGATTCCCACCGGCTGCATCGCCAGCATCACGTCCGCCGCACCCGCCCGCAACGCCATTTCGACCTCGGCGATGGTCGCCGCTTTAAAACGCGTGATGCCCAAGTCCAATTTCATCGAAATGACTTGGGGCATCTTGTGCGTTTTGATGTGCGGCCGTAGCCGCTGGGGACCACCAGCGGCATGTGCCATCGCACTCAGGTTATCCCGAACCCTTGACCGTGAAATCAATACAGCGGGCGTTTCAAGCGAGTCCAAATTGTCGGGGACCGCAAAGCCCAACTCGTCTACTCCTTGAAGTATTTCGTCGCCTCAATTTTGACGGTGTTTAGGTCCTTGTCGAAGGTCGCCGTGCCGGATACCTGAATCACATCGCCTTCGTCCCAACCAAAGGCCACATCGGCGGGCCGGGGAATCGGCTGGCCCGAATCATCCAGCAAGACGACGTAGGCCTTGGGAGCCTTTTCCGCTCGGCGTTTGCAAAACGGACACGTACTGGGATCGTGACCCTCACCCGCGTTGGGATCCTCGATGATCTCGCTCAACATGAACGCGGCGCGATCGCGTTCAAACGGCTCCAAGCTGTTGGCGCCGATGCGTCCGCGAAGTTGCACCGAATCCGGCTCCGAGCCGGGCGGCATCAAGGTCAACGCCTCGACGGCCTCGGTAATACTGGCCGCTCCCGGAATCGGCGTGCCGGGATCGTCGACACCGCAGCCGGCAACAGCCACCAGCAAACACGCCGTCAGCGAGCAAACGGCGAACCAACGTGTGGACCTGCGAGTCATCAATCGACTAGGGAAAATCGATCGCCTTGGAACGATCGACTTGGGCCAAACGACCTCGCTCATTTCTTGGCATCCGCAAGCGTCTTCATGGCGGCTTCGATGTCGCCGGAAACCTCGGCGTAGGTGGAACCTTCACGGCCATGATTGACATCGTCGATCGCCATCAAAGCGTCGAGCAATTTTTCCTTCGCGGCGCCGACATTTTTGACAACGGATTCATCCATCTCGGCGGCTTTGGCGGATATGTCCAGACCGTTGATGACGTCAAAGATCCCGTGCATCTTGCCGTGCATGTCATCGCCCTCGGCTGACCCGGCGGCCTTGAGTTCGGCGACGAAGGATTCGATCGCGGTCACGGCTTCTCCGTAGGCCATGGTTTTGGCACCATCGCCGTGGTCGTGGTCACCATGATCGTGGTCGCCGTGGTCGTGGTCGTGGTCGTGGTCGCCATGGTCGTGGTCGCCATGGTCGTGGTCGCCATGGTCGTGGTCGCCATGATCGTGACCATCATGATCGTGATCGTGGTTGCCATGATCGTGATCGTCGCCCGAACTTGTCGAAACCGGTGTCGCGTCAGGTGCGGGGGTTGCATCGCATCCGCCCAGGGTGAAAACGGACAACGCGATGACGGGAAGCAGATGATGCCAGCGTAGGGAATGCACGGCGAGGCTCCGGGGGGGAAGTGGACAGTGAGGCAGAAAGAGATCGATGAACCGAAAAAGAGTAAACGCAATCGTTGTACGTTTACCGAATCGACGCGGTTCGCGCGGGATCGCGTCTGGACAGTCCGCGTCTACCAGCGGAGGCCGAATTTTTCGCCGCCGGCATCGCGATTATTCCCACCGCGAAGCGGCCCCGAGTGTTGGGGTTTGACGGCAATTTCCGGCGGCGGAGTGTCGTCTTCCGGCTTGGTTTCGACGGGGGCGGCGGCGCCCTTTTGGGCCTGCTTGATGGACAGGGCGATTTTTTGGGCGTCATGATCGAAGGTCAAAACCTTGACCTCGACATTTTCACCCTCCGAAACCATCGCGTCGACTTTGGAAACGCGGTGATTGGCCATTTCACTGATGTGCACCAAACCCTCGACCCCGGCGGCCAAACGGACAAAGCAGCCGAAGGGGGCGATGCGAGTGACCGAACCGGTGTGGACGCTACCGGGTGAAAACTGCGATTCGGCGGTATCCCAGGGGTTTTCCAGCAGGTCGCGATAGGACAGTGCGATTTTGCCGCTTTCCTTGTCCACTTTGTCGATTTTGACTTTGACCTTTTGGCCTTCTTCGAGCACTTCGCTGGGATGTTTGATCCGTTCCCAAGACAGCTTGCTGACGTGGATCAAGCCGTCCAGCCCGCCCAGATCGACGAAGGCACCAAAGTCCTTGACGCTGCGGACGGTGCCCTCGATCAAATCGCCGGCTTCGATCTTGGCAAGCTGTTCGCGTTTCTTTTCCTCGCGTTCGCGTTCCAACACGGCGCGACGGGACAGGACCAGGTTGCCGCGTCGGGCGTTGGCCTCGGTCACGACGCACA
The DNA here is from genome assembly GCA_039201055.1 of Planctomycetota bacterium. Classification (GTDB taxonomy): domain Bacteria; phylum Planctomycetota; class Planctomycetia; order Pirellulales; family Pirellulaceae; genus Rubripirellula. Next base: position 6,680 of record JBCCRW010000080.1, on the reverse strand, counting down.
GGAATTTTTGGTCGACAAATTCCGCCGTGTCCTCGACGCGATATTCGCTGATCTGGCTGATCGGAATAAAACCTTTGACGCCGCCAACCTTGGCTTCCAAACCGCCGCTGTTGGTCGCCGTCACGGTCGCTTCGACCACGCTGCCTTCCTGCAAATCGTCCCAATCGGACACTTCGACCGAACCGCCGGGCAGCGTGCACTGATACAAACCATCGGCGGATGTGAACCCACGCACGACCACCTCAACCGATGCGCCCGCGGCCGGTTCGGTTTCAAATTGCTCAAACGGCACCGTGCCTTCGTTGGGTCCGCCGAGTGAAACGAAAACACTGTCCTCGTGAATTTTCAAAACCACCGCTTGAATCCGAGTGCCATCGCCCAGCACCCAAGCGTGCTCGGTCATTGCAACGGCTTCACCCAGCAGACCGTCCATGTCGGCGGCGGCCAGCGTCGCATCCAATTCGGCCTGCAGGTCATCATCCAGGCCCGCGCGGCGGCTGGGCACGGCGACGCGCTGCCGCGTCTTTGGCTTGGTGGACGCGGGCGGCTTGGTTTGAGAAGCCGCGCCGGCGGTGTCCGTGGCCGCGGCATCCGGTGCAACACCCGGTCCGTCGTTGCCCGCATCGGCGGCCGCCGGGTCGCGAACCGGGCTGGCGGGCTTGGCACCGCCACGCTTTTCGCCGGCAAGCTTGGGTCGCGGCGCACTGCGTGATTTCTTGTTGCCCTTGGGTTTGGTGGCGGCAGCCAACTTGGCGGGATCGACGCTCGGTGACGACGGCTTGGCAACACCCAATCCCCGCGCGGCCAACGGACCGCTACCCCGCGCCAGCCGCGAGGGTTTTTCCGTGACCTTCGGAGTTTCCGTGACCTTCGGTGTTTCCGATGGCGATGTTGTTTCCAATGACGGTGTTGTTTCTAAAGCCGACGCCCGCTGCGCTGGCGATGCCACTTCCGATGGCGACGCTGGCTGCGTGGGCGACGCTGGCTGCGTGGTCGGCGCTGGCTGCGGGGCCCGTGCGGAATTCGCCTCGCCCGCGACAACGTCCATGGGCTGGGTTTCTAAGTTCTCGGTACCTTCACCCTCGGATCGGGCCGCAGCGTCAGTTGGGGTCGCGACGTCGGATGAAATCGGGCCGCTCGCCTGGGTTTCGCCGGTGGACATTGAAAATGGGTTCGTTCGATGGAGGTGCTTGAAATGGGTCGCACGCCAAACGAGGTGACGGCGACTGCGAATTCGTTCAGGACGCTCGCCGCAAAGCGCTGCTTTCCGGCGGCGTAATCTCGCCCCACAGTCTACCCATCGCAACTTTTTGCCGGTAGCCTTCCAAACATGCCAAAGCTTCCACCCGAACTGCACCAAATGCTGGCCCAAATCGATGCCCCCTTGGCCGACCGGGTCTCCGTGGCGCCGATGCCGCCCTTGGGGGCGGGCCGCCGGCAAGATGATCTGTGCGATTACCTTGATTCGCAGCTGCGGGTGGGTTCGCTGAACAAGGCTCCGCAGACAATGGCATCGCAGACGAACACATCGCTGCCGCTTGACAGCTTGCTGTGGCTGCTGGCCGGCGACCTGGATCGTTCGCACGACATCAGCCAGCGACTGCACACCGCCGACGGAAGCCTGCTGCACGGCATCATGCATCGACGCGAGGGTGATTTTTCAAACGCGAAATACTGGTTTGCCAAAGCCCCCCACCACGACGTCCCCAAGACGCTCGCCAAGCGCTTCGAAGATTACGGATCGGCTGCCCAGTTTGTGGATACCTGCGAGGCTGCGTGGGATGGCGGCCGCCAAGATGACGCGGTGGCCCGCTGCTTGGAAATCCAGTGGGCCGAATGGTGTCTGCTTGCCGAACGTCTTTTGAATGCTGAAAAGTAAACGCCGCGATTCCGACCGTGCAATGGTTCACGAGTGTTTCGTTTTGAAGGGTTCGTTGTGAAGCGCTTCACAAGTCGGTGCTTGTGCAATCGTGCACAAGCGAGCGAAAAAGTTTGACCTAGGTGTCATGGCCGCGCTAGCCTGAGGACTTCACTTTGATCGGGGTGGTCGGTCGCGCGGGTGTATCTGACCGGCAGCGACGACCACTGGTCCTTTTCGCCCGTTGGAGGCAACCATCATGGGTACGTCCACTCACCCGCGTCCGCACTTCGCCCGCCGCCAAAACGATTGGGACGGATCACCGGGAAATCGACGCGATGACACGCGGGCTAGCGATCGTTCGCCATCAGCAAGTTGCTTCATGAGAACCGAGTTGTTGACCTTGCATCCCGGTGATGACCTGCTTCACGCCGTGGACCGGTTGCTGCGTGCGAACATCTCGGGCGCGCCGGTGCTGGATGACGATGGCAACTACCTCGGGGTGTTGAGCGAAAAGGGCGCGCTGGCGGCGCTCACCTCTCTGATTCAACTGGCCGGCGTGTTTGGGCTGCACGAGATTCATGTCGATGAATTCATGACGCGTCAACTGGCGTGCGTGCGACCGGAGGACGATGTCTTTGAAGCGATCGAGGTTTTGTTGTCGCGACAAATTTCCGGCGCCCCGGTGGTCGATGTTGCTGGGCGTTACGTCGGAGTGTTTTCGGAAAAGACCGCCATGCGCGCGTTGATCGGTGCGTTGTACGAATGGCTGCCCGGCGCTTCGGTGGCACAATACGTGAATGCGGACCCCAAGCGGATCATCGCGCGACAGGACCGCTTGATCGATGTCGCGCATCGCTTCCAAACTTCGTCGTATCGACGACTGCCCATCATCGAAGCGGGCCGCATCGTCGGCCAGGTTTCGCGCCGCGATGTACTTCGCGCCGAACAACGCCTGGCCGTCGAAGTGATCGCCAAACAAAGCGATGGCCGCGGAGGCGATCGCTTGGACGCAGCCATCGATCGCATGACCGTGGGCCAGTGGATGGATGCGGACGCCGCGACGGCGACGCCCGACACCGACCTGCTTTCGATCGCCAACCGATTTTTGCAAACACCCTACCGACGCATGCCCGTTGTCCGGCAACATCCCGATGGCAAGCGGCAAGCGTTGCTGGGCCAGGTCAGCCGTCGAGATTTGCTGGCCAAAGCGTCGGAGATCCTGCGGCCCGAGCGGGAGCGATACCACAGCGAGACGTTGTACCTGAGCGCGCGGGGCGAGGAGGCCGTTCGCCCAACTTGATCGCGTGTGGGACACAACTTGATCGCGTGTGGGACACGACTAGATCGCGTGTGGGACACGACTTGATCGCGTGTGGGATACGACTTGATCGCGTGTGGGACATGACGGCGTTGCGTGTGGGATAGCGTGTGATGAACGCTTGATTACGATCGGTCGTTCGTACCGCCCGATCGTTCTCGCCCGCCACCGTCATTTTGATCTATTTGGATTACAACCGGACCACGCCCGTCGCCGTGGGTGTCCTGGACGCGATGAAGCCGTTTTGGACATCGCACTTTTTGCTGCCCTCACAAGAGCACGCCTGCGGCAAAGCGGTCAGCGAGGCGATCGAGGATGCGCGAGAAAAAGTGGCCGGCCTGATGGGCTGCGAACCCTTCGAAGTGGTGTTCACGGCCGGCGGCACCGAGGCCGACAACCTGGCCATCCTCGGGCATTGCCGTTCGGATCGCCATGCCGGCGTCAGGTCGAAAAAGTCGGCAGCGGCGCCGCACGCGTTGATCTCCAGCTTGGAATCCGATGGGGTGTACGAAATCGCCAACCAGCTCCGCCGGCAGGGCTGGGAAATCGACGAGGTTCCCTGCGACGGCGACGGCTGGGTCGACCCCGACGCCGTCGCCGGGAGAATGAATTCGCGAACACGCTGGGTCGCCGTTCAGATGGCCAGCCCCATTTTGGGCACGATTCAATCGGTTGCCGAAATCGCCGCGATTTGTCGCCAGCGAGGCGTGCATTGCCACTGCGACGCGACGCAGTCCTGGGGCAAAATCCCCATCCACGCCGCTTCACTGGGCACCGACACGGTGTCGCTGAGCGCCCACAAGATCTTCGGGCCCAAAGGCGTCGGGGCGTTGTATGTCCGCCGCGGCTTTGACCTGGCACCAATTCAATACGGCGAGCCGCGGGAGATGGGGCTGCGGCCGGGGAGCGAGAATGTGACCGGTTGCGTCGGTATGGGAGCGGCCGCCGAGATGGCCGCGCGGGTCGCCGACGAGGCCGAGGCGGGGCTGCGGGAGCTTTCCAATGATTTTCTTAATGGGGTCATCTCATCCATTGAACCCGCCCCCGAACTGCTTGGCGAAGCCGCCGCTCGACTGCCAAACACGCTCGCGCTGCGGATGCCCGGCGACGCCAACCGGATTCAACAGGCCACCCGGCAGCTCGTCATGGCAACGCCCCAAAGCCTGGACCCGCCCGACGAGATGACACGCACGCTGCGGGCGATCGGCCTGCCGCCGGCGCAGATCGGTCGGATCATTCGATTTTCGATCGGTTCGGCCACCACGCGGGATGAGCTTTCCCGGGCCGTCGAACTACTGGCCGACGGCTGGGAATCGGTTCGCTAAATCAATGTAGCCGTTGTTCGCCAGAACACGGAAGAACACGGAGATGCCCGATCTCTCCGGCTTCCGGCGAAGTCCGGCTACACACAAGGAATTTCTCAAAAAAATGCTTTCATTTTCGGCGGTGGACACCTGAGTGATAGCAAATAAGACGTGCCCAAAAACCGTGCAGGACCGCGTGCCGCCATCCGCCGAGACCTGCCGCATTTTCGAGCAAACGACACAAAATCCGTAAAATATTGACTTTATGGCCAGCGATTTGATCGCCCGGGAGGATTGACGCACCCTCGTCCGATCCGTCAGCGAAATGAATTCGAGTTGCCCGCATGGCCGCCGCACCTGAAAAAAAGTCAACCGTTCCCGATGCAAATTTTCGTCGCCGTCGCCTCGGGAATGCGGCCGCGATCCCATCCAATCCAAGCACGGCCAATTCGAACACGCCCATCCCCCGCACCGTGTCGGTCCAGCTGAACACAAAGCCCAGCGATGATTACGAGCAACGTGAGGCCGAGGTCCTGCGGGTGGCCGAAGAGGTGTTCGTGGCGACGGGACACTGGGTCGTCTTTCTGAGAACGCTGCTGGGCACCGAGGGCGTGGTCGCCCATCTATTTCCAAACCCCGAAGATCGCCAGCGATTCAACCAGAGCGAGGCGCACAGTGAGTTGCAAGAAATGGTCGCGGCGATCCGCAGCAGCGATCGCACCAAACCGACCTGCGTTGAACCGGCACGAATGATCACGCTCCGCATCCCCGTCACGCTACACGAGATCCTGACGGCCGAGGCCGAAGAGTCGGGCCTGAGCATCAATCAAATTGCCATCGGGAAGCTGATCCAACCCTCTGAAAATCGCCATGTGCCGGAGCCACAAGGGCAGCGTCGCGGCCGTAAACCGGGCCCACAAGAGCGCCGTTTGAACTAGACTGGGCGGGCGGGGCACGCCGTTTGCTCTTCATGTGGCCGCGTTGTTCACGCGATCCGATCGTTTCGTTTTTGATGCGATTTGGCGGCGTCATTGGTATTTCCTTCAGTCGCAAGTTGAGACGATGAACCCTTACAGAGGCGACGGCGCCGACCCCCAGCAGCCCCGTCTGTCGACGCTCCGCAAGCTGGATCATTCCCACTCGACGGATCGCCCACACTCCCCCGCAAACCGATCGGCTTCGCGTTTCGCGGCCCCGGGCAGTCTCTGGTTCGTCTGGATCGCGTTGCTGATGTCCATCGGGGCGTCCATTGCCGGCTACATGGCGTACGTGGGTTTGACCGGGTCCAGAGTCGCCGGATGCGGGGGCGGGATTTTCAGTTGTGACCACGTCGTGACCAGCCGATTCAGCACGGTGTTGTGGATTCCCGTTGGCGTGCCGGCCTGCATGCTTTACATCGTCGGGCTCGGCTTTGTGCTTCGCGCAGCGGCGACGCACGCCGATGCGCGCCACTTGTGTGTCCGAGCCATCGGTTGGATCGGTGGTTTGGCGAGTGCGTCGGGGCTGTGGTTTGTCGGCTTGCAAATTTTTTACCTGGAACATTTGTGCTCGTACTGCATGGCCGCCCATGGCACCGCTGCAATTTTGCTGGCCTCCTATTGCATCCGCATCCGGCCGACGCGAACGCGAGTCGGCGTGGCGTCATTTTGGTGCACATCGTCCGCAATATTGCTGGCAACCGTCCAACTGCTGACGCCACCGCCGCCGACATTTGAAATTCAAACCGATCCTGTGGTCGTCGACATTCCGCTGCCGATGGGAATGGAATTCGATCCCGCATCGACGGCCCCCGCCACGGATCCGGCGGACGTGTTCGGAGCACCCGGCCAGAGTGACGGCGGCATGTTCGAGGCACCCGCTTCCCAGGACGCCGCACCGTTGTTTGACGCTCCCGCGACCACCGCACCGACGTTTGATGCGCCCACATTTGACGCGCCCAAAGTAGATGCATCGACTTTGAACGCACCCACATCCGATGCAGCGAAACGGGATGCATCGGTGGTGGAGACGACGATTTCCGAGACGACGTCATCGGCGATCGCCGCTTTGCAATCGGTGCCGGGACCGGAAGCCAAATCAGACGCTTCGAACCCTAACGCAGCTGCCTTGAAGGCAGATCCCTTGAACGTGGGTGCCTTGGATAAGAGCGCCGCGATGCTTGGAGCACTCACCGAAAGCACGTCCGACGATTCGCCCG
>JBCCRW010000079.1:0-17261 GCA_039201055.1 Planctomycetota bacterium | reverse complement strand
CGGAATCGGCTTCCACCGCGATGATCTCGTGCACCATGCGGTGGATCAGCCCACTTTGGGAACTGATCCGATTGGTCGTGGTTGGCTTGCGGCACAGGATCAGCAGTTTGTCCTGCATCGGCAGCACATGCATCCAGCTCAATTTTTCGACCGGATCGACCTGTGTGCGAAAGGTCTCGGTGCCCTCCCACAAATCCCAGCTGATCAATTCCCCCGAATCGTCAAACATGACCAAATAGCGACCGCGGATGGTGTGTGCAAAGCCACCGGGCGTTTCATCGCCACTGCGATCGATAATGTAGCTTTCGTGGGTCAGCAACTCCTTTCGTGTGAATGGATCGCTCAGCACGATCTCGCGGACACGGTCGACGTCGGTGGGGCGATAGCTCAAGACATATCGGCCGACGGTTCGCCACAGCTTGCCGCCGGTCCATGGATGTTTGGACAGCAGGCTGCCATCGAGCGCGTCGAAGACGATGACATCGCCGGCCGCGCGGGGCACCAGTGCAACCTGTTTGCCGTCGCTGACGATTTGACGTCCCGCCGGCAAGCCGCCGACGCGCCAGAGAGTTTGGCCGGTCAAGACATCGCTAGCGGAAAGTTCGCCGCCGCGACAGATAAAGAAACGGTCACCCAGCAACGGGCCAAACGTCAATTCCGGCGTCCCCTCGTTCAAGATCTCAGTGCCGCGAATGCCGTATTTGCTTGGTGCGTCGCCAAACGGTGTCGCCGATTCGGTTTTTTTGACCACCAACGAACCGTTGGACCCCAGCGGTCGGGACCACATCAGCGTATCGGTCCGCGCGATGTCGCCCGAAAGCAGCGAATAAAGGTTAATCCCGACCAGGGTTCCGCCCACGCGCCCGACGAAAATGCCGCCGTCCATGATGCCGTTTTTTTCCGCTTCGTCGCCCGAATTGAGCACCAATTCGCTGCGGGTCAAGCTTCGCATTTGGCCGTTGGGTGATCGCAGCGCAAGCGGCAGGCCAACGCCCGCCAGCGAATCCCAGGCCGCGAACGAACGACCAAACTGGTGAATGACGTCACTCAACCGCGGCTCGGAACTTCGGGGAAAGGAATCCCGTTTGTCGCCACCGGTCCAAGCGACGGTCGCCGTGTCGGCCCAATCGGTTCGCCCCGTGGCGGAATAGGGGTCGACCCACAAACGCGAGGTTCGCAAGCCGGGGATTTGCGGCATGCCGGGTACTTGCGGCATGCCGGGAAGATTCAATTCGACGACCGCCCGATCCGCATCGTCTTCATCATCGGCCGTTGCATCGTCGACGGATTCGGTATCGGCGGCCGACTTGTCCGCACCTGACTTGCCCGCATCGTTGTCGTCTTGGATCAACCAATCGGCTTCGGCCCGCATTCCCAAGCTGGTGTACAGCGTGCGGAGTCGCTGCCGGATCGATGGCGAAATGGAATCCCAGCCGGCCGAGTTCATCAGCCGGCTACCAAAAATCAACCGTTCCATTTGGATCGGCGACCCCAAGACCGACCAATCCTCCAATGCTTTTTGCAGGACCTCGCTGTCCCGGACCATGGCTTCGAATTGGCCCAGCGTCCGCAGCGTCATCGCGTGGGTGGATGCTCCATCGCCGGCCAACCAGGAAGCGAGTTCGTCACGCATCGCATCGCGCTCGGTTGAGCTTGCCATCGCGAACGCCTCGGCGCAGCGGGCCCGAATCCAGGCGTCGAAGGTCAAACTGCGATCCAGCCGCCGATACCGCGGGGACGGGCGAGCGGATGCCGATGCATCACCGGGCTCCGACGCATCACCAGGTACCGATGCATCACCGCGTTCTGGCGGATCACCGGGTTCCGACAACAAGTCTTGGCCGGGCGCGAGCAATCGAATTCGGTCACCGCGAGCGGCGATGCCGGCCGCGATCGTCTCGTTGACGTTCTTTTTGGAAATCATCGTCGCCAGTTGGACCAACGATTGCACCGCCGCAACCGGCTGACCGGCATCCAGATCGGCACGCACGCGCAGGGCAATGAACTCGCGGCGTTGGTCCTCTTGGACGATCATCGAATCGAGCTTCTTCATCAGCTCGGGGTCCGGGGTTGGATCGTCACGCATCGCCGCCAGCATCGCGGTGACGCTGCGCAGATGAACGACGATGTCACCCGGTCGCAGCGCCCGGGCTTTGGCAAGCACATCAATCGCTTCCTGCCGCTGGTCCCGTTGCAAGAGCAGTTTGCTCTTCAACAGCAGGGCGTCAAAATCGTCTTCCGATATTTCCAACAATTTTTGCACCCGTGGCACCAACGAAGCTTCGCCCAACGCCAACGTCAGTCCCTTGGGTCCCTGGGCGATCAAACGCCCATCGAAGGCGATCAAATTGCCCAGGGGAAATTCAGTCATCCGCCGCCCCACAACGACACCGTCGTCCAGCGAAACCTCGATCAACTCCGGTGCATCGGTTGGAATGATGTAACTGTTTTTGCCGAACACCCCGCGACCGCAAATCCGTCCGCCGCCAAGTTCCGCCGGCTTGGTGCTCCACAACCGCGTACCGTTGTTGGCATCATAGGCGCTGACTCCGTCGGGGCTGACCAGCAAAAACTTGCCATCACGCATGCCCGCCAGGTAACGAAATTGGTTGCGTGTCTTGGTCGGAAATTTTGTTTTGCCATCGATCAAATTGAGTCCGTACAAACGATCTCTTTCAATCGACGGGTACAGCACCGTGGTGCCCTGGGCGATGGCCACCGGCGCGTCCCAGCGGCTGAGGTATTCCTCAAGTGGCTGGAGCCGTTGGCGACCGCGATAGGCTTGCAGCATGTCGTCGCGGCCATATTGCCAAGCCCACCGAATTCGACGGTCGGCCAGATCCAGGGCGACGATCGCACCGGCGCCGGTGGGACAGATCATCACCCCTTCATGGAACGTGGGAATCGCGCCGGCCAGCCGGCGGGTTGGGTCGGCGGCGACACCACCGGATTCGACCGACACCAAGTCCTGTTTCCAAAGCAATTCGCCATCGACGGGGCGTAAACAAAACAGGGCGATATCGCCGGAGCTTTCCCCGAGCACATACAGCCGCCCATCGACCTGCAAAGGTGGTCCCAGAAAAAAGGCGTCCTGGAGTGGATGCGATTCGGGACCGTCGCGACCGACCTGCCACAGCAGTTTGCCTTCGGTGGCCAATTCGAGTGCGACCAGGGTATTGCCTTCTTCACGAACGTTGATCGTCCGGCGGGCCCAAATGTTCCGAGGCTGCGAACGCAGCTTGCCCAGCCCATCGATCACGAACACGCGTTTGCCGTCGCTGCTAATTTGGCCGTACGGGTTGTCGTACCAAATCCGCTGCGAAAACAATTGTGCCTCGCCGGAGTCCTCATCAAACTCGCTGGCGTATCCGGAGGAATCCTCCATCGAATTTTCCTGGGACGATTGCCATGGAAACGACCAGGTGCTTTTTCCGTTTTCGGCGTTGATGCCGACCAAGCGTTCGGTCGTTCGCATCAGCACCTGTCCATCGACCGCGATGGGCATCAAGGTCGGCGTGGGGGACCGGCCCATGGTGGCGAAGCGCTGAACCACATCGTTGACGATTTTTTCCTGTTGCGTCCGGGCGACGGTTCGTGCCCGCCATTCCTCTGATGAAAGCGGTAGTTCGCCCGAGTCGGTGCCATTGCGATCCGGAGTGCCCAAAAAATCCGCGTACTCGATGCCGTCGCGACGCAGCAATTTTCCGCCGGCGAAATGCTGACGCAGCCAGTCGGCCAGTGCGTCCTTGGGGTCCGCAGCCGTGTCCAGTTTCGGTCGCTCGGGAACTTCGCCGCCGACCATCTCCGGTGTCAGCGGATGTCGCTCCAGTGCTTCGGGTTGTTCGATCTCGCGCCCCGCCGCCGCGCAGGCCGCCGCGTGCATCCACACGACGCCACCGCCCAGCAATTCCACGGCGTCGGGCGCGGTGACCACGTCGTCCAGCAAAAACGAGCACTGCAGCGCCCGCCCGCGGCTCCAGGCGCGGCGGGCCAGCCGGCCGCTGGCGCGGTATCCCGCGTCGGTGTGGAAATACTTGCGGCGGATTTCGGCGACGGCGTGCCAATCGTTCGCCGCGAGCGCTTCTTCCAGACCCGCACGAGCTTCGGCGCCGTAGCGTTCGCGATACGCGCGGCGACCGTCGGCCGGCAACGATCCGATCATTTGGCGAACCTGACGAACCATTCCGCCCTGAATCACCCGGCTGGTTGCCTGGTCATCTTTGGGCAAAATAAAATCCTGCCCGCTGATGTCGGCATCCAGGGCGGCGCCGGTGGACAATTCGCCCAACTGAATGATGGCCTCGCCGTAATTTCCGTCCTGAATCGCTTTTTCAGCCTCGCTCAAGCTGCGTCGCACCGCCCGCGGGGCTTCGATAAATCGGCCCGCCGGAATGTTGGTCGACCGGCGAATTTGGGCGTCGGCCTGCCGCGGTGCCAACACCCCGCCGGCAATCAGCGGCACGACCAGCATCGCCGCGACAAATGGCATCGCGACGAAAACGGGTAACTCCCGCGGGCACGGTGGCGTTTGCGGGCAAGTTTTTTGTGGGCACAGTATTTGTGGACGCATGCAACCAGCGTGGGTGATGGGAGGGCAGCGGGTGGCTCGCAAATGCCGCAGTTGTCGGCCTGTAGTGTATCGCTATGCCGCAAACTCGGCGACGGACTGGATAATGTCGCGATATTCGTCTTCGGTCAGATTCAGCGTTTGGCGAAGTTTGCCGAGCGATTCCAGCTGTTCGGGTTCGATCTGTCCGCCCGAGGATGCGGCGATAAACAGAATCCGCAGCGCTTCGGCCCGCTGGGCGTCATTCCAGCCGGGGCACGCGGTCAACACCAGGTTTTCGACCTTCATGCCCGACGCCGAAGCCTGGCTGCACAGCCAGCCCAGTTCGTCGCGGGTGATGGGTTCCTTGAGTCGTTCGCGGCCGATGTCCATCAGCGTTTGAATTTCCTCGTCATCAATAGAGCCCTTTCCGACGACCATCAAGACGGCCGCCCGCATGACATCGGCAACGTATCGCAACCGATCGGCTTCTTTGTGGTCGTCTTCGTCCATGCTGAGCACACTGGGGTCCCAGATGCTTTTGCAGGACGCACAACGAACATGTTGTTCGATGCCGCCGACCGGGCACACGGGAATGAAATACAGCGTCAACCACGGCCGCACCGCCCGCAGCTGGTAGCCTTCGTTGACCGCACAGGTTGGGCAAAAGAATTGCCCCGAGTCCAGCGTGCGGGTCAGGTTCATCGTGCCAATCAGGATCATTTGCGGATTCGAATCACGTACCGGTTTGAATCAATAAGGACGATCGATGATGACGATCATGACGATTAGGAACGCTCGCCGCCGGGCGAGCGCGATGGTTGTCCGGACCGTGAAACTCGATGCAGCGACCGGTGCGTCGCCGAGACGCTTTTTCCCCATGGCATTGCTTCCCGTTTCCACGGTCCGAACAAGCACGCCGCTGTCGACCCAGCGGTTGTTGCAGCAGTTGAACGCCGATCAACTGGCGCTGCAACGTCATTATGATCAAATCAGCACCGGCCGCCGCGTCCTGTCGCTGGCCGATGATCCGGCCGCCGCCGGCCGCATCCTGACGCTGAACCGCGACATCGACCGTGGCGAACAACTGGTCCGCAACGCGTCGGCGACCGAGACGTATTACAACGCCGCCGACACCGCGCTCGCGCGGGTCGATGACGCGTTGATCCAGGCGCGAGCGGTCGCCGTTTCCGCCGCCCAGACGATCATTTCCGATGATGAACGGGCCGCCTTTGACGCCACCGTTCAAGAGGCGATCCAGTCGGTTTACACGTCCGCCAATTCGTTGTATCGCGACCATCAATTGCTCGGCGGCGTCCTGGGTGATTCCCAGCCCTACGCATTCGACGGCAACGAAATTGTTTACTCGGGCAGCGGAGCGGTTGGAAAAACCGACATCGGTGCCGGCGACCCGGTGGCGCTGAACGTCAGCGGCAACCAAGCCCTCGGGTCCGCTTCGGAAATCTTCCAGGGCGAAGCGTTGGGGGCTTCGGTGGATCGCGACAGCCGGCTTGTCGATCTTCGCGGCGGTCTGGGGGTGCAAGCCGGCGTGCTGAAAATTTCCGGCGGCGGCAATTTTATCGACGTCGATCTCCGCGGCGCGTTCACGATGGGTGATGTCGTCGACCTGCTGTCGGAGGTTGAGATCGAAGGCCGACAATTGACCGCATCAATTTTGCCCGATGGCATCCGCCTGGGATACGCCGACGGTCTGGCGGGCACACTGGCCGTGGACGACCAAATCGGCAGCCAGATGGCGCAGCAAATGGCGATCTCCAACCCCACCGGCATCAAACCGCCACCGCTGGAGGGCGATCGTTTGACGCCGCGTTTGACCGGCAACACCAAAATCGAGGATTTGCGTGGCGGTGCGGGATTGGATTTAACCGGCGGCATTCGCATCGATCAAGGCAACAAGACCTTCGACATTTCGCTCGACGACGTCCAAACCATCGGTGATGTCTTGATCGCCATCAATCGCAGTGGTGCCGATGTCCGGGCGGAACTGAACGAAACCGAGGGCCGGATCCGGTTGCGCTCGCTGCGTTCGGGCGTGGATTATTCGATCGGCGAAAACGGCGGCGACGCGGCAACCCAATTGGGCATCCGTTCGGCCGACGAAAACACCGCGCTGGCCGAACTGGGCAAAGGTCGCGGCATGCGGCTGAACGCGGGCGGCGACGATTTGATAATCCGCCGACCCGATGGCGTGGAACTGGGCATCAATTTGGACGACGCCGACAACATCCAAGACGTGATCCAGGCGATTCGCAATCACCCGGCCAACCAAGACACCGCCAAGGTGCTGGTCGATTTGAATGACTTTGGCAACGGCCTGCAGCTGAAGGCGCCACCGGGGGCCGAGGCCTTGCAGGTGCGACAAATTGGTTTGTCCGACGCGGGCATCCGACTGGGATTGATCGCCGCGGGTGACAACGAAGCCGTCGGCAGTTTGGTGGGCGCGGTCGATACGATCATCGGCAAGGACTATGTGCCCAAAGATGCCGGCGGGGCGCTGGACACGCTGTTGCGAATGCGACGCGCGGTCGCCGATGGAGACATCCCCGAAATCGAACGGCTGCAGGCCAAGCTTGACGACGATCTGGACCGCGCCAGCCGCGCCCGCGGGACCGTTGGCGTCTGGGGACGCAACTTGATCGAAATGCGGGAAACGACGCTCGAGCGCGACATTGCCATGAAGGCGTCGCGAAGCGAGGAAATGGACGCGGATCTGGCCAAGGTGATCAGCGACGTCAGCCAGCGGCAGTTGGCCTTGGAAGCGTCGATGCGATTGATCGGGCAAACCGCACAACTGACCGTCTTGAACTACTTGTAGGCATTCGATGGATTTTGCCGCCGGTGACTGCCGATGTTAACGGTGGCAGGGCCGGGAACGTCCGGCTTTCACACCGCTTGGGAGACGCGAACGTGCATTTGGAAACTCAACGCTTTGGCAACATCGAAGTCGCCAACGAACAGTTGTTGCTGTTTCCCGGTGGTTTGATCGGGATGGAACGTCTGCGCCAATGGGCGATGATTCCCGATGCACAAAACGATTCGCTGGCGTGGCTGCAAAGCACGTCCAACGGCCGCATCGCGTTGCCTGTGATTTCGCCGCGTTTGTACTTTCCGGATTATCGCGTCCGAATCTCGCCCCGTGGTTTGGAATCGCTACGCATCCGTCCCGGTCAAGCGACCTACATCCTGACGACGGTATCCGAGCATGGCGACCAGATCACCACGAACCTGCACGCGCCGCTGGTGATCAATGTGCACGAACGATTGGGTGCCCAAATCGTTACCACGGATACCCAGCCGCTACGCCAACGCATTTCGTTGTCGCTGCAACGGGCTGCCGCTTAAGCACAGTCGCCCTGCCTCTGCGAGGCGAAAGCTTAGTAGCCTGCCTCTGCGAGGCGAAAGCTCAGTAGCCCGCCTCTCCGAGGCGGTAAAGAAAAAACGCCTCGGAGAGGCGTGCTACTCTGGCGGTTGAAAAAAAAACGCCTCGGAGAGGCGTGCTACTTAGGCGGTTGGAAAAAGACGCCTCGGAGAGGCGCGCTACTCTGGTGCTTCATCTTTCGACCAGCACATTCGTCGCGACCGCCAGCGGGAAACCGCCACAACCGGCATCGGTGGACTTCCGCGCCGTGAGGTGAAATTCCAGCAGTTCGCTGGTCGATTCCCTTTCTTGTCGGCGAGAAGACGTTATCCCAGGCCGGCCCCCTTCCCCTCCAGATCCGTCCAGCACCCCCGGAAACCTCATGCTCGTCCTGTCCCGCCACCGCGATGAAAGCATCATGATCGGCGACGATGTTGTGGTCACGATCGTCGACATCCGTGGCGACAAAGTTCGTCTCGGAATCGAAGCCCCGCAATCGATTCCCGTGCACCGCCAAGAAGTCTATGAGGCGATCCAACGCGAAAATCGCCAGAGTTCCGAAACCTCCGACGACGTTGGAAAACGCATCGGCAGCCGTCGCTAGTCCCGAGGCGGTCCGGCAAAAGCTCGACTCTCCGAGTCGAAGAAGCACGACCTCGATCGTTCACGGGCCCGCCACCCCCGGGGAAGGGGAGCCAGCAGACGAAATCATCGAACGTGTCGACCGGCGTTCGCCAAACGCAGCCGGCCTTCGCCAAACGCAGCCGGCCTTCGCCAAACGTAGCCGGCCTTCGCCAGAAGCCGGAAAACTCGCCCGCTTCGTAGCCGGACTTCGTCAGACGTAGCCGGCCTTCGCCAGAAGCCGGAAATCGCGCTCACCTCCGCGTTCTAGCGAACAACGGCTATGCCTGATTCCGTGTTCTGGCGAACACCGGCTACGCCTGGCGAAAACGCGCCGGTGTCTTCTTTTTCAGACACCTTGGCCAGCTTTGGCACACGCTGTGCCTTTATCACCCCGCACAGAGCTTCCAAGGCGATTTGCCTTACCGCGATACCGCAAGATGCTACAGGTGTTGCAAAATGCTGCACTTGATACTTCGCGGCCCCATTCGGGCTGCTGAATCATCCTGCGGGCCGTTGAATGATCTTGTCCCGGTCGTTTGCGGCGTGCGAAAAGCTTTGGAAAACTGGAGTGGTGCGAAATAAACTGGATACCGCTTCTCTGTGCAGATCCCCTTTCCTCTCCAACTTATCCACGGTCGCTTCGATGCAGTCGTCTGTTGACCCCGTTTCCTCCGCCCTCCAAGGGTCCGGTTCCGCGTCCCAGCGGTCCGGTTCACCGGTCCTCCGGCGCCGGGCGACTCCGCGAATCATCGCGGTCCTCACGACGCTATTGGGCGGGCTGATCAGCGTGCCTGCGGCGACCGCTGACGATGGCGCAAACGTTCGTATCGCCAGCTTCGACACCTCGGGTGGACAACACTACTTTGCCGCCGCCATCCAGCCGTCCGCCAGCGACGATCTGATGCGAGCGGTGACCGAGTCCCCGGCCGACGTGATCGTTGTCGTTGACACATCGGCCAGCCAATCGGGCGGCTTCCGCGATGATTCCATCGCCGTTGCCCGCAAGTTGCTTGAATCCCTTCGCGATCAAGATCGGGTTCGCGTTTATGCGGCCGACGTCAAAGGCACCGCGATGGACGATGGCTTCGCATCGGCGAGCCGGGCGGACGATGCGGTCTTGAAGATTCGCAAGCGTCTTCCACTGGGCAACACCAACTTGGTTTCGGTGCTTTCGCAAGTTCGCGCCGATCTGGTCGCTCGACCACGCGATCGCAGTCGCAGTGTGATTTACATCGGTGATGGTTCCGCCATGGAAGCCTCCAATGACCGCTCGCTTTCGATGTTGGTTGATGCCCTTCGTGGTGATCGAGTGACGGTGCACAGCGTCGCGATCGGCCCGGCTTTGAATTTGGAATTGCTCGGTTCATTGGCCAATCACACCGGCGGAATCGTCACCTCGGTGGGTCCCGATTTTCCGGTGGAACAGGTCGGAAAGAGCATTGGCCAAGCAGCCACGCGCAGCCCGATTTGGGTTGATTCGGCGGCGTGGCTCCAGGGCATGCAAGCGGTTGCATCGGAGCGTCCGGTGCCGCTGCGAATCGATCGCGACGCGATTGTCGTGGGCGAGTTTGATGGGCAGCGTCCCCGTGGCGTGGTGACCTGGAATGGCGAAACCCCTCGCGCCCGGATCACCCTGCGTGGCGAAACGGAAATCGAGCCCGCACATCCGGACTTTGGTTTCCTGGTCGCGATGGTCAAGGATGCCAAGTCCAACAGCGGACTGCACATGGCCACCGCCGGATCGCCGCTGATGCGGCGGACCGCCGCGATGTATGCCGCCCGCAGCGAACAATTGGTCGAAGCCGGCAAGTTGGCACTCGGCCAGGGCAATAAACGAGGCGCCGCGGCCGTTGCCGAACTGGCCGAGCAGGCGGACCCCAACAACGATTCGGCGACCAAACTGCGCGAAATTTCGGCTAAGCGTTTGATCATGCAAAACGGCGACCCGTTCGGTCTTGGTGATGAAGACCCCTTCGGAACCCCCGACGGTGACCCGCCGCCGGCCGGCGATGGCGATCCGTTTGGCAATCCGGCGGGTGATTCGCCGCCGGTTGGCAATGGCGATCCATTCGGCAATCCGCCCGCCAGCAAACCACCGGCCAGCAATCCACCGGCGGGCAATCCACCAGCGGGCACGCCGCCACTGAATTCGCCGCCGATCGACCAGGGCCCCACCAACCCGCCGCCGATGATGGGCGGCAACTTCGGTCTACCGGGCGTTGGCGATGATTCGCTGCAAACGGTCCCCTCGGATCTTTTGGATCGTGTGGTGAGCGAGTTGTCGGCCACCGAAGGTCGCATCCGCGGCGACGTGCGAGCCGCCCTTCGCGAAGCCGATCGTCGCTTGCGGACTGACCCCACGGGAGTCGCCGGTTCATTGAAAAGCCTGTTGGCCGAAGTCGAAGCGATGCCGGACATTCGACCGGAAATCCGTAACGAAATGGCCTCGCAAATCCGCTCGGCGATCCAGCGATCCAGTGCCAAGGAAGAGATCTATGTGGAACTGCAAAGTTCGTTGGAACAGCAGATCGCCGAAGCCCAATACACGCAACGTTTGTTGGCCGACGCGTATCGCCGCGAAGCGTCCTTGGAGACATTGTCGGCACAAATGAACGCCTTGATTGATGAAGGGAAATACGAAAAGGCCGACGGCGAAGTTTCGTTGGAATTCGCTCGCATCGCGGGCGACACCATCACCCGCGATTCGATCGAAGGACGGCACTTTACCGACGAAACGCTGATGTTGCAGGTCTACGATCGCGACCGCCGCTATCGCGAACTTCGCGAACGAAACTTTGTCGACGCGTTTTCCTTGGTTCTCAAAGGCAACATTCCGTTTGTTGATGAACCCCCGGTGATGTACCCCGACGCCGACGTTTGGCAACGGATGAGCCGTCGCCGCTTGGCCCGCTATGGGGCGATCGAATTGGTCGGCAACAGCGAATCCGAACGACGCATTGAAGCGGAGCTGGACAAGGAAACGAGCATCGATTTCGTCGACATCCCGCTGCAAGATGCGATCGCGGAAATCGCCGAAAAGCACCAGATCCCGATCATCATCGATTTGAACGGTTTGGAGGAGGGTGGATATTCTCCGGACGAGTTGGTGCGCAAGCAATTGAATAACGTGACGCTGCGTTCGGCGCTGCGATTGCTGCTTCGCGATGTCGACTTGACTTACATGGTCAAGGACGAAGTCATGCAGATCACCACCGCCGAAGTTGCCGAGGACAACTTGATTACCAAGGTGTACCCCGTCGGCGATTTGGTCGTCCCGATCATCAACCTGGGCGGCATGGGCGGCGGCATGGGTGGCGGCATGGGCGGCGGCATGGGCGGCGGCATGGGCGGTGGCATGGGCGGCGGTATGGGTGGCATGGGCGGCGGTATGGGAGGCATGGGCGGCGGCATGGGCGGCATGGGCGGCGGCGGGATGGGCGGCGGCATGTTCGCCATTCCCGATGAAGCCCCGCTGGACACCAAAACTAGCGCCCGCCAAACGGCCGTTGCCGGCGTCGCACCGATGCCGACTGAACTTCCAAGTTCCCAGCTGTTGAAGATCGCCCCCAAGCCCGGCCAATCCATGTCAGAAGCTTGGACCGAGTACTTCAACGACAACGTGCCTTCCAGCGCCACCGCGATGGCGACGCTGGATCAAAGCGTTCGCCGCACGATCGGCTTCCTATCGGCAAAAGCCCAACGACACGCCAAGGCAGGCGAAAACGAAGACGCCCGTAAGTCGATGGCCGAGGCACGCGACGCCATCGAAGCCGCGTTGATGACCGGTAACGCCCAATCTTGGATGTACGAGTCCTACGCGATCGCGTTGCAAGCCACCGGTGGCGACAAGGAAACCATCGAACGGGCTTGGTTGTCGGCCGTCGATTTTGCCGACACTCCCGACGATGTTTTGAATGTCGCCGGCCGGCTTGAATCGATCGGCAGCCACGAAGCCGCGATTCGCTTGTGTAAGGATGTCGCGGCGACCGATCCGACGCGGCGTGAACCCTGGGTCATGGGGCTGCGTCTGGCCGAACGCACCGACCGCGTTGATGATCTGGAATGGGCCGTCAGCGGCGTGTTGGGCCAAGCTTGGCCGGCAAAGTACGAAGCCATTGGCCAGCGTGCCAAGACACTCGCTCGCGCCCTGCACGGTCGTCTGCGTGACTCCGGTGAAACCGCTCGTGCGGCAACGCTGGCCGACCAACTTCGCGTGGCCACCTCGCACGATGTGGTGGTGCGAGTTTCGTGGACGGGCGACGCGGATGTCGATGCGGCCGTTGAAGAACCGTCGGGAACCATTTGTGCCGCGTACAGCCCCTCGTCGGAAGGCGGCGGAACGTTCATGGGTGATGTTTATCCCGGCAAAGCCACCAATTCCGAAGGCATCTTGAGCGAAACTTACGTTTGCCCAAGCGGCTTTTCGGGCATCTACCGAGTGCTCGTGCGGCGCGTCTGGGGCGAAGTCACCGGCGGAACGGTCACGGTCGAAATCCTGACCGATGTCGGCCGGCCCGCGCAGCGGGTGCTGCGCAAGGAAATTGATTTGACCGAAAAGGACGCGATGATCTCGTTCGATGTCAAAGCCGGTAAACGCGTTCAAGCCGTTGGGGAAGCCCAATTGGCACACCTGCGCGACGTCGGTCGCGATTTGCAACGGCAAGCCGTGCTGGCACAATTCGGTAACAATTTGTCCGACGACGAGATCTTGGATGATTTTTACAACCAGCTTCGTCGTAGCGGTGCCTTCGACATCCGCCGCAATCGAGGCGGTCGATTCGGTAACGGTCTCTTTCGCCGTGGCGGCGCCGTTGGCTTCCAGCCACAAATTAGCACCTTGCCCGAAGGTGCCGGTATGACGGCCCTGGCGATCATCTCGGCCGACCGCCGTTACGTCCGCGTCTCGCCGGCTCCGTTCTTTTCACAGGTCGGTTCGATCAGCACGTTTAACTTTGTCACCGGTGAGACCGGCGATGGAGGTGGTGGCGGCGTCGGCGGTGGTCTGGGCGGTGGCGGCTTCGGCGGTGGTGCCGGTGGTGGTCTGGGCGGCGGCGGTCTGGGCAACTAGGGTCCGTCTCGTGTCGGTTCTCGCTTTTCTCGATCGCCATTTTCATCACTACAACGCTCGCGAAACCGTCGCGGCGGCACGTGGGTATCGCCGGCATCTTGATGCCGGCGGAAGAATGATGGTCACGCTGGCGGGGGCAATGAGCACCGCGCGGATTGGTTGTTCGTTGGCCGAAATGATTCGCCAGGATGCCGTGCACGCGATCACCTGCACCGCCGCGAATCTGGAGGAAGATCTGTTCCAATTGGTCGCCGGGGAAGATTACCGCGTCATCCCCAATTGGCGCGCTCTATCGGCCGACGACGAACGGCAGCTTCGCGATCAGGGTTTCAATCGCGTGACCGACACGTGCATCCCTGAAACCGTCATGCGGCATCTGGAACACCGCTTGACCAAGCTTTGGCAGGAAGCGGCGGAAGTCGCAGCCTGCCGGATGCCCGCCGATTTTTTATTCGACTTGCTTGCCGACGAGGAATTCCGACAACACTTCCAGCGGGATCCAAACGACAGTTGGTTGGTGGCGGCAAAGGAAAAAGGCATCCCGGTGTTCACACCGGGTTTCGAAGATTCCACGCTGGGCAATATTTTTGCCGCCCGCGTCATCGGCGGTGTCGTTTCGGGACATCACGCCTATGCCACGGGCACGCGGCAAATGGAAGTTCTGGCCAATTGGTACCAGGCGCAAACTTCTTCGATTGGTTTCTTCCAAGTGGGCGGCGGTATCGCGGGGGACTTTCCGATTTGCGTGGTCCCGATGTTGATCCAAGATTTGCAATTGGACGCGAATTTATGGGGATACTTTTGCCAAATTAGCGACGCGGTGACCAGCTATGGCGGCTACAGCGGCGCCGTTCCCAACGAAAAAATCACCTGGTTCAAACTGGACATCGATACGCCCAAATACATGATCCAGAGCGATGCAACGATCGTCGCGCCACTGATTTTTGGATATGTGTTGGATTTGTGACCTAAGCTGGAAGGCACGGGCTGACACACTCTCTGCCTTCGGGATCACGCATGAAAACGATCGTCTCCATCTTGATTTTGTTTGTGGCCGGTTTCTTTGCGATCGATTACGCCGGAAAATATGCAATGGGTGGGATCGAATCGGGTTTGCCCGGTGGTGGTGATGGAAAGTACTCCGACTTTCACGAAAACAATTTCTTTGCGTACTTCCTGTCGGGCTACGACGACGACTACAAGCCGGCCGACGGAACGCTCACCCCCATGACGTTCCTGAATCCCAACGTTCAACCGGATTCGCATCGGGCAAATTGCGGGGCATTCAAGCGCGATGGGCATTGTTCCTGTCGCCCCAAAGGCACACCAAAGGTGCCGAGCGTTTCGGGTGCCGCGAGCGTTCAGAATCCGTTTGTTCGGAACCAAGCGGACGCGGCAACCGCTGGGAAATAAGCACGTCGCGGTTTGACGAAAACTTGCGGTCGTCCAAATGCCCGCGTCGGCCTGATCTTGCGTTGTGCAAATTCCATTGCTCGTCAATCGCGAAGCGATTCGTTATTCGATTTCCGGTTTTTCGTTTCCATCGGCGTCGTACCTGGCGTAGGCGAAATACACGAACACGATGGGCAAGCAGGGCAGCAGCAACAGAAAAAACGAGCCGACGATGGCGGCCATCACCAACGTGACCGCCAGGAAGGCGATCCACAGCCACCAGGTGTCACACCAAAGTCCAAACAGAGGCTTCATGGGAACAGTCGCTTTGTGAAAACAGACGCTTTGTGAAAACGGGCGGTTCTTGGCAACCTGCACCCGTTGGCGGCGCGACGATAGACGATCTTGCGGGTCCTTCACTAGAATCCGCGACTCTCGTTGATTTGACTCGACCTCCTCCAGGCTGTGAATCCGTGCTCCGCTCCCATCATTGTGGCCAACTCCGTTCCTCGGACATTGACCGGCAAGTCACCCTGTGCGGCTGGGTGCAAAGCAAACGCGACCACGGCAAGGGCGTCTTCATCGACCTTCGCGATCGCTACGGATTGACCCAGGTTGTCTTCAACCCGCCCTACACCAGCGAAGAGCTGACCGAACAGGCCGGCCGCGTGCCTAGCGAATCGGTCATTTTGGTTCGCGGTGTCGTCCGTCCGCGGCTGGAAGGCAAGACGAACGAGAAATTGCCGACCGGCGAAATCGAAGTCCGCTGTGACGAACTTGAGGTCTTGAACGTCTGCCAAACGCCGCCTTTTGTGCCCACGCAAAGCGAACTTCCCGGCGAAGACCTGCGTTTGAAATATCGCTTTTTGGACCTCCGCCGTGCGGCGATGCAAAAATCGATGCTGCTGCGCAGCAAGATCGTCAAGACGATGCGGGACTATTTCGCCGATCACGATTTTATTGACGTCGAAACGCCCATCCTGGGTCGCAGCACACCCGAGGGTGCGCGGGATTATCTGGTGCCCAGCCGAGTGCATCCGGGTCAGTTTTATGCGTTGCCGCAATCGCCGCAGTTGTACAAACAAATTTTGATGGTGGCCGGCTTCGATCGCTACGTGCAGGTTGCCAAGTGTTTTCGCGACGAAGATCTTCGGGCGGACCGCCAACCCGAATTCACACAATTGGATTTGGAAATGTCATTCGTGGATTCCGAGGACATCATGTCCCTGATCGACGGATTGGTCGCTCGGACCGCAAAAGAGGTGCTGGACAAAACCATCCCGACCCCGCTGCCACGGATGACCTACGACGAAGCGATGCGTCGTTTCGGTAGCGACGCGCCGGATCTGCGATTCGGAATGGAAATTGTCGACGTCACCGATGTTGCCAAGAAGACCGAGTTCCGAGTTTTCCGGGGCACCGCCGACGCCGGAAAATTTGTGCGGGGCATTTGTGTCCAGCAAGCCGCCGAAAAATATTCGCGTCGGCAAATTGACGAATTGACTGAATATGTCAAAGGCGATTTTGGTGCCAAGGGTTTGGCATGGTTCCGGGTGGAAGCGGACGGCAGTTTGTGGAGCCCGATTGCGAAGAACTTTGACGCCGCACACTTGGAAGAGATTCGTGACAAGTTCGCCGCCAAGGCCGGCGATCTGCTGATGTTCCTGGCGGACTCCTGGGAGGTCACCTGCCGCGGCCTGGACGGACTTCGCAAACGGCTTGCCGGGGAACTTGGCTTGATCGATCCCGAAGCACTCAACTGCTCGTGGGTCACCGAATTTCCCATGTTTGAAAAGGACGATGCCGGCGGAAGCTGGCACGCCATGCACCATCCTTTCACGGCGCCTTTGAAAGAGGACCTCGATAAGCTGGACAGCGATCCGGCCGGCTGCCGCGCCCAGGCGTATGATTTGGTCATCAATGGTTCCGAAGCCGGTGGTGGGACGATTCGGATTCATGATCCGGCGACTCAGTCGAAGGTATTCACGTTGCTGGGCATTGACGAAGCGACCGCCCAAGACCGTTTTGGATTTTTGCTGGACGCATTGAAGTACGGCGCCCCACCACATGGCGGCATCGCGTTGGGTGTGGACCGCTGGGTGATGTTGTATGGTGGTCTGGACAACATTCGCGAAGTGATCGCGTTCCCCAAAACACAGCGTGCGGCGGACCAAATGACCGAGGCCCCCGGCCACGTCGACGCGGAACAACTCGACGAATTGCACCTGAGGCTCAAAACACCCGCGAAGTCG
>JBCCRW010000078.1:0-17266 GCA_039201055.1 Planctomycetota bacterium | reverse complement strand
GGCATAACCGCTGAATTGAACCGCCTTGGTCAGCACTTCGACCAATTCTTCGCGGCGGTCCAGCAAGCCCTCCTCGCCCAACACCTGGGACAGGAACAGCATCGAAAAGCCATGCCCGTAGGTGTATCGCGAATCGGTTTGGGGATCACCGATCAAACCATTGCTGCGTGATTTGCCAATCAGGTAATCAGCGGCCAGCGCGATTTCCTTGGCATAGGGACCTTGGGTCGTAGTGCTGCCACTGGCAATCATCGCGGTCCCGGCCAAAGCCGCCATCGCGGTCGGATAGTGCTGCGTGTTCCACTGACCGCGTGACGATTGGGTCTTGGCCAGCCAGTTCAAACCTTTGTCGATGGCGGGTTGCCAACGCTGGCGGACACTTTCGGCACCCTGCAGCAAATTGCGGGAACCACCAAAAAGACCGACCAAGCTCCCGGCGGCGGCAACGCCCAGCCCCACTCGTGCTTGATCAAGCAACCAACGCCGTCGATGGATTTTTGTATTCATCCCGCTATTCTAGCGGGTCCGTCCACCGATCCACCATCGAGAAATTGAACCTTGCCTCGATCGCTTTTTCGAACGCCTGTCGCGACCGTGCTGTTGGTTCTCGGTACGTCCCTGGGGCACGCCGAAGTCATCACCGTCGTCGGTTACGACAGCACCAATCCGAACGCGAACCCGAACGATCCGGCTCCGGATTTGCCGGCCGCCGAAGCCGCCGCGTCGGTCGTGGCTCGGGACTTGGCCCGCGGTCCCGGTGTGATTCCCAATGCCGGTGTGACCTTCAATTCGCGAAATTGGTCCACCGACAACAATTTTTCGCCCACCAGCGACCGCTTTATTTCGTGGGGTTGGAGCCAGTCCGATGCGTTGGATTTGACCGACATGACGCTGGAATACGATCGCAGCAACGATGGGCCGGAATCTTTGGTGATTCGCTTGAGCGTCAATGGCGGGTCGTTTGTGGACATCTTCAGCGACCCCTTCATCTCGATCGGCGACGAACAGGCGACGATCGGTCTGGATGGATTTGACGACGTCACGAGTGCGGAATTTCGGCTGTACGGATTTCGTGCCAATTCCGCCGGCGGCACCTTGGACATCGAGCGCTTCAACACCGATCAAATCAACGAACCCTCGCGGGCGATTGTGGTCCGTGGCCAATTCGCGACCGTCCCCGAACCGGGCAGCGTCGCCGTCTTGGTGATGGTGGGTGCGGGAACGTGGCTTGGCAGACGTCGCCGGTTGAAATCGCAGCTGGATTTTCCGGGTGAAGAAACTTAGTAGCTCGATTCTCCAAGGCGAAGAGGATGAAACGCCTCGGAGAGGCGTGCTACTCTGGCGAAGCGACGGCACGGGAGTCTTTCGGGCGCCGAACACGGCATCCAGCGGACCGTTCCTGTCGTCGCTCCGCGACTTGAGATTCGTTGGGGGTAAGTTCCCCGGACTTACGTCCGGGGCTAGAAACTGCCATCGCTTCGCGATTGAAGTGCAACAGAATGAAAGAAACGAAACGCCTCGGAGAGGCGTGCTACTTTGGAATGCCGAAGGCACGGGGCGATGACCTGCCATCGCTTCGCGATTGACGTACAACTTACGCGGCGACGCGGTGCGGTATCGTTTGCCCGCCCATTTGCTCGGTCACGTCGGCGATTAAGCCGCGGGCCAGCGAATCCAAATAGTTTTGGCCTTTGCCCCAGTCGTACCACTGGCCACGGATTCGCAGCGTGGCGTGCCAAGTGATCGACGGCGTGCGGCTGACGACGCAGGTGAGGGTTCCGGGATTCGTCCAAACCGTCGAAGGCACGTCCCCGGACACCTCGCAGCGGTCGACCGATTGTTGCACCGAATGGACTCGGATTCCACGAAAGCCCATCCCCGCAAGGCTTGCCAACAGGACACGGCCGGGCGGCGCGTCGATCGCCAAATGCAAGCTTCGCTGGGTTGCGATGCCCAGTTTGTCGACCACGGGCAAAATCGCGTCGGTCAATTTTGTGAGCGAAACTTGGACCGGAGCCACGGCGTCAAAGACACGCAGCAGGTCTTCGGCGGTCAGCCGCTGCGGCGCGTCGCTGACGGCACGGGCGATGTGCCGACGCGGTTCGGGAGTTTCCAGCAATTGGCGAAAGTGCAGCGAACGCGTCCAATCGTCGCCCGGCTTGGTCTCGGGAAGCAGTTCAAAACCCGCGTCCTCGGCCGCCGTTGGGGGCTCGGTTTGGCGTCGGCCGCATGCCGGGCAAAACTTCCCGGCGTCGTCAGCCCCGCAGTGAATACAAAGCATCCCCCAGTCCTCCCCATAACTGCTTACCGTTTCTATGTCTATCGGACGGGCTCGCGCCTCGCGTTAACCCAATCGCAAAGTCGCCCTTGCTTCTCCGAGGCGAGGCTCAGTAGCTCGCCTCTCCGAGGCGAAGAAAATGAAACGCCTCGGAGAGGCGTGCTACTCTGGCGAAGAAATGGAAACGCCTCGGAGAGGCCTGCTACTTCGGCGAAGAAAATGAAACGCCTCGGAGAGGCGTGCTACTTTGGCAACGCCCAACGTACCGGTCGTCCATTCACCGCCGCTGACAAACCGGACAAAAAAACGTGCTGCGCTGCGTTTGGACGATCCGTCGAATGATGCCCGACCGACACACCCGGCACGTTTGGCCCTCGCGGTCATAAACGCGGTGATAGTTTTGAAACCCACCCGGGTCGTTCAAGACATTGCGATACGTTCCGTCCGAAAGCGTGCTGCCCTCGTGCTCGATGGCCAGCTTCAGGACCTCGTGCGTGGCCGCCGCGATACGCCGCCACTTGGGCATTGACACTCGATTGCACCGGAGCCGCGGATCGATCTTGGACAAAAACAAAATTTCCGCGGCATACAAGTTTCCGATGCCCGCGACGGCTTGTTGATCCAATAGCGCCGGTTTGACCGGTCGCCGGCTGTTGCCCAGACGCTGCTTGAGTGCTTCGCCGGTGATCTCCAGCGCGTCGGGCCCCAATCGCGCGTTGATCTGCTGCTCAAACCCATCCGCCTGATACAGCGTGACGGTTCCCAAGCCACGGCGATCCCAAAACAGCACCTCGGGGACCGACACTCCGGAAAGTTCAAGCCGCAATCGCAAATGCTCTCGGGTCGGCGGATCGGCCAACATCACAATGCCGGTCATACGGGGTTCAATGGCCAACACCTGCCCATCGTCAAAGTGGAACAACACGCGTTTGCCACGACGTCCCAGCCCAGTGATTTGGCGACCACGAAGATCGCCGTCCAGCCGCTTGATTTCGGGCCGAATTTGAATGGGTCGACGTTCACAGGGGGGCCGAGTTGCCGACAGCAGCCGGGCGCCGACCGCCGGTAGCAAACCACGTCGCATCGTTTCGACTTCGGGCAATTCAGGCATACACGTGCCCTTCAAAACGATACCGTGGCGACTGCCAGATGGCTTCGTGATCCGCAGCCCCGTAGGCCTGCCACGAACCCACCGCCGCCAGCAACGCGTCCAACGCATCGCCGCCCGAATCCCGCATCATCACTTGACGGCGATGCGACGTCCACTGCACAAACGATTCGATGCACCGGAGTATTTTTCGGCGCACCTGTTGGTGCGATGGCTCGGGCGACTTGCCGGCGGATTGTTTGTACATCCGGCGGGGCAGCGACAGCCGCGCCAGCGTCGACGAGGGACAGGCTTCCATGACCACTCGCTTGACGTCCGTCCGTTCGTATTGAAACGGCAACACCATCGTTTGGGGATCCGACGCGATTGGGGCCAGAACATCGCGCATGCCGTGAAAGGTCTGGTAGATGATGCGGTAGTGATAACAATCAAACGGGGTCGAAGTTTCCTGGTCGGTTTGTCGCCGCGCGTGCATCGACCCGACTAGCGTTTCGGTGCGTGCCACCAGGGCGCGCCCCAGGTCCTTGGCGGTGCCGGGAAGCGATTGCAAAGTGGCCAATTGGGCCTCCCACGGGCCCAGTTCCAGTTCCATGGGCAGACCGAATGGGAAGTCCATTCCGAACAGAGTTCCGCGCGGGCTGGCCAAAATTCGTTGGACCAAATATTCGTTGACGCTGTGGCGAGCGTCGTCACCGGCCAACCGGCCCAGCGGCTTGAGGTCGACCAGCCGCAGGCGATCGCCGCTTTCAAGCACTTCGCATTCGGCCAGCCAGGCGGTTTTTCCACTTTGGGCGGCACCGGAAAAATCCACCCCAATCACCCGACGCAGCGGCGGCCGGCGGGGCAGCGGATCGGGGCGCCGGTCGGTGGCCGAATGCCGTGGACGGATGGGTTGCCGAGGCAGTTCGAACATTGGGCCCGTGCGGGTTGGGGACGACAGAGTGGTCAATCGTAGGAATTGGGCCCGCAATCAGCCATTCCGTAGCCGGTCTTCGCCAGAAGCCGGAAATCGCCGGTCATTCCGCGTTCTGGCGAACGACGGCTACTCGTCAAGTCAACCTGGACGGACCACTGGGTTTGCGTTGACCGGGTTGCCGTGGGAAACGACAATCCGGTTGGCTCTGCACACAGAAGCCGGCCTCACCGGGCCGACGGCCGCTTCGGCCAACTTGTCTTTCGCTCGTTTTTGTTCTGGAATTTCATGAGTAGCGTCGCCAATCCGACTCCCGCCGCCAGCGCCGTGGTGCCCGATTCATCCGGGCGATTTGGTGACTTCGGGGGCCGATTCGTCCCCGAAACGCTGACCCGCGCCCTGGATGAATTGGCCACCGAATACGAGGCCGCGAAAAAGGATCCCGAGTTTGGTCGCCAGCTGGACGAACTGCTGCGGAATTTCGTCGGCCGCCCCAGCCCGCTGTATCACGCCAAGCGGCTGACGGAACTGTGCGGCGGCGCCCAAATTTGGCTCAAACGCGAAGACGTCAATCACACCGGCGCCCACAAAATCAACAACACCATCGGCCAGGCCTTGTTGACCTTGCGAATGGGCAAGAAACGCGTGATTGCCGAAACCGGCGCGGGGCAACACGGCGTCGCCAGCGCGACCGCATGCGCCCATTTCGGATTGCCGTGCGTCGTTTACATGGGGGCCGAAGACATTCGGCGACAAAAGCCCAATGTGTTCAGCATGAAGCTTTTGGGCGCCGAAATTCGCTCGGTCGAAACCGGTTCCCGCACGCTCCGCGATGCCGTCAATGAAGCGATGCGGGATTGGATGTCGTCGGTGGAAGAAACGCACTACATCATCGGCAGCGTCATTGGGCCGCATCCGTTTCCGATGATGGTGCGTGATTTTCAATCCATCATCGGTCGCGAAACCCGCGAGCAATGTCGCGATACGTTCGGACGTTTGCCCGATTGCGTGGTTGCCTGTGTGGGTGGCGGCAGCAACGCGGCGGGGATGTTTTATCCCTTTGTCGAAGACGAAGGCGTGCGGATGGTGGGCGTCGAAGCCGGCGGCCGAGGCCACGCGCCGGGCGAGCACGCGTCGCCGCTTTCGTTCGGCTCACCCGGCGTGCTGCACGGCAGTTATTCGTATGTGATGCAGGACGATGACGGGCAAACATGCGATGTGCATTCGATGAGTGCCGGATTGGATTATCCCGGCGTGGGCCCCGAGCACAGTTATTGGAAGGACACCGGCCGCGTCGAATATCTGGAATGCGGCGACGACGCGGCGATGGAAGCCTTTGATCGTCTGGCGCGGACCGAGGGGATCATCGCGGCGCTGGAAACATCGCACGCGATTGCCAAGGCGATGGATTTGGCGGGTCAAATGTCACCGCACGAGCATTTGGTCGTTTGCAACAGCGGCCGCGGCGACAAAGACGCAATGGAAATCGAACGCCTCAAGGGCGGCTGAGCCAAAGTAGCTCGCCTCTCCGAGGCGAAAAAAAAGCAAACGCCTCGGAGAGGCGTGCTACTCTGGCGAAGAAAAAGGGGAAACACCTCGGAGAGACGTGCTACTTTGGCGAAGCGACGGCACGGGTGTCTTTCGAACGCCAAACACGGCATCCATCGGCCGTTCCTGTCGTCGCTTCGCGACTTGAGATTCGTTGTGACCCCAGGTCCCCGGACTTACGTCCGGGGCTTCAAACTGCCATCGCTTCGCGATTGACGTGCAACGAAACGACTTCGACGTAGCTTGGCCTCCGACAAACCACCGGGGCTTCGCCGCGAATGCTTTGCAGCAGCTTAATTTTTGGGTGCCCGCGGGTTGCCGGCCTTCGCAAGCAATTCCGCGATCTGCACCGCGTTGGTGGCCGCACCCTTGCGCAGGTTGTCGCTAACGCACCAGAACGCCAGGCCGTTTTCGCAGCTGAGGTCCTTGCGGATGCGACCGACAAACACGTCGGGTTTGCCATCACAATCGCGCGGCATCGGATAACGCTTGGCACTCAAATCGTCCACGACGGTGATTCCGTCGGCGGCGGCAAAAATCTCTTTGGCTTGCTGCACCGAAATCGGTTGCTCGGTTTCGACCAAGATCGATTCGCTGTGCCCCACCGCCACGGGGACTCGCACGCACGTCGGGCAAACCTTGATGTCGGCGTCACCCATGATCTTGCGTGTTTCATAGACCATCTTCATTTCCTCGCTCGTGTAGCCGCTTTCCTTTTCGCTGCCGATCTGCGGGATCAGGTTGAATCCGATGGGGTGCCCGAACGTTTGGGGCGGGTGCTGGCCGCCGTCCAGGGCCGCCCGCGTACTCTGGTGCAATTCCTGGTTTCCCGCCAAGCCGGCACCACTGGTCGCCTGATATGTGCTCACAACCACGCGGCGGATTCGACTGTGGCGATGCAGCGGTGCCAATGCGACAACCATTTGCGTCGTGCTGCAATTGGGACTGGCGATGATTCCCTGGTGCGCCGCGGCGGCTTCCGGGTTCACCTCGGGTACAACCAGTGGAACGTGGTCGTGCATCCGCCAGTAACCGCTTTCGTCCACGACGACGCAGCCGGCATCGACGGCCCAGGGTGCGAATTCGGCGGACACCTCATCGGGCGTGCTGGCGATCACCAGGTCGATGTCGCGAAAAACCGAGGGCTCCAGTTTTTCCACCGTGATGCTCTTGTCACCAAATGGCACCTGCTTGCCGGCCGAACGCTCCGACGCAAGCAGGCGAAGTTGTTGATGGGGGAACGATCGAGCAATCAGTTCTTCAAGAACGATACGGCCGACGGCGCCGGTCGCGCCAACCACGGCGATGGTGTCATACACGGGCGTTTAGCGGGGCAGGGAAGTGCAGTGCAGTGCAGGGGAGCAGGGCAGTGCAGGGGACGGGGATTCGCAGACTTCGGCCGACCAATTCCGGCGGCGATAGAATAGTTTCTTGTTGCGATTTTCAGAATGGGCGACCAAGAACGACGTTTTCGCAGCGAAGGACTTGCCGCGATACACGTTGATCGATTCGGCGTGATTCGCGTATTGACGACGGCACGGCGTACCGAGAAACCGCCGCCCACACGACCCTTTGATTGGGAAATCCATGCGACGATCAATGTTTCAACCTTGCGGCAACGTTTCCAAAACGATGGATTCCAAACGGCGATTCGGCGTCGCTTTTGTTGTGTTTGTGGCGATCGCGGTGCTCGGGTTAAGCGGCCGGCAATCGCTGGTATCGGCCCACGCCGAGGACCCGCCGCCGGCAAATGGAAAGGCGGATCCGGGCTCCCGTGGTGACAAGGACTCCGCCGGTGACAAGGACTCCGCTGGTGACAAGGACTCCGCCGGTGACAAGGACTCCGCCGGTGACAAGGACTCCGCTGGTGACAAGCCGGCTGGCGAAAAATCGTCCGGCGAAAAAAAACAGTCGTACGACGACACCGAGCGTTTTGACCTGGAGGTCCGCGAGGACATTTTTGCGGGCTTCGAAGGCGACGACGACGCATTGCAGCGCGGCATGAGAAAGTGCGACGACATGCTCAAGAAGAACCCCAAACACGCCGAGGCCCTGGTTTGGCGGGGTGCCGCCAAGGTGTTCATTTCCGGCAACGCGTTTTCCAAGGGCGATCGTCGAACCGGGATGAAGATGTGGATGGAGGGCCTAGAGGAAATGAATCGTGCAAAAAAATTGGAGCCCGACAACGTTGCCGTGATGATTCCACGCGCCGCAGTGATGATCAGTGCCGGACGCAACGCGCCGGCCTTCATGGGTCGGCCGCTGCTGGAGGCCGTGCGGACGGACTTTGAGGAAACGTATGCGGCACAGAAAAAGGTGTTCACGACACTGGGCGAACATCCTCAAGGTGAACTTCGCATGGGTCTGGCTGATGTGTATCGCCTGTTGGGCGAGCCCGAGAAATCCAAGGCACAGCTTGAGGCGGTTTTGAAGGAATTGCCCGATACCGAATATTCCAAACGCGCCGCAAAATGGCTGAAGGCGAAGCCGGATGCCAAGCTGGCCCACCAATGCATCGGTTGCCACGACGCGTGAGAATGGCGGCGCATAAGAATGGCGGCGCATAAGAATCGCGACGCCTAGGAAACCACGACGCCCAAATCACGCTGTATACTCTGCGGCTTCCTTGATTTTGGAATGATTTGGAGTCGCGATGTTCTGCCCCAGCTGCGGAGTTCAACTTCCCGACGGCACGCTGTATTGCCAGCAGTGCGGGTGGCAGGAGATGCGCCCGGTCGTTGGTGCCGACAATGATCCCGCGATGCGGATGTTGATTCCCATCGGACGTTCGCCACTGGCCGTCATCGCCGGCTACGCGGGACTGTTCGCGATCATTCCAATTTTCGCGCCGTTCGCGTTGCTGCTCGGCTGGCTTGCCCTTCGCGATCTAAAGAAGCATCCCGAGAACGGCGGCAAGGGTCGCGCTATTTTTGCCATCGTCATGGGCGGGCTATTTAGTGCACTGTTGATGTTGGCGGTCGCGTCCATCGCAATTTCAGTCGCCAACGACGGCTGATCCTAACCAATCCTTTTATTTTCAACGCGGAACCGGGGCGATCGATGTTTTGTCGCGCATGTGGGGTTCAAAATCCCGATGGCGCCCCCACCTGCACAGCTTGCGGAGCACCACTGGATATGTCCACAGGAAATCAACCGGTCAACCCTTACAGCGTTGGCTCGGCACAAAATGCAGGCATGGCACCGGCCGGCATGGAAAAGCCACCAAACTATTTGGTGCAATCCATTTTGGTCACTTTGTGCTGTTGCCTGTTTTTTGGCATCGTCGCGATTGTTTACGCTGCACAAGTGGATTCAAAGTGGAGCGCGGGCGACTACCAGGGCGCGATGACGTCTTCAAAGAACGCAAAAACTTGGTGCATTCTGGCTTTGGTGCTCGGGCTATTGACCAATGGCGTCGTGATGTTGATCCAAATTGCGGCGGTTGGGGCAGCGGCAAACAATCCGGGTGGCTTTTAGTGCGTCGTCCAGATTCAGTTTTGGGGTACCGAGTAAACGTAGCACGACTCTCAAAGTCGTTTTCCTTCGACTCGAAGTATCGATTGACTGAGTTCTTCGCCTCGGAAGGGCGAGCTACTGAACTATCGCCCCAAAAGTCATGGATTGATGAAGCAACCGGCTTCGTGTGACTCGCATCAGCTTGCGGCAACATGGCGTTTAAACGACCTGTTCGCTTTTGGAAACGCCACCGGATCTGGTGGCTATCGACGCTGGCTGTTGTCGCGGTGCCGGTGGCGTTTGCACTCCTGCGATACGCGGCCCCGACGCCCGGATCGCTGTATCCAAAATGCGCGTTGCACCAAGCAACGGGGCTGCATTGCCCCGGTTGCGGAGCCACCCGTGCGGTGCACGCGCTCGCGCATTTTCGGATGCTTGAAGCCATCCGGTTCAACCCGCTGTTGATCATCGGACTGCCCCTTTTTTTGGCGTGCTTGGTTTGGCAGGGTCGGCTACGCAAACGCGGCCGAGCGTCTTTTCCGCGTTTCGCCAAAGCCGTGGCCGCGATCGTCATCGCGTACTTCATCCTCCGAAATGTGCCCACACCCCAGCGCAGCTGGCTGGCACCCCCTTCCGCCTTGGCACCACCAGCGGCCTTGGCACCCCCTTCGACTGCGCAGCCCATTGCGGATCCGTGAATCCGGCAATGATCGTGAAGTTTGAAAATTTCGTGTGGGCAACGCTTATTCGATTCGGATGGCTGCGACATGATCTTCCGGTCGGGAAAAAAGTGCCAGGTATCTTTTGCCGACTGACTCGAACTGGACAGCGTTACGTTTGTTTACCGGTTAGCCGAAGGCGTAAACACCGCGTGCAATACCTACGCCTTCGGCGAACGCTAAACAAGGAAGCAAGTGATGACGTGCTTAGGCGATCCCGCAACGAGCCAAATTTGCATCGCGAAGTTGGGGTGAGTAGCCTGTTTGGGGTACCCCCGCCAATATAACCCCGTTTCGACCACCACCTCGCCGATGTATCACGCTTTTCGCAGTTTCTTGTACGTTGCAGCGATCCCGTTTGTGGCCCTGCTACTGACCAACGTTTGCTCGGCCGATTTGGTGACCTCGATTCGTGCCGCGGACGATTTGATCGGGATTCGTTTTCGCGACGGCAACTTCGAGGAATTTGAGTTTGACGATAGTCAAGATGGGCTGCAGGTCGGCGAAAATTTAATCGGCGATTTTGACGTTCGCACCTTCATTCGATTCGATCTTTCCACGCTCGATCAAAGTCGGCCGTTCCAGAGCGTTCGTTTGGAACTTCAAACGCTCCCGGGGATTCCGTCGGACGACGAACGGGTTGATGTGTTTCAAATTGCCGATGACGGCGCGTTCACGCCGATCGATTTTGAGAGCTCCATTGCCCAACTGGGCCAAATCGATGGCAACGACAACCCGCTGAAAGTGCTCGATTTGACCGCCTTTTTTAACAACCAGATGGTTGGGAACAGCCTTGTCCTGCGACTCCAGCTCGCGGACTTAGATTCGACGGAGCGGTCAAACTTTTATCACAGCATCCTGGACGGCCCCAACCTTGGGCCGCGACTTGATTTTACCGCGGTCTCCGAGCCCACGGTAATCGGCGTGTTGATTTGTGGCGGCGTTATGGGTTGGGCTGGCCGTCGACGCTCTCGCTTGTCGAAGACCCCGCGTTGTCGGCAACCGGCGTCAGGAACGAAAGCAGAATTAAGCTGATCGCGCCGACGACCAAACACGCGTCCGCGATGTTGAAGTTGGGCCAGGGATCAAACAGTGGGACGCCTTCGACGCGAAACAAAATCCAGTCTCGAACGCCGCTGTCGTATTCGCTTTGATACAGCGGGTGATCCAGGAACGGTCCGGTCCATAGGCCCAGACGATCGTAAAGGTTGCCCAGAATGCCGCCGCTGATTAGGCCCAGGACGAGGCTGAGTTTGCGGTTTTGCATGCCGCCGCCCCGGATCAACCAGAATCCGATGCCAAGCAGGGCCACGATCGAAAAGCCGGCGAACAGCAGGCCTTTGCCGGCGCCCATACCAAACATGGCACCCGGATTCACGGCCGTTTGAAAGCCAAAAACGCCGTCGACCAGCCAATACGGGTCGGAAGTGCCCGGCAAGCCCAGCCAATCAAACAGGACCGATTTGGTCCACAAGTCCCCGCCAAGACCGAGCGTGGCGACGATGCTAAAGAGGACCAACGATTGGACTTGCGGCGTTTTCATGAAGCTGATTCAGGCGGGATGCTCATACCCGCATTCTGGCAGAAAATGGGGCTGCAGCGGAAGCTCGTTCAACCCGTCCGGCGGTATGAGCAGCTT
This sequence comes from Planctomycetota bacterium, assembly GCA_039201055.1. GTDB lineage: Bacteria > Planctomycetota > Planctomycetia > Pirellulales > Pirellulaceae > Rubripirellula. The sequence continues at coordinate 5,605 of JBCCRW010000078.1, read as the reverse complement.
GCTGTGGAAAATTCGAGCAGCATGCTGTGGAAAATTCGGGGGGCCAAAAAAACCGGAATCTAGTCACGACCGGCGCCGACCGATCTAATCTTGTAGTAGGCCGCAAAATCCACCCAGTTTCTCGCTCGTTATCGCCATGACCGCTACCGCCGTCGCCACCGATCTGGCTTTTCAGCGTTGCATCCACCCGGATTGTGGCGGTACCTACGACGCCATGTCCGTGCGAACATCGTGCGACGCCTGCGGCGATCTGCTGGACATCCAATACGATTGGGACCGCGTCCAGGTGCCCAGTCGCCTGTCGGACTTCGAACGTTTTTGGAGCGAGCGGACCAATCCGGTGCGGTTCTCGGGCGTCTGGCGGTTTCATGAATTGCTGCCCTTTGCGCCCCAGGATCGTCTCGTCACCGTCGGCGAGGGGCAAACGCTGCTGCAGCAAACCGACCGCGTGGGTAATTACGTCGGGATGGATGCGGGCCGCCTGCACTTGCAATACGAAGGCATGAATCCCTCCGGTTCATTCAAAGACAATGGCATGTGTGCGGCGGTGACGCATGCCAGTTTGATGGGCGCGCGGCGGGCCGCGTGTGCCAGCACCGGCAATACTTCCGCATCGCTGGCGCTGTATTGCAGCGCGACGCGTTTGATGAAGGCCATTATCTTTATCGGCAGCGGCAAGATTTCTTACGGCAAGCTTTCCCAGGCACTCGATTATGGCGCGCTGACGGTGCAAATCGCCGGGGACTTTGACGACGCGATGTTGCGGGTTCGCGAAGTGGCCAAACAGCTTGGTATCTATTTGGTCAACAGCGTCAATCCGTTTCGCTTGGAAGGCCAAAAGACGGTCATGTTCCGAGTCCTCGAATCACTCGGCTGGGAAGTTCCCGACTGGATCGTTGTGCCCGGCGGCAACTTGGGCAACAGCAGCGCGTTTGGTAAGGCGCTTGCCGAACTGAAAATGCACGGCTTGATCGACCGCATCCCACGCTTGGCCGTCATCAACGCCGCGGGCGCCGATACGCTGTACGAACTGTATGAACGTCGGGGTGTGCGTTGGAACAACGGTCGCATCGAAATGCAGCCGGTCGTGGCTTACAACGATCACATGGACCAGCATCACATCAAGGCCGATACCATCGCCAGCGCGATTGAAATCAATCGGCCGGTCAACTTCAAAAAATGCCTGCGTGCTTTGGCAACGATGGATGGCGTGGTTCGCCAAGTCGATGATCAGGATATTTTAGACGCCAAGGCCAAAGTCGGCTTGGGCGGATTCGGCTGCGAACCGGCTTCGGCGGCCAGTGTTGCCGGTGCCAAGTTGTTGCGTCGCGAGGGCGTGATCGCGCCGTCGGATCGTGTCGTTTGCATTTTGACCGGGCACGAATTGAAGGACCCGTCCGCGACGGTCGCGTACCATTCGACCGACCAGGAATTGTTCAATAAGACACTCGGTAGCCGCGGGGTGTCCAAGGCCAGCTACGCCAATCGCGCCGTTAGCGTGCCCAATGAACTGGATGACATCATCAAGGCGATCGAGTTGTATTCGTAGCGGGCGATCGAGTTGTATTCGTAGCGGGCGATCGAGTTGTATTCGTAGCGGGCGGGCGAGTTGGATTCATAGTGGACGGTCCGGCGGCGTCGGCTGTCGGTGGCACCAACCAGTGGAACCAATGCCGGGTGACGCTGGACCAGGGCGCCTGAACGCCCGCCGGCGGCGCGAAGGCTTTTGCCAAGTGAATCGCCGGTACACGGGTGCCCGTCGACGCCAGCAATATTTGTTGTCCCGATTGCAGAATCGAACCGGCGGGATAGTTGGGGTTGCCTTTCGCCTCGCGGCAACGACCTTCAAGGCTTAAGGACGGACCGTCAATGCGGAAACGCAGTGCCAGTAAATCGATGGGCCATTCCGCTTTCGATGCGTAGTCTTGGTGGTACGCCAATTCGAAAGCGCGAGCGGCCGAAAGCAGAATGGGGGATTCGATGCCGCCATCGGAAACGCGGATTTCGCCCACCATGTCGACGTCAATTCCGGGGCGGATCAAGCCACGGTCAAAATGAATCGTGCCCGCTCCGGTGCAACGTATGGATACAAGCTGTGCCAGTTTGCCCAAGTCGACCTGACTCCAAGTGCTCTGGCTCAGGTCCACGCCCCATGCCGTGTCGCTTTGGGTCCATGACATCGAACCTTCGAAGGTCGCTTTGGGGCCGAGATTTTCAAGCCACGTCGGCCCGAGTCCACGAAGCGATGCCAGGGGCAGGGCGGTGCGGCCGCTGCTGAGCGACCAACGGGTCAAAGGGCAGTGGTTCAGTGAAACCGATCCGCCGCGATCGCGACGGATCGACATCACAATGGGCGTTGCATGTTCGATCCACGCGGGCGTCAATTCCAAGGTCGCCAAACTGGTACCGCCTTCGGTATCGATCCAAGCGGAAACGTCGGTGAAACGCAGTTCGCGTTTGCCGGCCTGGATGGCCAGTGTTTTGAAGTCGATCCGCGTCGGGCTTGTTCCGCCCACATGGCTGCGCAAGATGCGTTCATGAAACAGCCGCCATAGCTCGGGTACCCCGGCGGCAAAGACACGAACCGATTCGCCGCGGAGCAGCGTTTCGTCGCTGGCTTGTCGGAGTGTCAACGCATCGCAAGCGAGCAGTTTTTGGCCGGTTTCGCGATTGCTCAGTTGCATTTGACGAAGTTGTTGTCGGCCCGGAGCCAGCGGCGTGATCGTGTGCAGATCGACCTCGGCGCCCCACGACGTCTCCCAGATTTGGCTCAGCTGGTTCGCCTTTCGTGCGTGGGCGATGGGCGTTTGCGAAAACAGAATCGCCAGCACGACGCCGAGCGTGGGAATCGCGCAGCCGCCCACGAAGGTCAGTCGCGCCAGAAAACGGCGAGTCCGTTCGTGCATGCGGTCGAATCCCATCCCGGGAAAGTCGTGAATCGCCCAATTGCGGTAGCCGTTGTTCGCCAGAACACGGAGCTGTCCAATCGCAGTAGCCGATGTTCGCCAGAACACGGAATCGCACCCGCTTTCCGGCGTCTGGCGAAGTCCGGCTACAGGCCGGTACACCCGGTGAGACATTACGAAAGCCCGAGTCGGCGGGAAAAGGCGGATTCGGATCGCCGCAGCCTTCTGGGGCGGCCGGGTTGTTTGGGTTTTGGCGGCTTGTTTGGGCTTTGGGCCCGGGCTGGACCGCCCAAAAAAATCTTGCTCCGGCTTGATGAATCCTGGTAAGCTTTGGGGATGCGACGACGAACCGGAAACCTCTGGAAAACGACTTGGATGCTTTTGGCATCTTTGTTTTTCGCATTGGGCCCCGGCATTCCGTCGGTGGCCTGTTGTTGCAAAACGGCGGCCTCCGAAGCGTCGACGACGTGCTGTGCCGCCGACGTCGCTCCGGCTTGTCCGCATTGTGCGACCACCGCGAACGGGAACGCGTCGCGAGGGGATTCCTGTTCGCGTGAGGGCGGCCATTGTCCCAAGGGTGACAGTTGCCACTGCCACGATTTGCCCGTCGCGATTGTCGGTGCGATCGGAACGAAGAACTCGGGTGGTGAACGAAGCGTCGCCGAAGAAGTTCCGGTCCTGCCGGCGGCTGGCTTGGCGGCATGCGGATGGGATGCTGACTCGGTGCGTGGAGTCCTGGCTCGATCCCGATCCGCAGCGGCCGTTCGTGCCGGCGACGAGATTTGTGTACGTCTGTGCCGATGGCGGAAGTAGGCAGCCCTGACGGCTGTTTTCTTACTTTTTCCATTCGTATCAGACGGAGAGAATCGAGATGATTCGTACTTTGGTTTTGGGCGTCGGTTTGGTTCCGGCGCTCGCATTTGCCGCCATTTGGAGTGGCGACCAAAAAACGGACAACCATCAATGTCCGAGCACTTCCGCATCCAACTTGGTTGCGGTGGAGGACAAAGAGGCCTGTGGCGTTGGTGTCTGCGACGGCGGCTGTGATTGCGCTGATGGCGAAACCTGCGGCTGCAGTGTTTGCGAGTGTGCGACGTGTGACGCCCCCAGCGATGGCCAGGCATCCTGCTGTGCAGGATCGACGTGCAGCAAGGATCTCGGCGCGGCCGAAGCCACGTCGATCGCCAGCGTCGAATGTCGATGTGACACCTGCGGCGTTTGCGAGGACGGCTGTGATTGCTGCGACGGCAAGCCCTGCACGTGCGAAGTTTGCGAATGCACCGTTTGTGCGTCATCCGGCGACGACTGCTGCATTGCCGGCTAGCCGCCCGCGGATGTAATCCTGATGAACTTCAGGACCAAACGGCGTGAAATCGATCCTCGGATGGGTTTCACGCCATTTTTTTCTGATCGATACCTTCGCCAAACGGAAGGTGGCAGGGATTTTCAACGGACATCGGATTCGTCCAAATTCTTCTCGATTGGCTCAACCGGGCACCGGCATTTGTCGATAAACCCCTTACACCCCTAGCGCTCGAAAGTCTCTTTTCGCTGACGGATTGCTCCCTGGGACACGGATCGCGGCGCCGGATGACCGTGGGGTTTGGTACGAAACGTGGTTTTTCGCGTTTTCGCATGTGGTCATCCGTACGACGCCCATCCTCGATCCCATTCGCACTGGCGATGGCTTGACGCCATGGTCTATGGTTCGTGTTCGCGAACTTGTGCGTGGATCGGATTCTTTGTCCGCCAACGGAGCCAACTGACGTTATGCAAATTTACGGACCTTACCGGGTTTCGACTGCCAGTCCCACCTCGTCGGCCTCGGCGACCCGTCAAACATCGGCCTCCCAGCAGGGTTTGCCGGCTGAACGTGGTGCGGCAAATCGGCCCACCGCCGCGCCCGTCGACCAACTCGACCTTTCCAGCGCGGCCCGGTCGGGCGGTGCCGCTTCGGTCAATCGAGTCGCCGAAACCCAGGCTAGCGGCTCCGAACCCATTCGAATCGACCGTGTTGCCGAACTTCGCCGGGAAATCGCCTCGGGAAATTATGACACCCCCGAGAAGCTGGACGCCGCGTTTGACAAGATGTTGGACGCCTGGGCGTAGGTTTTTCGCAGATGCGATGTCGAAGAACGAGACTTACTCGTACAATAAGGGGAGAGTCTTCCTTTCTCTTTGAGTCGATTCGTGAGCGCCCCCGAACCTCCACTGCCCGCAGTCGCCGTCTCGATGACGCCCCAAAAGCGTTTCGAGGAATATTTGCAGGCCAAGGGGCAGCGACAAACTCCACAACGCAAGCTGCTGATCGACGAGATCTTTCGGCAGCACAGCCACTTTGACGCCGACCAGTTGATCGAACGGCTGCCGCGAAAGGGCCAGCCGGGCTACGTCAGCAAGGCGACGGTCTATCGTGCCTTGCGCGAATTTGTCGATGCCAGCCTGCTGAATTGCTTCGAGCTCGATGGCAGGACCGTTTACGAGCTCGAGTATGGGTATCCCAACCACGATCACCTGTACTGCACTCGCTGCCAAAAGTTGGTCGAGTTTCGGGACGAGGCGATGATCGCGTTACGAGAGAAGACGGCCGCCGAGCATGGCTTTCGCGTGACCCGCCATCGATTGCTGATTCATGGCGTTTGTCGCGATTGTTTGAAATCACGCCGGACTCGCCGCAAGCAGGATTTGGTTTAGAAGAT
>JBCCRW010000077.1:0-17324 GCA_039201055.1 Planctomycetota bacterium | reverse complement strand
TTTGATGGAAGGGGTCGAGAAGACAGATGACCCGATTGGCCGCGTATCCGGATTCAGCATCGTGTCCTGACGTCGGCAATGGCCGGCATCCCACCGAAAATCAATTGCCATCACGCGGATGCAACCGACTCCGTCAACCCTGCACCTATCGGAGCCTCCAAGCGCGCGAAGCTGATTCGCTTCGCCGCGCCGGTCTTCGACACCTTCGGCTCACCGGTGCACGCGTCTCATTCGAACAACTCCGATGCGGTTTCGTGGCTTTCGCCACCCATTTGGCCTAATCCTTCTTCTTCTTGGCGACAGTGAACGCCTTGTCGAACGCCTTGTCGCTAAAGACCAATTTCATCTTGGTCTTGTCGTCGGCCTTTTCGACCTTGCTCTTGCAATTGCCACAACAGAACGCGACCTCGGTTCCGCCAACCTTCACCTTCGTGTCCGGATCAACGTCGCCGCCGGAAAATGGGCAACCCTTTTGCTCATATTGTTTGGTCGAAACCAATTGAGCGTTTGCCTTTTCAGCAAACTTTTTCGAGTCTTTTTTGAACTTCGACTCGCAATTGCCGCAGCAAAAGTAAACCTTGCCCTTCTTGTATTCGGCCGACTTCGTGGCTTTTGCGGCACGCGGTGCGACAACGCATTTCACTCCATCCAACTTGACCTCGGAATCGGCAACCATCGGCGTCGTGAAGAGGGCGACTGCGACGCAGGAGAGAATCAATTTGATCATTTCTTAGGACTCGATTGGGGAAAACAGCGAAACGCGGCGGTCCGCCACGCTGCTAAAGTTTACCGAACCCGTCAAATCAGCGTCAACGTTCATCGGTATCATACCTCCCGTCCAACCGATCGATGCCCGTCCCACGAAACAGCCCATGAACGCGAAGCTTACCGCCCTGATCCTCGTTTTCGCCGCTATTTCGCCCGGTTTTGGCCAGATCTGTCCCGTCAGGGCTGCCGTCGCAGACGAATTCGCGACAAGCACACCGCCAATGGTCGGACGCCAATCGGACGGGTCCATCCAGACGCCGGTGAATCAACGCCTGACCCCGGCCGGGATTCAAGTGACGCTTCCGGGCAAGCGACCCCAGGCGATCGCGTTGTCGCCCGATGCGCGATTCGTCGTGGCCAGTGGCAAGACCAGTGCCTTGGTCATTTTGGATCCCGATTCGGGCAAGCAAATTGGCGAAGTCGCATTTCCCGCCGAAAACGCAAGCGCACCTTCGACCGGCAACGACGAAACCAACATCCTCGCACCGGATCGAAAAGGTCAACTCAGCTACACAGGCCTGATCTTTTCACCGGACGGCAAACAAATCTACTTAAGCAATGTCAACGGATCCATCAAAGTCTTTGATGTCGCCGATGGACCCCTGAAACCAAGCACCGTGACGCCCTCGTTCACCATTCCGCTTCCACCCGCAAACGCACCACGTCGTGAAGCGGAAATTCCCAGCGGACTTGCCATTGCACCGGATGGTAAAACGCTGCTGGTGTGCGGCAACTTATCAAACACGCTGATCGAAATCGACCTCGAGGAACGAAAGTTAAGAAGGTCGTTTGATGTCGGCGTGGCGCCCTACGATGTTCGGCTTGTCGGTGACCTAGCGGTCGTGAGCAATTGGGGCGGTCGCCAGCCGCAAGAGGGTGACCTGACCGGACCGGCCGGCAAGGGCACTGTCGTTCGCGTGGACCCGGTGCGGCACATCGCCAGCGAAGGTTCGGTGTCGCTGGTCAATCGGAAAACCGGAAAGATCGATGAACTGGTCACCGGCCGTCACGCCAGTTCGTTGGCAATCGATCCCGATCAACGATTTGCCATTTGTGCCAGCGCCGGTGAAGACCATTTAAGTGTCATCGATCTGGAATCACGAAAAGTCGTCGACAAGATTTGGGCCAAGGCGAACCCAGCGGATCTGTTGGGCGCGACGCCAACGTCCATGGCCTTTGGCAACGACGGTTCGACTTTGTATGTCACCAACGGAACCCAAAATGCGGTCGCGGTCTTCGATTTGGATTTGGGCGACAAAGGCGAATCGGGAATCCGCGGATTGATTCCCGTGGGGTGGTTTCCCGGCGCGATCGCATTCGACTCGGTCCGCAATCGTTTGCATGTGGCCAACATCAAAGGTTTGCCCACCAACCCACGCCGCCGCGGTGACGCCGAGGGATTCAACACCCATCAATACACGGGATCGATTTCCATCATCGATGTTCCAGATGCCGAACAATTGGCTCGCTACACCCTGCAGGCGACCAAGAATCTTTCCGACGATCTCATCGCCGCCTCGCTCCGGCTGCCACGGAAAGATCAACCACCCCGGCCCATGCCCGAGCGGATCGGCGAGCCAAGTCCGATCAAACATGTCGTTTATATCATCAAAGAAAACCGCACTTACGATCAAGTTTTCGGCGATCGGCCCGACGGGAACGGCAATGCGGATTTGTGCCTGTTTGGTCGCAACGTGACGCCCAATATGCACAAGCTGGCCGACGAGTTCGGACTTCTCGACAACACCTACTGCGCCGGCATCTTGAGTGCCGATGGGCACAATTGGAGTGCTTCGGCGTTCGCGACCGACTACATGGAAAAATCGTTCGCGGGATTCCCCCGCAGTTACCCCGACGGCATGTTGGAAAGCGATGTCGATGCCTTGGCATATTCGCCGGCGGGATTCCTGTGGGATAACGCTGTCGCCCATGGGGTCACGCTGCGGAACTACGGCGAGTTCATGATCCCGCAAGTCCGTTACGCCGATCCAACAAGAAAGGGTTCGCCCGACTTCATGGCCTGTTATCGGACTTGGCAGGGAACTTCAAACGAAGTCATCTTTGGATGCAAACCGGGGATCGAAAGTGTGCGAGACTTTTCGCCGGCCGGATACGTCGGTTGGAATATGTCGGTGCCCGATGGTTTTCGTGCCGACTTTATTTTGAATGAACTCAAGGACTTCACCGCCAAAGGTACATTCCCGCAATTGACGATCGTTTGTCTGCCAAACGATCACACCAGCGGCACGTCGCCCGGCTGCCCAACTCCGGCGGCTTGCATGGCCGACAACGACTTGGCTCTGGGCCGAATTGTCGAAGGGCTGTCGCATTCGCCGTTTTGGAAACAGATGGCCATTTTTGTCATCGAAGACGACCCGCAAGCCGGTTGGGATCACGTCAGTGGCTATCGCACAACCGCTTGGTGCATCAGCCCGTGGTCCAAACGCGGTCAAACCATCGGAACCCTATACAACACGACCAGCGTGGTTCGTTCAATCGAACAGATCTTGGGTTTGCCGCCGATGAACCGTTTCGACGCCAGTGCAACGCCGATGTTTGATTGCTTTACCGACCGACCGGATTTTACGCCCTACGATGCGGTACCCAATAACGTTCCGCTGGACCAAATGAATCCGGAACCCGCCGCAATTCGCGATCCGATTTTGCGTCGTGATGCGGAGGTTTCCGCGACGTTGAATTTTGCCCAAATCGACGCAGCCCCGGAGGATGTCTTCAACCGCATTCTTTGGCGATCACAAAAAGGCACCGCCATTGCGTATCCCGAATGGGCAATCGATGTCGTCGACGATGATGATGATGATGACTAGCTGATGACGTGCCGCTGGCGGAGCGAACGGCGTCGCGCGAACCCGTGTTGAATTCATTTTCAAACGATCCCCGCGTCAGTCATACTGGCTGGCGAAACGATCCCCTTCCGACAAACTCCACGATCCTCCTGTGCGAAACCCCCGCTCGCGTTGGTGCCCCCGCTCGCGTTTGTTCCCTTGCTCGCGTTTGTGTCTGGCGGCCATTCTCGTTTTTGTTCTGCAGACGTTTTTCAACACACGGTTCGCTTTGGCCGCCGAGCCATCAAGCCCATCGGCAAAGCGTCCCAACGTGATTTTCATCCTGACCGATGATTTGGGTTGGGGTGACTTGGGTGTGTTTCACCAAAATGATTCATCGCACGCCAAAACGCATCGCACGCCCAACTTGGACCAACTGGCCCTGGGCGGACTGCAAATGCGGGCTCATTATTGCCCGGCGCCGGTTTGTGCTCCTTCACGATCATCGCTGCTGACAGGCGTGCACCAGGGCAACGCGGTCATTCGTGATAACCAGTTTGACAAGGCACTCGAAGACAATCACGCCCTGGGCACGGTCATGCGAGCGGCCGGTTATCGCACGTGCATGATTGGCAAGTACGGCTTGCAAGGCGGTCCCAAAGCCAAGCAGCAATACGGCACGCCCGACGATTGGCCCGCATATCCCACCCAGCGTGGCTTCGACGAATTCTTTGGCTATGTGTCGCATTTCGCCGGCCACCTTCACTATCCCAATGATCCTTGGGAAATGGCCAACGAGGGACACCGGGGATTGCCCAACCTGTGGTGGTCCGACGACGCTGGGGATCGTGAAGTTTCCGAACAATTGTCCGGGTGCTACACGACGGACTTGTTCACCGCCAAGTCGAAGCATTTCATCACGAAGCACCGGAGCGAAAATCCCAAGCAACCGTTCTTTCTGGTGCTGAACTACGACACCCCGCACGCGGCGTTGCAGGTACCAACGATGGCCTATCCCGACGGCGGCGGTACCCAGGGCGGTCTGCAATGGACCGGACAGGCCGGCAAGATGATCAATACAGCCAGTGTCGATGTTGATTCCTTCATCCATCCGGACTATCGAACGGAGACTTTGAAGCCACTTGAACAGCGTTTTGCAACGATGGTGCGGCGGATCGATTCGGCCGTCGGCGATCTGCAACACTTGCTGCGTGATTTGAATATCGAACAAGAAACGCTCGTGGTTTTTACCAGCGACAACGGGCCTCATCACGAATCGTACGTCGCCGGTGATGGCTGGGGCGACGGCCGTTACAAGCCCACCATTTTCCAATCATATGGACCGTATGACGGGACCAAACGAGATTGTTGGGAGGGGGGCATTCGCATGCCCACCTTGGCGTCTTGGCCGGGAACGATTGCCGCCGGTGGTATCGATTCCAACCCGTCACAATTTCACGACTGGATGGCGACGCTGTGTGATGTCGCCGGCATCGCCGCACCGGCGCGATGCGATGGTGTTACGCTCTTACCAACGCTGCTGGGGAATTCCGACAGCCAACCGATTCCGACGACGTACATCGAGTATTTCCAGAACGGAAAGACTCAGCCGTACGATGATTTTTTGGCCGCGCGTCAGGGTCGTCGGCGACGTCAAATGCAGGTCATCCGCATGCTTGGGGATGACGGAAGGTCCTACAAGGGCGTCCGCGTCGACATTCAATCCGTCGATGATGATTTTGAAATCTACGACGTCGAAGCCGATGTGGACGAAGCCAATAATCTGGCCGCTGATGGAGCCGCATTTGCGACACTACAGGCCAAGATGAAGGCTCGCGTGTTGCAAATTCGGCATCCGAATGCTTCGGCGCCGCGGCCGTATGACGACGCTCCGATCCCCGCCGACATGGACCCACGAGGTGATATTCCCGTGGATGGTTTTTCGTTCGGCAGGGTGGAAACCCAGAAGCCATCGCCCTGGGTGCCGCAGGTGAATGCCAAGTCGCTGACAGGGACCTCCGTAATCAATCCGTCGTCACAACACGCCTGGGAATTTTCGGCGTCATCGAAGCCCGCTCAGGTGCATCATGCGGTTGGGAGAATCCAAATTCCCGAAACCGGCCGCTATGAACTTCGCCTAACGACCAACACGCCGGCGTTCGTTAGGCTCCACGACGCTCACGCGATTGACGCCGATCGAGGCGACGGATCGTCGGCGACGCGAATGTTGGCGGCGGGCCAGCACACCGTGCGAATCACCTTTCGCACCGGCGAAGAACCGCTTGAAGCCAAGTTTCAGGTGATCCCAGAAAACTGAAGTGGCATGACGTATCGGTGATGTCTTTTAAAGCAGGTTCCGAAGCAACGGCAAGCAAATCCTGCGATGGCCACCCGTCGTGCGACGAACGAGTCGTTCCCCCCAAGTCGGTTCCAGAATCGCCAAGCGCCGACGCAGGGTTGCCGGGCTTAGTTCCAAATCTTCTGCAGCCTCCGAAACACCGCACCATTGGTCCAATAAACCGCCGACGTATTCCACGATATCGCACTCCGGCGTTGCCCGCCGTTTGATCGAAGCAAACGGGTTTCGAAAGTCACTTTCGTCAACGGAGTCGAATCGAATCGATACCCAGCGTCCCACCAGATCACCGGCCAGCCACGCTGCGGAGTTTTCCGCTTCGATACCCAATGCCCGTTGGTAACGTCGCACGCCGGGGTCGGCCGGCAAGCCGACCAATAGATCTCGACTGGCGACCTTCCCGGTTGAACGAAACACGTCTCGCTGTTGGTCTTGGACGAAGATCTCGAATTCCAATCGCAACAGTCGCACGCGACCATCGGTTTCATTTTCGATTGATCGCTCGGTCACACGATACAGTCGCGCCGGGTAATCCAAATCGGTTCGGAAGCGATACCTTGCCATAGCGGACGCATCGTATCGGAAGGAGACGGAGGCGTCAGTCGCATCAAAGTTGTCAAAAACTTGTCAACGTTTTGCACAACTGATGCTGGGTTTTAAAGTGTTCGGCGGGCGTCCTTCGTGTCGCTTTCCCTCGATGAGGTTCTGCTGATACTTCGGAGGGGGTGTGACAGCACGCTGCTTGAAGACTCGCTGCCTTGAAAAGCCGTTTTTTGATTTCCTCTCATGACGTAACAAATGGCATTTGGCTTTCTATCCGTTTTTCGTGCGAGACGTGTCCCGCGTGTTCGAACCGGTGTCTCGCGTCTTGCGACTCGACGTCGTTGGCACTCGATTCGCCTGGAATCGTTGGAACCGCGGCGGCTACTGACCGCCGCACCACTGCTTTGGATGAGCGACAACAGCCTTGGTCGATCGGATCGGCCTGCTGATTTTGTATCGCGTTTCGAAAACCCGGAATCCTGGGAGCACACGCTTCGCGCGATCGATTCGTTCACGCTGAACGAACGGATCCTTAATGGCACCCGTCCGGTTTCGATCGACGTCTTCCGCGACACCATCGCACCGGTGCTGAATCGGAATCAGGTCAACGTGTCGATTCAATCTTGGGCGGCCAATGGGCTCGGTTACTTTCGTGAACAAACGGGCAAGACGGAGGCGCAGTTGTTGGAATCGCATTTCCAGTGGATCGAGGACTTGCAAAATGCGGGTCTGAGAATCCGACACGTTTCCATCAATACCGTGTTGACCCGTTTGACGCCGGGAACACCGTTCGACGCCAGCTATCCGATGTCGCAACGGATCGATGACTTTGTTCGCTACTCGTCTCTCTTGCGGCAGCGTTTTCCACAGATGGAAGTCGGTTTCATCGACAACCTATTAACACTGGGAACGGAACCCACGTCGATCTACGCACAACTTGCCGATCTCGCCAAACCGCTGGACCACATTCACTATTATTTGCCAGTGGACAAAGTCGGTTTAGACCAGGGAGTTCAGTGGGCGGATATTCTTGCACTGCAGCAGTTTGTTCAAGATGACCTGGGTGTTGAATTCGGATTCTTGACAACCAGTGACCGGGGCAACCAATCGGCACGAGATTGGCGACACGATGTCGTCTTCAACGGTGTCAGAGCCTATCTGGATCAACTTGAACAAGTCGATGGCACGATCCAACGTGGACCGGATCGTTTCGTTATTTCGGCATGGCACGCTCATCCGGCGGCGAGCGTTCCCGAGAACGAGTTGGTGACCCAGGCCGATGGCGGACAAAAACGCGTCGAGTCAATGAGTGCGGCCATTCGGCAAGTCTCCAATTTGATCCGCGGTTATCGAGATCCACGCGGCGACGCGTTGGTGGATGAAGTCCAGCAGGTGCCACCTGTGTCCGGCGATTCACCCTGGTCGCCAGACGGTGCCCGCCGAATCGCCTTGGGCGAGACCATCGTGGATGCTTCGGAAACGCTGAGTGGTTTGGGTTGGTATGTGAATGATCCGGGTGGTTCACAAATCACGCTCGCCGCTTGGATTCGTTTCCAGATGCCGCGTGCGGTTCACTTGGATCGGGTCCGCGTCTGGCCGGCAACGCTGGGTGACAGCCGGCAGGGGGCATTCATGGTCCGGGTGTATGCCAGCGAAAACGGAGCCGGCGAGGTGAGTTTGGCAAACGGTTGGCGTGAAATTGGCAGCCGCTTGGTGGACGGTCAAACGGCTGACCATTGGACGATACCGGTATCGGTCCAGGACGCCGAGCATCTCGGGATTCGCATTGAATACTCGGGCCAACCGGAAACATATCCCGTCCAAGGCTTGGACGGCGTTCGCTTTTATTCACCGCACAACAATTGGAACACCCGATCGACGATGCCGATGCCCGACATCCGCTGGCAACGTCGGGAAGTTGTCTACGATGATCCCGGCGCGTCGATTGCCAAGATCATTGCGGATTGCTGTGACGCATTTGGCACCTATCAATTGACCGTCGACGATCCTCGCTTCGAATTCTATCTAAGCACCCTGACGCTCAAACGTGGCCAGGCACTTCGCGAAACAGATATGCCGCGAGTGACGGTCAATGTGACGTTGACACGCCGCGACGATTCGAATGTTTCATTCACGGTTCCATTTACCTTCGACGTATCCCCACCACTGGACGGCGGCGGACAATCCAAAGACCGTTTTGACTACGGCGACAACTCGTTTTATGACCGCGGCGACAGCGACGATGCGGTGGCTCGGGCCCTTCTTGGGGATCTTTTCTTGGGCCATCGTGTCGATTCCGAATTGGCACCGCAAAATGATCATCAAAGTCGCGGCGACGATATGGATACCGATGGTGATGACGATGACGGTGTCATCTTTGTTCGTCCGATAGTGGTCGGAACCGAGGGCGGAAGTGGCGTAATCACGGCCCATGCCAGTCGTGTCGGGCGCTTGGATGGTTGGATCGACTTCAATCAGGATCAAGTTTTCCAACATCCCGAGGAACACCTGTTTGGCGGACAAAGTGTCTTCATCAATGATACGCTTATCTACTACGATTTTTCGATTCCATCAACGGCGGCAACCGGAACCACCTTTGCCCGCTTTCGCGTTAGCCACGATGGAGGACTTCGACCCTACGATGATTTTCCAAGAGGTCCCGATCGTGTCGGCGAGGTCGAGGACTACATGGTTCGGATTGATGCGGAACAGGACCACGGCGAGATAGACATTATATGGCAAAGCTATCGTGTGGTTTCCGGTTTCGAAGGTGCCACGGCGGCCAAGATTCTTTCCAATGGACATGATGCCCATTTACGTTATCACCTTCTGGTGAATGATGACCGGTTCGAATTCTCGCGAAGCTTCCTGCGTTTGAAACCAAACATTTGGCTGAACCATCTTGTCGAATCTTCCGTGACCGTCCGCGTGACTTTGGTTGATCGTCAAGACAATTCTCTTCGTTACCAAACCGATATCACGATCAACGTCCATGAAAACGGTTTGACCCAATTTGATTTTGGTGATGCGCCGTATCGCTTCGATACCACGCTCCACGAAAATGGCCCGCGTCACCAAATCACGACGCTTAGTCTCGGTCGACTCGTTGATGCCGAAGCGGATGGGCAAAATGACTTTGAGGCACTCGGTGATGACACGGATGCCGGTGGCGACGATGACGACGGTGTGAATTTGGTATCGACGATGGTGGCCGGTCCGAATACATCGATCGGTACCTTCGTGGTCGACGCATCCGATGCGGCCTTGTTGGATGCATGGATTGACTTCAATCAAAATGGGCGATTTGACCACCCCGAAGAACACCTGAGCCAAAATCGTAGCGGCGGAAGTATTCCCGTCACGGCCGGCCGAAATGTGCTGGACTTTGTTGTGCCGGCCTGGGCCGTGGCCGGTTCCACATTCGCCAGGTTTCGCTTGAGCACGGCTGGGGGCCTGCTGCCCAACGGGCCCGCCGATGACGGTGAAATTGAAGATTACCAATGGACGATCAAGACGCCCGATCCCAGTACGATTGCCCGATTTGATTGGCCCCGCGAAACTTTTGATGATGCCGGCGCCGACGCTCTGGACATCGAAATCCTGGACCACCAAAGCGGCCTCCAGGTCGTCCGGCAAGGTCGTGTCCTGGCAAACGGTTTTGGCGCGATGGCTCCATTGGCGGTTGGCGGATCGGACGCCGACGATCGAATTGGCTTGCCCGGTGTCGATCCGCTGCAAGAGGGAATGTTGATCGCGAACTTGGGTGGTGGATTCGATCAGGTCGCTTTCCAGTCGAGCGTTCTGGTCGATACTTCGCGGCTTCCGCCGGCCAGTCTCGCGGGCGTGGATCAATGGGATTTTCGTCAATCTGCCGCCGACATCGTTGCCCTCGAAGCGATTTCCGCTTTCGAAGCAACGCAGTTAGCCCAGCCGCTACTAATCGCGATGGAGGCGGCCGATCAGCTCCAGCTTGACGGCGAGTGGGTCGCGTCGACGCCGAGCATGAATCACGGCGAATTCTTTCATGAACTGTCGTCCGGCGAGTTCCGCGTTCAAATCCAAAACGAACACGAATGGACGAACCCACACGACGCATTCGATGTCAGCCGCGACCAACGTGTCACGGCCTCAGACGCACTGCGTATCCTCAACGCGATACGCCGACAGCGCGGCGCATCGGCCGGCCCCGAACTGCCGCCCCGAGACGCGCAGAATGTGCTTGATGATTACTACGACGTTTCTCGCGACAATCGCTTGACGCCCGTCGACGCGCTTCAGGTGCTCAACCAGATCCGACGCTCGCGCCGCGGCGCTCTGGGCGAAGGCGAGGCATCGATGCACCTCGAAAGGATGCAACCTGACGCAACAGACGATTCGGCGTTCATCGATTCCATGCGTGTCTCGAATGACGATGTCGATACCGTCTTACGCGACCATTGGGAATGGCTGCGTCGCGAATGGGAGGCGTGGGCGGCGCCCGAGAAATCGCTTGAAGTGATTGCCGGGGCAAAAAATGTCGGGATCAACGCCGCCGAAACCCACGGTGCCGGAAACTACAAAAATGGCGATGATTTCGACATTCCCGCATCAATCCTGAACGAACTCGCCGACGCGTATCAATCCATACGCGCCGTGAATCCAGACTTTGAATTGACCATCGACGTCCTACTTCCAGCCATGCGCGTCCTGGACGCTTAACATCGCGGCCAAGATCGAATTCCAGGTGTCGCTCTGGTGCATCACGTCGTTCTTGAACATACAACCGTCCCAGCACATGTGATCGATCGTTTGCAAGACGTCACCGTGTTCGTCACGCAGCCAATATCCGGCATCATGCGCGATGTCCAACTTGCCGGCCGGATCGTTGGGTAAACAATGGCGTCCTGTTTTGTCGTGTGAACCGGTACCGTGAACAGTGCCGTCGTTTTGCGCGACGTGGAAATCGATCGTCCAGGGGCGAAGCGCGTGCGTCAACTGTTTCAAGGCGTCGCGTTTGGCCTCGACGTCCCAAGCAAATCCCTCGGGAACAATCGCGTCCTCGGGAGCGTTGTAGCCCAGCAGGTACAGAAGCGTGTGCGACATGTCGGCCTGAAAGCCGAGCCGTTCGGGGTGGCCGACTCGTTCCAGCAAATCGACCATCTTTCGCCAGGAGTGCATGCCGCCCCAGCAAATTTCTCCTTCGGCGGCCAACCGTTCGTCGTATTCCTCGGCGATGTCGCAGGCGGCTTTGAAGGTGTCGGCGATCCGCGATTGGCTGCCCTCGGGGTCCTTCACCCAATCTTCGACACTGGTGGCTGAGTCGATGCGGACGACGCCGTAGGGCCGGACGCCGAGCTGCCGCAATTTCTGTCCGATTTGGCAACCCTTGCGAACCTGGGTCAGGAACAATTCGACGTCTTCGGGCCCGCCGGCGGCCGGCCCGCCCCCGGTCGGCGGCCACACGGGCGCGACGACGGTGCCGATGACCAAATTGCGGCTCTTCACCATTTCGGCGACGGCTTCAAGGTCTTCGTCGCTGGCGTCGATCGAAATGTGCGGGTCAAACAGAAAAATGTCGACGCCATCAAATTTGCGACCATCGACCTCGGCCGCGGCGGTCAAGTCCAGCATCTTTTCCAATTCGATGCACGGTTCGTTGTCTTCGCCGCCCTTGCCGACGACTCCCGGCCACGCGGCATTGTGAAGCTTGGGAAATTGATTGGGATGGTCAGCCATGATGTGCCAAGAATTCGAGAGGAAGGGTCACCTGGAAAAACGGCGATTCGCCGGCCGAGCATCAGCTGCCGGCTTGGGGCAAGTCGTCATGCGCATTGGGGCCGAAGTATCGCAGCCCCACAAGCGGCTCGCTGCCGGTATTTTCGACCACCACGCCGGACGTCGCCGCATGATGCGAAATGAAAACTTCGTCCGTGGTATTTTCGCCAAAACGAATCATCGCCGGCGTTTGTAAATCCAGCGATCCGATTTTGCCGCGGCCCTGAACCGTAATCCAGCCGCTCGCGCCGGGGTCCTGTAGCGTGCACTTGGCACCGGGCTGAATCGTCAATTCCTTGGCGCTGAAAAGTTGGTCGCCATCGACGGTTCCATAAACGATCCACTTGTCCTCGTATCCGTCGCCGCTACGTTTGGAATCGACCACGGGTTCCAGGTAGTTGCTGTCCTTAAAATGCGTATCGACGTTTTTGTCCCACACCAGTTGGTCGACAATAAAGTCCAGGTCCTGGTGTTTGTCCTCGGGCATGTCCTTGACCAACAGCGACCAGGGCACATAGCGACCTTCGACGATCGATTGGTACATGCCAAACACGTCGCTGCCCCACTGGGGTTCGTAGGTGCATAACGAACCGGGCGCGTGCAGCACGCCCGGCGGAATCAACCAACCGGTGCCCCGCTTTAAACGATAGGCCCGGCTCAGGTCCAGGATGCCGTTGTCACCGGCATTCCAATCTTCCAAACACTTGCGGACGTCGGCTTTTTCCGTGCCCGGTTCCAAGCCCATAAAGGTGTACGCAAAGTTGTTGTCGACGTTGTTCAACTGCGGCGGGAAGTAGTAGCTTTCCGGCTTCCCCTCCTGGCCCACCAACTTGGCGTCTTCAAAGGTTTGGTGCATGTGGTGCGGAATTGGCCCCATGTTGTCGAAGAACTTTGAATACACCGGCCAGCGATCATATTTTTCGAAGATCGCCGGTCCCACCAAGTCCGCGCCGCGTTCGGCGACGGCTTCCTTGAGCAAGAATTTTTGGCCCTCAAACAGGCAAAAGCTAAGGCCCTCGTGCCACACTCGGCCGTCGTTGGCCGCTTCGGTGGTGCTGCCAAACCAGCGTTCGTCGATGCCACCGCGGTCGGCACCAAAGCGGTAGTAGTCGCCCGGGTGCAATTTAATGCGACGCCCCGGGTGCAAAAACGATCGCGGCACCCAGGTGGGCGTCAATCGCAGCAGGCCGCCACCGGCGTCCATCGCGGAGTCTAAAATTTTGCCGACGCTATCGGATGCGACGCGCCCTTCGTCCAGCTTGACGTTGGTCATAAATCGATCGACGGGAAAAAAATCAAAAGGAGTGAGACGACCCTATGGAAAGGGTAAGGGCTACGATTTCCCCCAACAAGACAACATCATGCCACGCCAAACCCACGTCGCCCGAGATCTGGAAAATCCCGAGGCGACCATCCGCTGGGATGACGATTCGCCCATCGCCGGCGACTTCGACACCGAAAAAGGATTGATCCGCGTTCGCCACGGTCATTTCGCCGGCGGTCCCGGCCACGGCGTCGAAGTGGTGACAATCGATTCGGGTGCCGCCAAGGTGTGGGTTTTGCCCAGTCGCGGAATGGGCATTTGGAAGGTCGAAACGGACGGCATCCGTTTTGGTTGGGATTCGCCGATTGCCGGTCCCGTGCATCCCGACCGTGTGCCGATCGACGGTCCCCAAGGGCTGGGGTGGTTGGAGGGCTTCGACGAATTTGTCGTTCGCTGCGGTTTGGAAAATTTTGGCGCACCGCAATTCGACGACCAAGGCAGGCTGGTTTATCCCCTGCACGGACGCATCGGCAATACGCCCGCCGCGTCGCTGCGAATCGACGTCGATCCGGAAAAGGGCTCGATCGAATTGATCGGCACGATGCTCGAAAGCAAGCTGTTTTTCAAACGATTACGGTTGCGATCAAGGTTGCGCATGGAAGCCGCTTCGCCGCGAATCGACCTGCTGGATGACGTCACCAACGAACGTTCCGTCGATGCTCCGGTGCAATTGCTGTATCACATCAACGTCGGCACACCGCTTTTGGGGGCCGGTGCCAAGCTGGTCACGGCTCTCCGCGAACTGGCGCCCAAAGATTCGTTGTCGGCCGGTGAAATCGATGTCTTTGACCAATACGAGGCGCCGCGAAGCGGCTACAGCGAACGGGTGTATTTTTCGATTCCCGCAAGTGACGATAAAGGCGACGCCGTGACGATGCTACGCGACGCGGAAGCGAAAACCGGGTTGGCGGTGATCCAATCGCTTGCCAATTTGCCGTACTTTGTGCTGTGGAAGAACACGGCGGCCCCCAGCGATGGGTATGTGACCGGTTTGGAACCGGCGACCGGCTTCCCCAACACACACGGCTTTGAAACGCGGCAACGCCGAGTCCCCACGCTGGCCCCCGGCGACGGTAAATCCTTTCGCTTGTCCCTGGTGCCGCTGACGGACGCCGAAGCGATCCGGAAATACGCGAGTGAAATTCATGCGCTGGCGTCGCGAGTGGAAACCGAAGTGCACCGCCATCCCAAAGACGGCTGGAGCGAATCCTAACGCGTGGCTCCGACCTGACATTTAACTTTGAATGGTTCAACTTAGCAGCGCACCATCAATTTGTGTCGTGGAGGACGACGCGCAATTTCCGTCGTGGAGGACCACGCGCAATTTCTGTCGTAGTGGACGACGCGAGGAGTCCTTGCTCGAGGGACTCGTCGCCTCGTCCACTACCGATCCCGACACTTATGGATCGTGCCCTACTTATTGACGAATGCGTCTTTGAAGCTTCAGTCGACCGGCTTGACGGGCCGATACAGTACATGTAAAGTATTCGCGAAAAGGAGTCATCGATGCCGCCCGCACTGCAAGACGAACTGAAAAAGCGAGGTCCGTTCGATTCGGTTCAGCAGGAAGCGACGCTGGCGATTTTGCGGACCAGCGATCTGCTGGAAAACCGAATCGCCCGTTTGTTGCGCGCCCACGGCCTGACGATGTCCCAATACAACGTGCTGCGGATTTTGCGGGGTGAAGGCAAGCCGATGCCGTGTTTAGAAGTCGCACAGCGGATGATTCAGGTCGCACCCGCGATCACTCGCGTCGTCGACCAACTCCTGGCACTCGAACTGATTCGAAAAACGCAGTCCTCAAGCGACCGCCGCGTGCATTACGTCGAAATCAACGCCGCCGGCAAGCGAATTCTCAAAAAGCTCGATCAACCGGTCCTCGATTTGCACCAAACGCTTCTGGAAACGGTGCCCCAATCGGACCAGAAAAAATTGATCGAAATTCTGCAGCGGGTCCGATCGGGCATCGCGGATTGATTTTTGAAAAAAACGATGGTTTACATGTAAGCTTTTTATGGAATCACGGTATCCCATTCCGTTCCCGTTCATTCAATGCACTTTCAGGAAAGGATCATGAACCCCTCACGTCGAAACATGTTGTCCGTCACCGCCGCCGGTTTGATTCACGTTGCCGCCAATTCGCGATCAGCGATGGCGGGCGAGCCCAGTACGCCGCGCGGGGAGCCCAGTACGCTGCGCGGGGAGCCCAGTCCATCGGCGGCAAGCAGCGACCTGTTGCTTCGCCAGGCGGCCGAGCGTGGGCATACCGATCTGGGCTGGCTGAAGAGCTTCCATTCGTTTTCTTTTGGCGGCTATTACGATCAGCGACACATGGGTTTCCGCAGCCTGCGGGTGATCAACGATGACAAGATCGCCGCGGGCAAAGGCTTTCCCACGCACCCGCACCGCGACATGGAAATCATCTCGTACGTGCTGGACGGATCGCTGCAGCACAAGGACAGCACCGGTCGCGGCAGCATCATCACGCCGGACGACATCCAGATGATGTCAGCGGGCACCGGAATCACGCACAGCGAATACAACCCGTCGAAAGAGCAGTCGAATCATTTTTTGCAAATCTGGATCCAGCCGGCGATGCGACGCGTTCAACCCCGCTACAGCGAAAACAAAGTGACCGACGATCAAAAGACCAACCAATGGAAGTTGATCGCCGGTCCCGATGATTCCGGTGCCGCCGTGGGGATCTATCAAGATGCCAAAATCCACGCGACCAAGCTGGAAGCCGGTCACAAGCTCAGTTTTACGCTCGAGCGAAATCGACACGCCTGGTTGCAAGTCGCTCGTGGTGAAGTCGTTGTCAACGGCACGACGCTGCAAAGCGGCGATGCGGTCGCGTCCAGCAAGGCGACGCAGTTGAGTGTTTTGGCCAAGCAGGACAGCGACGTGTTGCTGTTTGATCTGGCATAGCATCCTTCCCTATCGAAATCCATCCGCGGTAGGCCTCGAGCCTGCCAAGTCCACCTTTGAGTATCCCCTCTTTTTAAGGAAATCCCATGTCGAAATTGTTGTACATCGAATCGTCGCCACGAAAGTCGCGTTCGAAATCCATCAAGGTTTCCGAGGCGTTTTTGGACGCCTACAAGGCCGCACATCCTGACGACGAGGTCGTCACGATCGACTTGTGGGAGAAACAGCTACCCGAATTTGACGGCTACACGATCGACGCCAAGTACCAAGTCCTGCATGGCCAAGACTTTGACGACCATCAAAAACAGGCGTGGCAGGCGGTTGTGGATGTTTGTGACGAATTCAAGTCAGCCGACAAGTATGTCATCAGCGTTCCCATGTGGAACTTTGGCGTGCCGTACAAGTTGAAACACTACATCGACGTCATCGCACAACCGGGGCAGACCTTTTCGTTCGATCCGGCCAGCGGATATTCGGGACTGGTCACCGGAAAACCGGCGGCGGTGATTTACGCCCGCGGTGGCGCGTACAGCGGTGACGCATCCGGGATGGATCATCAGAAGCCCTATGTCGAACAGATGCTCGGCTTCTTCGGCTTCAGCGACATTCATCCCATCGTCGTCGAACCGACGATGGCGGCCCCCGATGACGTGGCTGCGGTCGAGAATGCCGCGATCGAATCCGCCAAATCCATCGCCGCATCGAGGTAGGAAAACGTCCGGTAGCCGCTGTTCGCCAGAACGTAGCCGTTGTTCGCCAGAACACGGAACCTGTCAAAACTTGGGGTAGCCGTTGTTCGCCAGAACACGGAAACGCCGGGATTTCCGGCTTCTGGCGAAGGCCGGCTACGCGGGAAGTTCCGGCT
>JBCCRW010000076.1:0-17326 GCA_039201055.1 Planctomycetota bacterium | reverse complement strand
GCAGAACGTGACCGGCCGCTTGGGTTGTTCGGCATCGACCTTGGTGTAAGCGACGAAAAACACCTTCGCCTTTTCGTCGCCGTCGTCCGCCGTTTGCAACAGCGTTCCCGTGTGGGCGCTGTAGTCGATCTTGCCGTCTTCGGTGGTCACGCTGGCCAGCGTCACGACGGTTTCAACCTGGAATCCTTCGGAGACCTTTTTGTCGCTCTCTTTTCCGGCGGCCGGTTTTTCCGATTTTGCATCGGTGGATTTCGCAGCGTCGGTTTTCGTCGCTTCCTGGGCGGTCACCGCCGGTGCCGTGAAGATCGACAGCAAGTTCGTCAAGACGAACAGCAATGCCGTGCGGGCCAGCGGCGAAGTCGAATGGGAAGATGGCGCGGCGGGCAACAATGTGCGGGATCCGGCGGGCAGCACCGTGCGGGATCCGGCAGGCCGCCTGCGGCGACGGGGGTTCAAGAGCGACATGCTTGCGAAGCCTGGGGGAAATGGGACGGGGAAAATAATTCGTTTTGACGTAGCGTAATTACTTGTCCAGCGATCACGAGTCCTTCGGCGGCTTGGGTTTCATCGCCATCGCTTTGCACAGCCATTTTTTGTCGGCCGCAACGCGACCGCATTTACGACACAAAAAGTTGGCCCGGTCCCAGCCTTCGGCGATCACCACGACCCGCAAGCGAAGTTCTTTATCCTTCAATTTGCACAGCGTCTTGTTGCTCATCGAATCGTCCCTAGGCGGCTTTCAGACGTCGGTACGACTCGCCAATCTGGGCGACCGCCGCTTCGACTTCGGCAGCCGTATTGTTTCGTCCCAGGCCGATTCGCAAGCTGCGACGGGCGGCCGATTCGTCCAGGCCGATTGCCATCAGCACGTGGCTGGGCGTCGGGTCCACGCTGCTGCACGCCGATCCGGTGCTCATCGCCAGACCGGGCGTCGCCGCCAACAGCGCCTCGCCTTCGACGTCGGGCAGGGAAAAATTCAGATTGCCGGGCAAACGCTGCTCGGATTCAAGCGGCAGTCCATTTAAATGCAATCCGGGAATTTCCGCTTGGAGCCGCTGCCAGAAAAGAACCGTGTTTTCGCTTAACCGCTGGGTCGGGTTTCCAAATTCTGGTTTTCCATCGTCCAGGTTTCCATCGTCCAGGGCTTTTTGGGCCAAGCGCAGTGCCCGGGCCATGCCGACACAAAGCGCGACGGGCATCGTACCGCCACGCAGTCCCGATTGTTGACCGCCGCCGATTTGCGATGGACGAAGGCGGACGCGTCGGCGCGGATGCAACATCAGCAAGCCGACGCCCTGGGGTCCGTAAAACTTGTGGGCCGAGGCCGATAGCAGGTCCACGTCACTTTCCACGATCGATACCGGGATGCGTCCGACGGCTTGGGTCGCGTCAGTGTGCAGCACCGCACCCCGGGCATGAACGACATCCGCGATTTGCCGCATGGGTTGAATCGTGCCAATTTCGTTGTTTGCCCAACCGACCGAAACGAGTGCGGTTTGATCATCGCAAACACGCCGTAGCGAATCCAATTGAACTTGGCCGGCCGCGTCGACATCGACCCAGCGGATCGTAAATCCGACCTTGCCGAGCGCCTGCATCGTTTCCAAGACGCAGGGGTGTTCGATCGGCGTGGTAGCGATGACACGGCGTTTTTGTCGCGGGTGCAGGCAAAAGCCCGTGATGGCCAAGTTGACGCTTTCGGTCGCGCCGCTGGTGGCCACGATCCGGCCCGAATCGCCATCCAGCAGGCTTGCGATTTCGGCCAACGATTCATCCACGGCGGCGCGGGCCTGAATACCCGCCGCGTGCGTGCTGTGTGGATTCGCGGGCACCGCCAGCCACGCCGTCATCGCTTGCAACACGTCGGGGTGGCAAGGCGTCGTGCTGTGGTGATCCAGATAGATCATCGTGCGGTTTTACAAGGGAAAAAAAGGGCCTGACAGTCGAATCCCCAATCGTCTCAAATCGGTCGCTGGCGGGAAATCCGCCATGGGCTACGATTCTGGTTATGAACATTCAACGTAATCCAACTCGCCCGGTCCGCATTGGCAGCATCACGATCGGGGATGGCCATCCGATTGCCGTTCAAAGCATGACGGCGACCAAGACGCAGGACGTTGACGCCACGTCCGCCCAGGCCCAGGCCATTGCGGATCGGGGGGCCGGTGTGGTGCGGATTGCGGTCGATTCCAGCAGAGACGCCGCGGCGCTGGCCGAAATTCGCAGGCGGACACAAGCCAACTTGGCGGTCGACCTACAAGAGAACTTTCGCTTGGCCGCCAGGGTCGCGCCGTCGGTTGACAAGATCCGCTACAACCCGGGTCATTTGTATCACCACATGCGTGAAACTCCCTGGACCGACAAAGTCAAGTTCATTGTCGACCAGGCCGGCCAGCATGATTGTGCGATTCGCATTGGCGTCAAGTGCGGCAGCGTCGATCCCGAAAAGAAAGAGAAGTTTGATCCCGAAGATTCGATCACTCCGATGGTCGAATCGGCGCTGGAGCACTGCGAGTTGCTCGATTCACTGGGCTTCGTGCGGTACGTCGTGTCGCTCAAGGACAGCGACCCGGCCAAGGTGGTCGAAATCAATAAGCGATTTGCCGGTCAGCGGCCCGAGGTGCCACTGCACCTGGGCGTCACCGAAGCCGGAATGCCGCCCGATGGCATTATCAAAACGCGGATCGCATTCGAACAATTGATCGGCAAGGGGATCGGTGACACCGTCCGAGTCAGTTTGACGTTGCCCAATTCGCGAAAACCCGAAGAAATCGATGCGGGTCGCGAAATCATCGAAGACATCTACGCCGGGCGAGTGCGTTCGGTGGTGCAGTTTGACGACAGGTCGCTGAACATTATTTCCTGTCCCAGTTGTTCACGCGTCGAAAACGAGGCCTTCATCGACCTGGCCGAAAACGTCAAGGAAATGTCTCAGTACGCGAAGGAGCACGCGATCACGATTGCCGTGATGGGTTGCCGAGTCAACGGGCCCGGTGAAACCGACGACGCGGACTTGGGCTTGTGGTGTGGTCCGGCAAAAGTCAATCTGAAAAAGGGTACCGAGTCGCTGGGGGCCTTTGGATACGACGAGATCCTGCCGAAGCTTAAGGAAGAACTGGACAAGCTGATCACGGCCGCCGAGGCGTAGAAACCCGAGGTTTGCGGAGTCACGGACGCTTTTTGGGGTTCGGAATTCGTTTTTTCAGATTTATCCGCAAGATCCGCACAGATTGACACGATACCTAGTGATGAGTCGAACGGGGCACCGGTCGATGCACACTACGAAACCAAGGAAGGTTGCTCGGATGTTTTCCAAAGCCTGGACTGGCCTGTTGGCCGCCGCCATCGTCATTTGCTCGCTGACGTCCACCGGCTGCTTCGGCGTCAGCAATGGATTCAGCCTCGGATTTGCCGGCTATCCGATGCCGGTGAGTCCCTATTTCCAGCGTGACCTGGAAGAGAAGTTCTGGGAAAAGGAACGTTACGATCGGGTCCCGATTCTGGGACCGATCACCGCCGGCGGCCCGGTCCAAGCGATTGACCCGCCCAGCGACGACGAAATCATGCGAGGCCTGGAAAAGGCTCGTCCCGTCAACGGCGGCATTCCGTTGTTGTATGAAAAGCAACGCAACAACGTGCGAATCATCCGCGAAAAGATCTCCGACTACGTCGACCCGCCACGCTTTTATCCGCTCGTCGGACCCGCACAGCTGCACCACGCACACTACAAGTGCACGATCTACTTTGACGAGCGGACGACCGTCGGTTACCCGATCCCGCACACGCTGCACGACCGCGAATCGGTCGAAGTGGTTTACATCGACCACAACCACCTGCACATGGTCGGCGACGTCGACGCCTACCAAACGCCCAACCTGTAAACCGTCGGGCCCCTTAAGCATTTGGCTCTGGAAGGCTTCGTCGTAGCGTGCATCAAGAAACTTCAAGACGCCGGCCGATTTTTCGGCCGGCGTCTTTTTTTCGTGTTCAAGCGGCCAAAAATTGCGGCCCCGCGGCGGCACCGCCCGCCCTCCAAAACGCCTCAAGGGCCTGGCGACCGACGGGGCCCAAATCCACCGTCCAATCGTTGACGTACAAATCGACATGTCGCATCAACACGTCGTCGTCAAACTCCTGGGCGTATTTTCGCATCGAAACCAACGCCGTTGCCGGATCGGCTTGGGCCGCCAGCAGCGACTGACGAACGATTTGGCTAACCTGGATCGCGACGTCGCGAGAAACCGAACGTTGCATCACGAGCCCGCCCAGCGGCAAGGGTAAGTTCGTCTCTCGCTCCCAACGTTCCCCCAAATCTTCGACGCAGAATAACCCGGATGCCTGCCAAGTGAAGCGGCCTTCGTGAATGCAAACACCGAAATCCGCTTCGCCACGCTGGAGCGCCGGCATGATTTCGGAAAAGACGACATTTCGAATTTGCGTTGATTGGGGGTAAAAGTATTCCATCAAAAAACTGGCCGTTGTCCCGGAGCCCGGGCAGAGCGTCAATTGCCGCGACGATTGGGGAATCGTTTTCTCGGCGGCGGCAAGCAACAGCGGACCGACGCCAAAACCGAGGGCGGATCCGACGGGCAAGACCCACCACCGGTCGTGCCGGGACGCTTGGGCGAAGCTGATTTTGCCGCCGTCGTAATCGCCCGCAACCAAACGTTCGTTAAGCGTTTGGATGTCCATCAAATCGATACTCAGGTCGATACCGCGGGTATCGATTTGTCCGCGCAGCAACGCGTCAAAGGCGAAGGTGTCGTTGGGGCAGGTGGAAATTGCCAGCCGGATCAAGATTCCGCGTCCGAGTCGACTTTCTGACCCTGTTCGACCCTGCGGAAGCGATCCCGCCACAACCAACGCTCGATAAACGTCGGCTTTCGCAAATTCGGATCATCGGCGGCCAATTCACGCAGCTTTCCGCTGGCGGTCCGCAATTCCAATCGATCGCCCAGAACCCGCGAGACGACCCAGAATTTATCCACCACGTAGCTGTACGAATCGCCTTTGGAACTGGCCTGGATGCGGCTGGCCCGCGGCCCCGGTTGAGTGCTGCGTTTACTTTTTCGAAAAATCGCCCACTGGCCCGGCGTCCAGTCCGAAGCGGTGTTCGGCGTCGAGGTTGGCGGGGCAACGGCCACGTCTCGTGGCGCGATGTCTGCGTTTCGCGGGGCGACGGTTGCGGTCTTTTGTTCGATCGTGGTTGGACTTCCTGCCGGGACATGCACGGTCTCCACGGCCGTCCGTCCCCAGTCGTTGTTGGTGTGTTGAATCATGCAGAAACTCCAGCGCGTGCCAAACGACCCAAAGCCACTATGTTATGAACCGTTTGCTAGCATCAATGTTAGCAACGAAGGCGGGTTTTTGCTATTTTTTTTGTCAGGTCCGAGTGGTTTACGTAGGCCGTCGGTGGGGCGATTTCTTGATTCGCATTGCCACATTCAAGCGTCGGGCTCTGCTAAATTGATCGGCTGTTTCCATTGCACCTTTCGTTGGCACCATTGATGCTCGCAGCAACCGATCCAACCCGCATTGTTTTGTTCGCCGTCCTGGGCATCCTGGGATTGTTCGTGCTCGGGTTCCTGGTCTTTTTCTTCCGCTATTTGAAGCTGTGGTTCCAGGCCCTGATGAGCGGCGCGGACGTGTCCATGGTCTCGCTGCTGCGGATGCATTTCACCAAGGTCAATCCAAACGTCGTCGTTCAGGCGAAGGTGATGTCGACCCAGGCGGGCTTGAGCATTGATCGCCGCGACGGCATCAGCACGCGTCGATTGGAGGCCCATTACTTGGCCGGTGGCAACGTCATGAATGTGATCCACGCCATCATCGCGGCCCACCGCGCGAAGATTCCATTGGATTTCGATCAAGCTTCGGCGATTGACTTGGCCGGCCGCGATGTTTTGGACGCGGTGCAAACAAGCGTTTACCCCAAGGTGATCGATTGCCCCGATCCGGCCCGCAGCGGCAAGTCGACGCTGTCGGCGATCAGCAAAGACGGTGTCGAATTGCGGGTGAGCGCACGTGTGACGGTACGAACGAATTTGTCGCAGTTGATCGGCGGTGCGACCGAAGACACGATCATCGCGCGAGTCGGCGAGGCGATCATCAGTAGCATCGGTTCGGCGGCCGATCACTCCGCCGTCCTGGAAAACCCCGACATGATTACCCGCGTCGTACTGGATCGCGGGCTGGATGCCCAAACCGCCTTTGCGATCGTTTCCATTGACATTGCCGACGTTGACGTCGGCGAAAACATCGGCGCGCGGCTGCAGAAAGACCAGGCCGAAGCCGACACCCGAGTGGCCCGGGCCCACGCGGAGAAACGCCGCGCCGAAGCCATCGCCGAAGAACAACGCAACAAGGCCAAGGTGACCGAAAACCGCGCCCAGTTGGTGTTGGCCGAAGCCGAGGTGCCGCGGGCGATGGCCGACGCGTTTCGCAACGGCAATATTTCCGACAACGGCGCGGTGACTTGATCCGAGTGCCGATTCTTACCGTCCGAAAAGCGACGATTTCCCGCCGAAGAATCTCCACGCCTTCCTTCCGAAGAACCACAACCGGGACCCGCCATGCTTCGTCGCAAATCTTCGCAGCACTCTGCTTCTTCCCAGCACGGTGGTTCTTCCCAGCACGGTGGTTCTTCCCAGCGTCGTGATTTCCTGCGGGCATCGGGCATCTCGTTGGCCCTGCCGATTTTGGCATCACGACCGGCGCGTGCCGGCGACGATACCCACCCGGGGGTTCAAGCCAAGCCGGGCCGCCAAGCGATGCCGGACCATGGTTCGGCCGATGACAAACGTGCATCCGCACCACGTCGGATGGTTTGCATCGGCAACATGCTCGGGTTTTACCCTCAGGCATTTTGGCCCAGTGCGGATGGCCAACACGGCAAACACGACGGTCCATCGCAAGCAAAGGGAATCGCCGCCGGCGGAGGGCTGACGCTGCACGACGATTTTGCTTGTTCGCAAACGCTGCTTCCGCTGGCCGAGCAAAAGAAGCACCTCACCCTGGTTTCGGGTCTGGACCACGGCATCAAGGGTGGACACTTTGCGATCCACGCATTTTTGTCCGGTGTCCGTCAGGTGGACGCCCGATCGATGCCCGATGCCAACGTGACCGTTGATCAGTTTGCCGCCACTTCGATCGCTGGCCAAACGCGGTTTCCAACGCTGACCGTGGGAAGCCAATCGGGCATCCACGGCGGTTGCCAGATGAGTTGGACGCGGACGGGGACCCGCGTGCCGCCGATCACCGGGCCGGCTGAATTGTTTGAAAAGCTATTTGTCGACGGCGGGCCGGCGGAAAAGCAGGCGGCGAAAAAACATCTGCAGTTGGGCGCGTCGATTTTGGATTTGGTTCGCCAGGACGCCGGTTCGCTTTCCAAACGTTTGAACTCGCGCGACCGCAACCAATTGGACCAATACCTGACATCGATTCGCGAGGTCGAACAAAAACTGACGCTCAACCAGCAGTGGGTCGATCGCCCCAAGCCACAGCCAGCCATCCAGCCGCCGCAAAATCAGGGCTTGGTCGAAGACCTGCCCGTGCTTTACGAATTGATCCGCTTGGCACTGCAAAGCGATTCGACCCGCATTGCAACCTTGGAGATCGGCGGCGATTTCCAACCGCGGGACTTGGGCGTTTCGGGTGGCTACCACGCGTTGTCGCATCACGGTCAAGACCCCAAGAAAATCGCCGCGCTCATCAAATTGGAAACTTATCAGGTGCAACAGTTTGCCAATTTCGTGGGGAAGCTGGCCGAAACCCAGGAGACTTCCAACGACGAAGCCGTATCGATTTTGGATCAAACGACGGTGTTGTTTGGAAGCGGCATGGGCAACGCCAATTCGCACACAAATCATGATCTGCCCATTTTGCTGGCCGGTGGCGGTTTGACGTCAAAACGGTGGTTGCAATTCGATCGCCAATCCCATGGCCGACCGCCACTGACCAATTTGTTCGTTTCGATGCTGCAAGCCTTTGGCATGGAAGTCGACCAATTCGCCACCAGTACCGGAACGCTACGCGGACTTTCCTAGCGGCTTGATGCCACTTCATTTTTGGGTGCCCGTTTCCAACCCGTGATGTTTGTTTACCCGCGTCGACCGTTTGCCAACAGGCCGTCTGCCAAACGCCCGTCTGCCAAGCGGCCATCTGCCAATCGGCTGCTCGCGTTTTTGCCGCTCGCGGTCTTTGCGTTCTATTTATTTCATCCATTCCAATCGATGCACCGGAGTGCGTCGGCGGACGAAACGGTCTCGGCACAGGATGAAAAAATCGGCATCCACGACGCCGGTTTCGCCAAACGGTTTTTGGAAACTTACTGCATCGATTGCCACACTCCGGCCGACCCCGCCGGTGATCGCGATTTGGAATCGTTGAATTTGGTTTCCGAATCGATGGACGACCAAATTCTGTTGCGCGATGTCATCGATCAATTGACTTTGGGTGCGATGCCGCCCGACGATGTGGAATCGCCACCGATGCGTCAGCGTTTGGCGGCCATCGAGCAGCTGCGTCAAATGTTGCGTGACATGCAACTCAGGACCCAGTCCACCGCGGGCCAGGCCGTGCTGCGGCGTTTGAATCGACGCGAGTATCGCAACACGCTACGGTCGCTGTTGCCGATTCCCGGCACGACGTTTGACCCGACGGAAAACTTTCCCGCCGAGAATGTCGACCACCAAATCGATACCATCGGCGCGGCCTTGGTCACCAGCGGTTATCTGCTGGACCGTTACCTGGAAGCCGCCAACCGGGCCGTTGATTTCGCCTTTGACCAGCCGCAGGATTTGGCGACGCGGACCTGGGTTTTCGAGGATGGGTTTGACCAGCAAACCGAACTGCGCGCCGCTCACAAAGCCGCATTCGAATTTCGCTACTTATGTCTTTACGACCATCCCTTGGCGGATAAACCCGAGGGCGCCTATGGCACGGTGCCGGGTTTGCCCGACGGCGTGCCCGCGACGGGCACCTACGAAGTGACCGTGTGGGCGGCCGCGAAGCATCGCGACAGTCGCTACGGCCCGTCGGTCGTGCGGCTGGATCGCGAAGAACCCTTTCGCTTGGGCATCCGACCGGGTGAAACGCGTCGCGGCGGACTGGATCACGCCCAGCCGGTGCAACCGCTGTTGGCACAGACTCAAGTGACCAGCGACGATTTTCAGGCGTACACCTTCAAGGTTCACCTGGATCAGGGCTGGGTGCCGCGGATGACCTTTGAAAACGGCATCGATGGGGTTCGCCAAAGCTTTGGTCGGGTGTTCAAAAAACATCGCGAATTGCTGCCCCAATCCGTCCGCCAAACCAGCGGCATTTTTCGGCAGCGTATCGCCGTCATCGAGCATGGCGAACTACCGCACATCCGCATCGATAAAGTGGTCATCCGCGGTCCCCTGGACGATTCGGCTCGCTCGGCGGCACGCAAACGCTGGTTGCAACCGTTTGCTGCGAAATCATCGGATGCGAAATCATCGGATGCGAAATCATCGGATTCGGATTCGTTGCATGCGGCGTCGTTGGATCCCGTCGCCGCGGCCGATGTGATTGCCAAGTTTGCCGATGCGGCCTTTCGGCGCCCCGCCAACCCCGACACCGTGGCCCGCTACACAGGTTTCTTCGAGGCCCGCAAGAGCTTGGGGCGGACCGAACCGCAGGCGATGCTGGACACGTTTAAGGCCATTTTGTGTTCCCCCGATTTCTTGTATTTCTCGACCGCGTCACCGGAAGGACGATTGGATGATTACGCCATCGCCGAACGATTGGCGTACTTTTTGTCCTCGGCACCGCCGGATGCGGAATTGTCCGCCGCCGCCGCGGCGAAGCATTTGAACCAGCCCGCGCAGCGACGCCAACACACCGAGCGTTTGCTGAAAGAATCATCCGCGGAAACATTCGTCAGTGACTTTTGCGACGCCTGGCTGAACCTGCGTGCCTTGGGGTCGATGCCGCCCGACCCGAATGACTTTCGCGAATACTACGCCGGGGATCTGGAATCCGACATGCGGACCGAAACGCGTTTGTTCGTGTTGGATTTGATTCGCCGAGACCGGCCGATTGGCGAATTGATTTCCAGTCGATCATCATTTTTGAACCGCGATTTGGCCAAACTTTATGGGCAAAGCGAAAGCGTGCCGCCTGAAACGGCCGAACGCTTTCAAAAAGTTTCGCTCAAGCATCGCCACCGCGCCGGGCTGCTGGGTCACGCGTCGATTTTGACCGTGTCGGCCAACGGGGTGGAAACGTCTCCGGTGACACGAGGTGTTTGGGTGCTGGAAAATTTACTGGGTACACCGACACCGGCGCCACCGGACGAGGTGCCAGCGATCGAGCCGGATACGCGCGGTGCCAAGACGATCCGCCAACAGCTTGAAAAGCATCGTCAATTAGCGACCTGTAACGCGTGCCATCGCAAAATCGATCCGCCGGGATTTGCGTTGGAATGCTTTGACCCGGTGGGCAGATTCCGAACCCACTATGACAAAAAACGTCGCAAAGCGATCGACACATCCGGCACGCTACCCAGTGGCGAAGCGTTTGGCGATGTGGTCGATTTCCGCGAGTTCTTAATCGACCAGGAGCGATTCCTGGCACGTCATTTCTGTGAAACGCTGGCCGCCTACGCTCTGGGGCGTCGCATCGAAGCGGCCGACCATGCGACGCTGGACCGCATTCTGGATTCCGAATCCGACAAAGGTTATCCGCTGCAATCGTTGTTGCTGCGATGGGTGGAAAGCGAGATGTTTGTCGCACCCTAGCCCCGATGCACTTGCAATGGCGGATGATTTGCCATTGTTAAAAACAGGCGAACGTTGGATCGAAAACGACAACGCATCGGCTACACTGACGGGCTTGGCTTTTCCCGGGGGCGGATCACCGACCAACCACCGGGTCTCCCACACGCGATTCGGACGGAATTCCTCGACACGGCATGGATTTGATTGACCAGGACTCGGTCGGAGCACTCGGTATGTTGGTCAGCGACGCGCTGGATCAATTGGTCGAGGCTCACCCGCGTCACTTTGATAAACGGGCGGCACAAATTCGCATTACGCCGCCGGTGTTTAGCCAGGAACAGCGGACGCTCCGTTTCTTTTTTCAGCTCGAAGCGACCCGCAGTGGCGGCGGTCACGAAGTCCGACTGGAGATCCGGCCATCCGATGACACCGCCGGCGGAGCGCCCGACGAGGTCGAATTGGCGGCCTTCCAGCTTTGTGATTGCGACGGGTTCGACGACTTCTATGCCTGTCCCCACACGCTGGCGTCGGCATGGTGGCTGCAGGAACAAGTCAATCGCCGCGGTGCCCAGGGCATCATGGAATTCTTCAGCGAACTGAAGCTGGATGAAGCCGCCGCGGCACGCGAGTTCGTCGAAAACGTGTTTCAAATCGCCGGCGAAGTTCGACGCTCCGGCGGCACGCGCAAGGCTTCGCCGAAATCGCCCAGCGAAGGTGCTGCCGATTCGTTGCAGTGGCGAATCATGCTGAGCGAATCGCAATACGGTTGTCCGTTTTCAATACGTGGCTTTACCCGTCGCCGCCGCAAAGACGGCCGCGGGTACACCAAGGGTCGCGAAGTCCAGCCCTTTGGATTGTTGCGTCGTGACTTTCGTGATCGCCCGCTTGATGGCCGCATCGCGTCATTGGTCAGCGGCGGCAACGCGACCATGGCGGTCCAAGACGACTACTTTTCACAATTCGCCGCACTCGAAATGTTGGTCGATCACCCCAACGTGGGTTGGGATGACGAAAACGGATCACCCGTCCGAGTGCTTTCGGGGGAATTGTCGATCTGTGTTCGCGATCTGGACGAAATCAACGGCAGCGAATTGCCAAGTCCTGACGACAACGATGAATCCGACGACAACGATGAATCCGATGATGCCTCGCAGCGGGATGAAGAAGCCTCCCATGATTTCGATCACGCCGCTGAAAGTGAATTGGATCCAACCCTCAAGGATTCACAGTATCGAATTGATTTGTTTGTCTCCGGGTCCCGAGTGGACATCACGCATTCCACGTTGTTATTCGGACGCTCAAGTCCGGCCGAATCACTGGTTGTGATCGTTGACGAAGCCAAATCGATCTGGTGGGTTTGTCCCTTGCGACACCCGGAAGCGTCACGTTTGATCGACTTTGTGGCCGGACCCAATGTCAACAATGTCCGACTGAATCGTGAATTGGCCGAACAGTTTGCCATCCAAAGCCGTGCCATCGATTCGATGATAAAGGTGGAATTGCCGCCACGACTGGCCGGTCCCATCGAAGACATTCAAGGCGAATTGGTCATCCGCATGCGACCCCGTCCGGCGGCGGGCGTGCGAATGGATTTGGTCATCTTGGAGGACCGTTTTCGGACTCCCGTCACGCCCGGCGCGGCGCCGCCGATCGTCATGTGCTTAACCGACGACGGGCCGATCCGATTGCGTCGTGACCTGGCCGGCGAACGCAAGCGGGCCGACGAATGCACGCATCGCTTTCGGATCGACGAACTATCACGCGAAGGCGCCTACACCTTTGTCGCCGTCGACGACCAAACGGCCCTGGAATTACTGGGCCGCTTGTACGAAGCCGGCGACGACGCACCGCGAATGATTTGGCCCGAGGGCGAATCGTTGCGTGTCCGCGGGGAAATTTCACCATCGGCACTCAAAGTTCAAATCGACGATCAACGCGATTGGTTTGGGCTGGAGGGCGAAGTCACGATCGATGGTCGCAAGATCCCGTTGGCCGAACTTCTGGCGGCCGTCCGCGATCATCGTGGCCTGGTCAAAGTGGGCGATCGTGAATTCGCCAAAATCAGCGAGACGTTTCGCGAACGTTTGCGACAACTTGGCGATTCGGTCATCGATCATCGCGGCCAATTGCGCATCGCCGACGCCGTTGTCCCCGCGGTCGCCGAATTGATCGGCAACGACGTGCCGCTGGAAGCCACCGCCCGCTGGCATCAAAGCATCGAACGTTTGGAATCAATCGCCGATTGGCAACCCGACCCGCCGGATTCCCTTGACGCCGAACTTCGCGAATACCAAGTCGATGGCTACGAATGGTTGGCCAAACTTTCACGCTGGGGCGTTGGCGGAGTGCTCGCCGACGACATGGGTTTGGGGAAAACGGTCCAAACCTTGGGCGTGTTGCTCGATCGCGGTCCCAACGGTCCGGCGTTGATCGTCGCGCCGACCAGCGTGGGCGAAAACTGGGCCCGGGAAACGGCACGATTCGCGCCGGATTTGTCGCCGCATCAATACCGGCACGCCGACCGAGAACAATTGGTACGCTCGGCCGGACCGAATGACTTGGTGATTGTCAGTTACCAACTGTTCCAACGGGATGCCGACCTTTTCGCCTCGCGATCCTGGCACACGCTGGTCTTGGACGAAGCCCAATTCATCAAGAATTCGCAAACCAAAACTTCCCAAGCGATTCGCCGGGTTGAAGCGGATTGGCGAATCGGCCTTTCGGGGACGCCACTGGAAAATCATTTGGGCGAATTGTGGAGCCTCTTTCGCACGCTTAGCCCTGGATTGCTGGGGTCTTGGGAACGGTTCCGAACGCGTTTTGCCGATCCGATCCAACGTCAACGCGACGACGAACGACGCGAATCGCTTTCCCGCTTGGTACGCCCCTTCATCCTGCGCCGCACCAAGGACAAAGTGCTTTCGGAATTGCCCCCACGCACCGAGATGACGCTGAAGGCGGAATTGTCGCGTCCCGAACGCGAAATGTACGAAAGCACTCGCGTGGCCGCACTGGCCGAATTGACCGGCGCGCCATCGAGTTCATCCGGCACGTCAAGTTCATCCGGCTCATCGGGTGTTTCGGGCTCAGGTACCGCGGGCGAATCCGGCATCGCCTCGATGAACGAAGGTGGACGGCGCATCAAAACGCTCGCTTGGTTGACCAAACTTCGGCAATTGGCGTGTCACCCCAAATTGGTCGACGCGACCTGGACCGAAGGCTCCGCCAAACTCAGCCTGTTGACTCGCTTGGTGGATGAACTGCGCGACGGCGGCCACCGCGCCCTGCTGTTTTCGCAATTCGTCAAACACCTTTCGCTCGTGCGCCAGGAACTCGATCGGCAAAGCATCCCCTATCAATATCTCGACGGTGCGACACCGGCCAACGAACGACAAAAACGCGTCGACGCGTTTCAAGAAGGCGAGGGCGATTTGTTCTTGATCTCGCTCAAGGCCGGCGGCACGGGCTTGAATTTGACCGCCGCCGATTACGTCATCCACTTGGACCCGTGGTGGAATCCCGCGGTCGAAGACCAGGCCACCGACCGCGCCCATCGCATCGGCCAACAACGCCCGGTCACGGTCTATCGTCTGGTCGCCGGCGACACGATCGAGGAAAAAATCCTGCAGTTGCACGCCGACAAACGCGAATTGGTCAGCGGCATTTTGGATGGCACCGACAAGGTCGCCAAATTGGACACCGCGGCGTTGATCGACTTGATTCGCGAAGGCGCCGAATGAGGTGGTGCAGTAAAAAATCGGCGGCCGCTCGAGCCGGAGCCCTGTGTAGACACCGCACTGTACAAACGCCGCCCCGTACAAACGCCGCACTGTACAAAAGTCGCTGCGCACAAGCGCCGCCGCGGGAATACGAAACCATCTTTCACGAGACAACTTGATGCGAATTTTGGTCAGCAATGATGATGGTGTTTACGCGCCCGGATTGGCGGCGTTGTCACGACAAATGCAATCGCGGGGCACCGTGGAAGTCGTCGCGCCGGCGACCGAGCAAAGCGGCGTCGGCCACGCGATCACCTACCGCACACCGCTGACCTGCAAGTCCATTCACCAGGACGGTAAGCATTGGGCTTGGGCCGTCGATGGTTCGCCCGCCGACTGTGTCAAGCTTGCCATCAGCGAATTGTTCGCCGACGACCCGGTCGACTTGGTGGTCAGCGGCATCAACCATGGTTTGAACGTCGGCATCAACGTGCTATACAGCGGCACCGTGGCGGCCGCGATCGAGGGCGCGTTCTTTGGCGTCACGTCGGTCGCGGTTTCGCTGGAATACGACGAAGACGCGGACTTTGATGCGGCGGCCGAAATGGCATCGCGGGTGATCAACCGAATCGCCGCCGAACCGTCGTATCGCGGTGGCCTGTTCAACATCAATGTGTCGACATCGGCAACCCGGCGTTTTGTTCGCGACGGCCTGATGGACGTGCAAATTGTGCCCATGGGACTGGCCCAATACGGTCGCTCGTATGATTGCCGCAAAGACCCCGATGGCAATCCGTATTACTGGGCACTTTGGACGCCACCGGCCGACCCGCCACCCCAATCCACCGATGTCGCACGAGTGCTTCGCGGCGGCGTCACGGTGACGCCGCTGCACTTCGATTTAACGCATCGTCAACGACTCGAAACAATGTCGGCCTGGCAGTTCTAGCCAACGGTTACAACAGAGTTGGGGTAGCCGCTGTTCGCCAGAACACGGAAACGCCAGGGATTTCCGGTTTCTGGCGAATTCCGGCTACGTGCGGCGCGGGATTTCCGGCTTTTGGCAAGGGCCGGCTACCCCAGCGTTTGCACATGCACCTGGTCTGGACCCAACGTTTGCGTTGACAAATCCACCAAGTGTTGGTGGTGCGTGAACAAAATCACCTGCGTTTGTTTGGCCAATTCGCCAAACACTTCGAGCGCCGCGGCACTGCGTGAATTGTCCATCTGGACCAAGCAATCGTCGACGATCAGCGGCATCGTGGTGTCCTGGGCCATCTGGTGCCGCAAGCTGGCGATCCGCAATGCCAAGTACAACGAATCCGCCGTCCCGGTGCTCAATTGATTCGCCGGAACTTCGTTGCCGCCCTCGCCGGCTTCGATCACGACCAATCGGACACGGCCCTTGCTCTCCGGCTCGGGACGCAAGCCCGTGTATTTTTGGCAGGTCAAACTGGCGAAGGTCTCTTGGGCCAAATCCAAAATGGGGCTTTGGTTTTCCTTTCGATATTCATCCATCGCTTCCCGCATCATCGCCGCCGCCAAACGCAACACCGCGTAGCGGCGGATGTCGTGACCGGTATCGCCCAGAATGGATTGAATCTCCTGGGATTTCTGGGCTGCCCGTGCCGATCCGTCCATGCCGTCAAGCTGGCTTTGCAGTGCGCCAACCTCTCGATTAGACGCCTCCAACTTGTCCGTAAAATCCGCCACGGCAAATTGGACCTCGTCAATCTGTGTCGCCAATTTGGTTTCATCTAAATCACGGATCGATTCCACGAAGGCATCGATGCTTTGCTTGCCCGCCAGCAACGACAATTGCTGTTCGACTTGCGACAGGTTTTGCCGGGCGACGCGTTTTTCGGCCGCGCGTTCTTCGGCTGCGGGAAGTTGATCTTCGGTTTCAACCTTGCCTTCGCGGCACAACGCCAGCAATTCCACCTCGCATTGTCGCAGCGACTGCTCGCAGCGTTTGCATTCGGCTTGGGCGGCGTCGATTTGTTGGGCCAGT
Organism: Planctomycetota bacterium; assembly: GCA_039201055.1. Taxonomy (GTDB): domain Bacteria; phylum Planctomycetota; class Planctomycetia; order Pirellulales; family Pirellulaceae; genus Rubripirellula. The sequence goes on along the minus strand of JBCCRW010000076.1, from coordinate 854 downwards.
GTGTTCCGCTGTCGCGCGGCGGCTTGCTCTTCCTGTAGTCGGCGGTACCACGACGCGATCCACTGGGCGGCGGTCGCGACGTCGATGTCCGATCCCGACGCCGCGGACTCGGGTGCATCGGCCTGCAGCGTCATGGCAAGGCGTTTGGTCATCGACAAAAATCGATCCGCATCCTCGGTGATCGACGCGATTCGGGTGTTCAGTGTCGCGGCTTCTTTGGATTCGGCATTCAGGCGATCGATCTGCCGAATCCGCTCGCTGGCCTGGACCGGGTCGTCGCCAAAATCACCCAGGATGCCGGTCACGTGCGTCCAATCCCGCTGCCAATTTTCCAGGTCGACTTTGGATTCGGCCAATTGTCGCTGGGCATTTTGTCGCGACGTTTCGATTTGTTCGCGAGACTCCCGCCACGCACTGATTCGCTGATTGGATTCAACCCATTTTTGACAGCGTGCCTCGGCCTTTGCGTGGATGCGCGTTAATTCTCGGTCCAAATGACGTGCGTCGGACGGATCTTCGGCAAGCTGTGCGTGTTCTTTCAGTTCGTCGATGATCCGCCGTATATTGGCACCCGCATCGGCCCGGCGTTTGCGCAGTGACGCGAGCGACTCGGTGGCATCGACCAGGTTCTCGTATTGGCTATGCCAAACGGCAACGCCATCTTCGAGGACGGTCGCAAAACCCTGGCGTTTCCAAAGGTTGCTCCATTCTTCTCGTGACACAACACTTTGTTTCTTCGCGTGATCGATTTCTTGTTGTGAAGCGGCAAGGGTTTCTCGCAAACGCTTTTCCTGTTGATCCCATTGGTGTCGTCGAACGACGAATTCGTGATGCCGCCGCATTTGGTCGACTGT
>JBCCRW010000075.1:0-17550 GCA_039201055.1 Planctomycetota bacterium | reverse complement strand
GCGGTTCGGCAAAATACTGAGCCGGCCCGCCCAACCCGAGCCAGTTTCGCTCCGCGAGAGGGCAATCCGTTTGGATAAGGTGTGCAAGGTTGTCGGGCAGAATCATGATCGCCAGGTGCTATCAGAAAGAATGTCCACGCGGCCGGCCAAACCGGCACGGCCAGCCAAATCGGCATCGCGGAACCTTCCTATAACGTGACACTGCGGCCACGCGCGATCAAGCTGGCAGCGAGCGACCGCTGAGTGCCTGCCTGGCGACCGCTGAGCGCCTGCCTGGCGCCCCGGGCCCGCCGGATCAGCGCCCCCGGGCCCGCCGGATCAGCGACCCCGGGCCCGCCGGATCAGCGACCCCGCGCTCGCCGGATTAGCGACCGAACGGGCTGTTTGGGTTGGTAGCCGAGCAATTTTCGCCGTTTCCAGGCCCCCGATGCATCTTGGGAAAACACGATGATCTGCGGCAGCAATTTTTCGCCGCCGGTCAGCCGTTCGGCCAACTTGGGGTCGCGTTCCTTATCAACCACGGCCACGGATACATCACGCAGTTCGCCGGTGGCCGCCATCGGTTGAATCGTCGTCTGTTTGAGCACCTTACAGGCGGGGCAGTAGGGCGCCCCGACGACCACCATCAGTGGCTTGTGGTCACGTACGGATTCGCGATAGGCGTCCGCATAGGACTGGTTGAGCGAACTTTCGCTGATCGCCGTGGACAGGCAAACGGCCAAAATTACCGACAACATAAACCATCACCTCGTTCAATCGGGGCTTGAAGATCCGTTTCAGCCAGCCCGCCGGCGACAACCAACCGTTGCCCTGCAGCACGCTGACTTGGTGAGGTCCACATGGGACCGTGGTGAATCGGACAGGGAGAAACGTGAAAAGATTTGAGGAAAACAGTTCCCTTTACGCGACTTGGGAAATCTGAGGCGAATACTCGGATTAATCGCATTACGAAAAGCTGCGGCGGAGTATAGGAATGCCCCGGCTGCCCTCAACCCCCAAGTCCGACTTTGTGCCCAAATCTCTCTTGACACCGTCGCCGTATTTTTGGCAGCCGGCACGCCAACGTCCCCCGTGCTTCGTGCTAAACTTCGGTTCGACTGCAACTTGGGTGGATCCACGGGTGGACCCAATGGACCGATTGGGGCATTCCGGCCAAGCCGTTTTTTTATGCCGCGGTGGGCCACAAAGCGGATCATCTGACACAAAAAATGGCGTTTGGAGCTCAAGAAGGGCCACCCGATTCAACCTGGGCCACCCGATTCAACCCGGGCCGACTCATCCGATAAACGCCGCTGCGAGCGGAATCGACAATTTGAAGCTGCGACTGGGAATCATTGGAACGGGCGAGAGCTGGGCGACACGCCACGCACCAGCCCTGCGAATGCTGCACGACCGATTCGACGTCCGGGCGGTATTCAGCCCCACGGTACGGCTGGCGGAAAACATTGCCGCCGAGTTTCAAGCCGACGTTGTCGATGGCTACCAGTGCCTGGTCCGTCGCTGCGACATCGATGCCGTCCTGGTGCTGGAAAAGACCTGGCTCGGTTGGTTGCCGCTTGTCGCCGCCGCACGAGCCGGCAAAGCGATCTACTTTGCCGGTGACTGCGATATCGATCCGGTCAGCGATCAATCGCTTTGTGACGAGATCGAACGTTCGGGCGTTTCGATGATGGTCGAATTCCCGCTTCGTTATGCCCCGGCAACTTTGCGACTGAAAGAATTGATCGCAACGCGACTGGGCCCGGTACAATTGGTGTTTTGCCACAATCGGCAAACGCGTGAACAGGACCTCCAGCGGCATCGTGCCAGTGCCCGCGGCGAAATCCTGCAACGGATCGATTGGTGCAATTATCTGGTCGGCCGCCCGCCCATTGATGTCAACAGTTCGGGGCATCACCGCGACGACGGGGGCCGCGATTACCGCTGCCTAAGCCTGCGTTACGCGGCCGAACCGACGCCGGGCGGAATCGCCAATGGCACTTCGGGTCAACTTGGCGGCACGGGTCAACTTGGCGGCACGGGTCAACTTGGCGGCACGGGTCAAAACGGGCACCCAGAAAACGCCCGTGTCGGCCCGCCCGTGATGGGACCGCACGTCGAAATTAGCTTTGGTAGTTTTTTTCCGCCGCATTGGTCCGACGCGATGAACTACCAAACGCCCTCGGCACTCCAGGTGTGCTGCGAAAACGGCATGGCGTTTGTCGATCCGCCCTCCTCGCTGGTGTGGTTCGACGAAGCCGGGCGGCATCGTGAATCCCTGGAAAGCGAAACCCCCGTCGGGCAGCGACTTTTGTGCCAATTTCATCGCTCGGTCACCAGCTTGCTGCGTAACGTCGGCGACCTGGACGATGCGTTTTCGGCCGCCGGGGCGCTCCGCGCCGCCGACGATAGCGAGGCCCGGGGCGTCAGGATGCCAATCGAACGCCCGTAAATTGCCAGCGTGTTTGTGGCGGGAAAAAATTGCGATAGCTGACCCGCGAATGCCCCGGTGGCGTCACGCACGATCCGCCGCGAAGCACGAATTGCCCGCACATGAATTTGCCGTTGTATTCCCCAATGGTGCCCTCGGGAATTTGATACCCCGGATAGGCATCATAGGCCGACGACGTCCACTGCCACGTCGACCCGAACACCGACTGCAGAACGTGTCCGGGATGATCAATATGGCTCGGGTGCAAGCACTGGTTCATCGGCCGGCTGATCGGCGTCGATTCGTCAATGGCAAAGCCGTCCCGCCGCACGGCGTGTTCCCATTCCGCTTCGGTTGGCAATCGACACCCGGCCCAACGGGCATAGGCATCCGCCTCGAAGTAGCTGACGTGGGTGACCGGTGCGTCCAAATCGACCGCCCGCAGACCCCGCAGCGTCAACTGGTGCCAACGGCTCTGGTGCATCCGCCAGTACGCCGGCGCGTCCCAACCATCGTCCTGACAGGCTTGCCAGCCCGCGGACAACCAATGCGACGGGTTCCGATAGCCGCCCGCATCGATGAATTCGATCCAGTCGCGACAGGTCACCAATCCCTTGGCGATTTTGAAACCGTCGGTCAGCCGTCGATGGCGGGGAAGTTCGTTGTCAAATTCGAAATCGAATTCGTCGACGCCGGCACCGATCCAAAACGGCGGGCCGGCCGGAACGTCGACCCAGCCGGTGTCGACGGGCGTGGCGTCAACATCAAAATCGCAGCCATCCAAGCCGTCGTCGTCCGCACCGGACCAATAAACCGGATCGATTGGATTCTTTGAAAACGCGTGTTTCAGATCGGTCAGCATCAATTCCTGGTGTTGTTGTTCGTGATTTAAACCCGTCCGCAATAGCATTTCCAATCGCCGGGCATCGGAGTCCGAATCGGGCCAACCCGATCCGAGTGGATCCGCCAGCAAAGCTTCCATTTGGCCGTCAACATGCCGACGGTATTGCCAAATCTGGTCCACCGTGGGCCGGGTTAGCAAGCCGCGTTGATCTCGCGGGAACGGCTTTCCGACACCGTTGTAGTAGCTGTTGAAGAGCATTTCAAAAGCTGGGTGAAACGCCTTGAAACCCGGAATCCGGCCCAGCAAAAACGTCTCGAAGAACCACGTCGTGTGAGCCAGGTGCCAGCGAATCGGGCTGGCATCGGGCATCGATTGCACGATGTAATCCTCCGTGCACAGCGGCGCACAAATCTCCTCGCTGCGGCGGCGAACCTGGCGAAAACGCTGCTGCGCGGTGGCGGCGTCGCCGGCGATTACCTGCTCAATCATCAAGCTGCATCCTGTTGCACATTCCGTGCATCGAAAGGGTCCCCGTCAACACTGTTCGGAACCGTATTCACGCTGTCAACATGCCTGCTGATGCCGATGACAAAAACCCGACATTTTTGACGCAACCTTTGAGGCCAAACATCGACAACAGCACGCGTCCGAAAGTCCTTCCACGGGAATCATGCGATGTCACTGGACGAAAAAGGGAACCAAACCGATCGAGGCCAAAAGCCGGAGAAACATTCGGGCCAGGGAAATACGGCGCACCATATGATCAGCCAGGATACGCTGCGTAAGGTCTGGAACGCCATGAACGGGTTGGAGGCCCGTGAGCACCAACAGCGATATCTGGAAGTGATCGGGTTCGGTTCACACGGCGACATCGATCGGGTCCTCGCCGCGGCGGATGCGCAAACCGTGCTGCAGATGGGTCAGTTGACGCGAGATCAACTTGACTCATCTTTGTCGTGGCAAGACTTCAATTTGTTCCAGGGGCCCGCCAATCAATTCCGGCCACCGCATAGCCCGGACCCCAAAGGGCCCGGAGAGATTGTGAAGTTTTTCGAAAAGTGGAACGTCACTTTCGATTTTCCGATCGTCGGTCCACCCCATGGGCGTCGCGCAAAAACCCTGTTCGACGCAAGTCTTGTTTACCGACAATTCATCGAAGCGGCGTCCAAGGGATCGCCATCGCGAAACGAGATGCTCCGGCTTCGCGAAGCCATTGAATCGGTCAGCAGTGTGTCGCACCTGCCGATTATTCCCCGACACGATGTCAATTGGTTCGCCGTCTCGCAGCCACTATTCGTCATCATGTCTCCGAAACAGCGTCAGGAGCTGATGCGCCAGTACCATGACGCCCCCCGAGATGCGAAACCCGACGCCAACGACTTGGCCCGCCAGATCATCAAGAGCACGTAGTGCATTTTCCGTAGCCGCTGTTCGCCAGAACACGGACCCACCCTGATTTCCGACTTCTGGCGAAGGCCGGCTACCTTGTGAGACTTCCGGCTTCTGGCGAAGGCCGGCTACCCCTGGGACTTCTGGCGAAGGCCGGCTACCCCGTGGCACTTCCGGCTTCTGGCGAAGGCCCGCTACCCCGTGGCGTTTGGAATCGTGCGACGGCAAAGTACCGGCGGTCGTCGGTCCACAGGTCTTGAAATTCCCAGCCGGCCGACGTGGCCAATTCACAAAAGCCGCTGGCCGTGTACTTGTGCGAATATTCCGTCCGAATCCGCTGGCCGTCCTGGAAAACAATCCGTCGCCCGCCCACACGCACACGTTGCTCGCCCTGGGCTTCCAAATGCATCTCGATGCGTCCGTGGTCGGCATCAAAGAATGCAATGTGCGCGAATTCCTCGGGATCAAAATCCGCACCCGTGATCGCGTTGACATGACGCAAAATGTTGCGATTAAATGCCGCCGTGACGCCGGCGGAATCATCATAGGCGGCCTGCAGCACGTCGTGATCTTTGACCAAATCAAAGCCGATCAACAGTCCCCCACCGGGCTGCACCACGGCCGCCATTTGTGCCAGCAATGCAAGGGCATCCGGCTTGCCAAAATTGCCGATCGTCGAGCCCGGAAAATAGATGACATCCGCGTCAAAACCGTTACTTGCACCGGAGCCGGAATCCGGCGCTGGCAGTTTGAAGGGCCGCGTAAAATCGGCCGCCACCGGCTGGATCGTCCGCCGCGGGAATTCGCGTCGCAGCCGATCGGAGGACGCTTGCAAGTGTTCGGCCGAGATATCGACGGGCACGTAGCAGGTTTCCGCGGGCAACGCTTTCAGCAGCCAGCGTGTTTTTTGGCTGCTGCCACTGCCGTATTCGATCAGGCGTGCGGGGACGCCGATGCGGGCAACCATTGCGTCAGCGTACCGACGCATGATCTCGGTTTCGGTGCGTGTCGGATAATATTCGTCCAACTCGCAAATTTGATCAAACAGCTTGCTGCCGCGTTGATCGTAAAAGTACTTCGAACAAATCGTGGGCGGCTGTTCAAGCAACCCGCGGACAATTTCGTCAGTCGCCGAGCATTTTCCGTTTGCGGGTGGATTGCGTGGGTTTGGGTCGGCATCGTGCCCCCGGCCGGAGGTGGCCGTAGCGTCCGAGGATTGAGCAAAAATCAAATCTATTCCTTCTCGATACGAAATGAATGCGAGTCGCACCCATCTCGGCACGCCCTGTTGAGCGTCAGCAACGCCAGCAAACTGGGCTCAACGCTGCCGGGACTCTACCCCGTCGCACAGCTTAGAGATCTCGGAGGCGTAACCGAACCCCGGCAAACAGCATTTGCAATCGCGGAAGGGCAACCACTGCGATAGCGGATAACGGCGGATTTTGCGGGCTTTAGTTCCGCGTCAAGTCCCAGGCGTCCAACCAGGTCGTCTCAATGGGTTTCATTTGAAAATCCTTCTTCAATCGCTCAGCCATGTCGGGCAGGTGGCCGGCCCCATAAAAAACGGACAGACTTTTTTTGCCCGCGTCCAATTCCTGCTTCAACACCGAAAACGCTTTTTCATTTCGGCCCTTGATCAAGGTATCGTTGCCTTCGGCGTCCTGCATGCCGGCGGTCGCCGCATCGATGTCCATCAATTGACGCGACATCACACGCTTGAGTTGCTTCGAACGATCGTTGGAAAACAAGGCCATCAACATGCCCGCGTCGCCACCGCTGGACACGCTGGTGGCCATCGACGCGCCCATCATGCGGGCGAACATCTTGGGCAGACTGTCACCACGTTTCTTCATATCCTGCATGAATTCGTCGGGACTCATGTCGGCGTGGACAAAATTCTCGGCCATGTAGTCGACCTTCTCGAGCTGATACTCCAAATTCAGCATCCGCTTCATGCCGGTTTGTAATTGAGCCAGTGCGCTGCGGCTTTTTTCCAAATCCTCGGGCCTGATACGGGTCCCGTCCGGCGCTACCAATTCGTAAAGGACCGCATCGTAGGTCGAAAGTCGCTGGTTGATATCGGCGTAATACTCGTCCTGGCCGATGTGCACGACGCCGAACAAATCAACGATGCGGCCTTCGTAGGGCGTACCGGGCAGGCCTTCAAAACGCACGATCGCGGTTTGCATGGCACGATCGCGGCCCTTTTTGTCCTTGGCCAAGCGAACGTATTCTTGATCCTTTTTTTCCTTGACCGGCTTGTCACCGGGGCCGTTTTCGGCGGCGACGACCGCTTGCCCGGCATCTTGCGTGTCGACGTCTTCAACGACCCGCCCATCAAGCTCGGTCGTGGTGGAACCATTGTCGACGGTACCCACGGGCGGATCGGCGACGCCCGCTCCGGCGTCTTGTGCGGATAACTTTCCGGCGCATCCAAAGCCAAGTCCCGGGATCACCGGCGCCAGGCTAGCGAGACAAAATCCGATCAAAACGGTAAACGCGAATCGGCGTTTCATGAGCATCATTCCGCTGAGTTGGAGAAACAGGGGGCGTCGACAGGGCCCGCGGGAACGGCAAAGCGGCACCGCACCCGCCGCTGCAGTCTAGGAATGGGCTGTGATTTTGTCGAGTTTGGGCGGCCCAATGCGCTCGCTTGGATCAAAAGTCCAAATTTCCATGCCGATCGCTGGGGGGCGGGGAAACCTGCGTCAAATTCGTGTCCTAGAGTCCGATACCGAGCTTTCTGTTGCCGGAACTATCTTTTGCCCGTCGCGCCTCGCCATGTCCGATCAAGCTGCCGCCATCACGCCCACCAAACGCCGCCGACAATGGGTTGACCCGGAGGTTCAGGGCGGCGTGCTGTGGAAGATTTCGTTTCACTGGTTGCTATTGTTCGTTTGCAACACCTTGGCCCTGACGATTTGGATTCGCTTATTTGAACAGCCCGAAGCCGGCTGGGGCGAATCGTTGGTCGACACGGTCAAACGGTTTCTGCCCTTCTTTGTTGTGTCGTTGGTCTTAGTACCCGCGTTCGCCTGGGACACCTTGCGACTGACCAATCGTTTCGCCGGACCGATGCTGCGATTCCGCGCCGCCCTTCGTGACGCGGTGCAAGGCCGCCATGTCGAACCGCTGACCTTCCGCGGCAACGATTTTTGGAAAGAGATCGCCGAAAACTTCAACGCCGTTGTTCGCAGTGACCGAACCGAACTGGCGCCGGCGGATGATGCCGACTCGGATCGCTCGGCCAATCCGCGATCGGAAGGCTGAAAACCATGACGAAATTTCATCGTTCACAAAGTCACCGGCGTCGCGGTGTTGCCGCGGTTGAATTCGCCGTTTGTTTACCCGTCATCGTGCTGCTGGTCTTTGGGTCCATCGAAGCTTCCAGCTTTGTGTTCTTGAAGCAATCACTAAACGTGGCCGCCTACGAAGGCGTCCGCGAAGCGACTCGGCTGGGTGCCGACAACGCGAGTGCTCGTGATCGCGCCCGAAACATTTTGGCGGCGCGTCAGGTCACCGGCTTCACGATCGCGCTTCCCAATGGCGAATCGTCGTCGCTGCGGCGAGGAGAGGAGGTCGTGATGGAGGTTTCCGCGTCGACGTCCGCCAATTCGCCGCTGCTGGGTCGCTTTCTAACCGACCGCACGCTGACCGCACGAATCGTGATGACTCGCGAATAGCGTCACCGTCCCAACCGTTCATTTCGCGACGAGACCCCCGATGAACCCCGCCAAGCCCAACCGATCCAAGCGTCAGCGTCCCCGCGACGCCTGTCCCCACGACGCCTGTCCCCGCGACGCCCGCCGCCGCCGCGGCGCAATGATGGTTTTGATCGCCGTGTTGATGATCGCCTTCATGGTGGCCGTTGCCTTCTCGATCGACGTCGCCGTGATGCACCTGTCGCGGGCCGAGCTTCGTGCCGCCACCGATGCGGCCGCGAAAGCATCGGCGGCCGAACTGTCACGAACCCTGGACACGAACGCCGCCATCCGTCGCGGCCAACAGATCGCTGCGGCCAACACCGTCATGGGTGAACCGTTGCAATTGGTCGCCGGTGATTTCCAATTCGGTCGCAGCGAAGAACAAGCCAATGGCAAATTTGCGTTTTCGGCCGCCGACACGCCGCGGAACAGTGTCCGCGTCGACGGACGCCGCACCGCCGGTTCGCCCTCGGGCGCGGTGCCGCTGTTTTTCGGAAACATCTTCGGCGTTTCGTTTTTCGAACCCCGCACCACCGCCACCGCCACCTACATCGAACGCGATGTCGTGTTGGTGGTCGACCGCAGCGGTTCGATGGCCGGACAAAAATTCGCGGACTTGATCAACGCCATCGACATCTTCGCCGACACACTGGACGGAACGCCGGTCGATGAACGGGTCGGTTTGGCGTCGTATAACGACACGGCCAGCGAAGACATCGAATTGACCGAGGACATGAGGCAATTGCGCGTCGGCATTCGCGGTCTGCCGGTCGGCGGTTTCACCAGTATTTCCCGCGGCATGGCCGCCGGCGGCGCGATCATGGCGCGATCCCGCAACCGTGACTTTGTCGAACGAACCTTGATTGTGATGACCGATGGTCGTCACAACCGGGGACCCGAGCCGCGAATCGTGGCCCAGAATTTGGCCAACGACAACGTCACGATTCACACCATCACCTTCGGCGGCAATGCCGATTTGAATCGAATGCGAGAGGTCGCCGCGATTGGCGGCGGTCGACACTTTCACGCCGACGACGGTGCGGAATTGGAACGAGTGTATCGCGAAATCGCGTTGACGCTTTCCACGATGATGACGCAATGACCGATTGATGTACCGTAGATTGCACCTGAGTATGCCTCGAGAGAACATCGCGATGATCCGATCAACGCAACGCCGCTGTACGCCCGGGGCCCAACTTGGCAGGACGCCCGGGTCGAAGCGCCGCAAGCTAAGACGAGGTGCCACGATGATCGAATTCGCGATCGTCGCGCCGCTGGTATTTTTGTTCTTCTTTGCGGCATTCGAATTTTGCCGTGCCGCGATGATCCGGCACACCGTCGACAACGCGGTTTACGAATCAACCCGCGTGGGGATCATCCCGGGATCGACGGCCCGCGAAGTTCGCGGCGAAGCCAATCGAATCTTATCGACGGTCGGCATTTCATCGGCCAGCGTGAATGTGATTCCCGTCCGGCTACGTCGCGACACGTCGGAGGTCACCGTTCGCATCACGGTGCCACTGGACGACAACAGCTTTGTGCCGCCGACCTTTTTCGGCGGCCGGACGCTCACCCGCGAATTGACGCTACGCCGCGAGGGTGCGGAATAAACGCCGCGTTGCCCGCGCCCGAAACCAACGGATAGCGCCTTGTCGCTCACCCTTGACGAGCCAACCGTTACGCCGTGAGCGGCGAGGCGCTAGCCGCCGGTACCCGCGCTCGAAACCAACGGCTCGCGCCTTGTCGCTCACCCTTGACGGACACGCCGTTGCGGCGTGAGCGGCGAGGCACTAGCCGCCGGTATCCGCGCTCGAAACCGACGGCTGATGCCTTGTCGCTTGCCCTTGACGGACCTGCCGGTATCCAGTGTTTTCCGCACGGTACTAAGCCGCACGACGTGCCGGCTGCGTGATGCGGGGTCGCGGTGCCGCATGAGGACCGATTTCGTCCAATCTTGGCCTCGCGTACCACTGCCGCTTGCCAATGGCGTCGATCACTTGGTCGGCCAACCGCACCGCGGCGGCGCCCTGTTCGCCACTGACCGTCGGCAACACGCCGCTTTGAATGCTGACGACAAAATCATGCAGTTCATCCAAAATCGCATTGCGTGGCTCGACCGTTTGTTCGCCGGCCACCAGATGATCGGCAAACAACGCGTCGCGATACGTCAACGGATTGTCGGTCGCGGATGACAAATCAAATTCGCGGTCGCGTATCGTCTCGCTGGGCCGAATCACGCCGATCGAGGGCGTTTGAAAATCAATTTCCGCAAATCCGCCCGGGCCAAAAACCTGCATTTGCCGACACGCACCGGTGCTGATTCGTGAAGCCTTGAGGTTGGCGACCAGGCCGCTTTCAAATTCGATCCGCGCCTCGGCGATGTCCTCGTGGCTGGACACCACCGCGACCCCACTGGCGTGCACGCTGCGGACGGCCGAATCGGTCATCGACAATACCAGGTCCAAATCGTGGATCATCAAATCCATGACCACGCCGACGTCCAAGCAGCGGCCGGGGAAACTGGACGCCCGAGTCGCTTCGACATACTTGACGTCCTTGGCCAGATCACCCAACGCGACAAAGGCCGGGTTGAATCGTTCGACATGCCCAACCTGCAACGTCAGCCGTTTGCGGCGGGCGATCGCGGCCAGCATGTCCGCGTCGTAGGGATCGATCGTCAGCGGCTTTTCGCACAACACGTGCTTTCCGGCTTCCAGCAACGTGCGCACGATACTCGCGTGCGTGGGGGTGGGCGACGCCACCACGGCCGCGTCGATTTCGGGCATCAGCGTGCCAAAATCTTCGTACGCGGGAACGCCGAAGGATTCGGCCACCCGGTCGCGATTAGCCGCCGATGGGTCGCTGACGCCGACCAGCGTCGCGCCCTGGGTGGCGGCCAACAATTTGGCGTGGATGCGTCCCAGGTGTCCGGCACCAATGACGCCCATTCGAATCGGATTCATGCAGCCGTTTTTCCTCGCCGATCGCGGCCCCGCCCCTTTCGGCCGCCACCGGAATAGTCCAAAGAATCAAAAAGATGTTTGATGACCGGGCGAATCGGCCCGCGTGAAAAAATCTCCGCGCGTGCCGCTTCGACACCCACTCGCTTGCGATACAAAAGCCGAAACGCGCGGGTCAAAATGTCGACGTCCTCTTGCGGGTAATCGTGCCGCCGCAAGCCCACCGAGTTGACCGCCCGAGGTCGCGCCGGTTGGCCATCGACAATCGTGTACGGCGGAACATCATGAAGCACCCGAGCCATCGCGCTGACGTAGGACAATTGCCCGATCGACGCAAAGTGGTTGATGCCCACACCACCGCCCATGGTGACGTCGTTGGCCACATGCACATGGCCGCCCAACATGCCGTTGTTGGCAATCACGATGCGGTCGCCCAGGCAACAATCGTGTGCGATGTGCGTGCCGACCATGAAGTAATTGTTGTGTCCGACCAGGGTCCGACCGTCTTCTTTTGTTGTGCCGCGATGCACGGTGCATTGTTCGCGGAACATGTTGCCGTCGCCGATTTGCACCGCCGTGTCGGCGCCGTCATAGCCGGTATCCTGCGGATAGCCGCCGATCACGCAGCCGGGGAAAAAATGGTTGTCCGTGCCCACGGTGACGCGACCCATAAACACGACATGGCTTTCCAAACGCGTCCCGTCGCCCAGATTGACGTCGGGCCCGACGACACAGAAATGACCGATTTGAACGTCCCGTCCCAATTCGGCGCGAGGGTCGACAATGGCGGTGGCGGCGATCTGGGTTGCCATATTGGATGCGTCCTTGACGATAAAACAGCCGGTTTTCGCGGGCCGCGAAAGGGGAACTTCCTGTTCCCATCCGGACTTTAGGCCGCCGAGCGGATCACCCGGCGGTCTTGGGAATACAACATTGACTGCCGCCGTGCCAAGATCGCTAATCGTCGGGCCATGCGACCGTTGAGCGCATGGCCGCCGCGAAACGACGTGACGCGGCCGATTAGATCGACGCCCGCCAACGCCAAATCACCGATTAAATCCAAGGTTTTGTGCCGCGAACATTCGTTGGGAAAACGCAGCACGTTGTCGATGGGCCCGTCATCGCCCAACACCAACAAATCCGCATTGGTGACATGCCCCGCCAGACCCTTCGCACGAATCGCGGCGGCCTGGTCGGCAGTGATAAACGTCCTCGCCCCAGCGACATCGTGCAAAAATTTTTCCGAGTCCAAGTTGACGCCAAACACCTGCGGCTCGATGCCGCCGGGCTGATCAAAGGACATTTGATACTCGTAGTGGCTCTCCTCGGTCTCCGCGGGGCTGACAAACAGCCACGAACCGCGATGGGCCAGACGATATTCGTGGCGGATGCGAAGGGTTTCCTTATAACGCGATTGCGGCCGGGTCCCCACCGCCGCGATGGCCTGGGTAAGTTCCAATGAACTGCCATCCATCCCGGGCATTTCCATCGCATCGCACAACACGCGGGCGTTGTCGACACGCATGCCCGCCAAAGCGGCCAGCACGTGTTCGACCATTTCAAAACGGGCCGCGCCGGCCTGCAAATTGGTTCGCATGGCGGCCTCCTGCTGAAATTCGATCAGCGCCGGACACTCGGGGCATCCCGGCAAATCGTCTCGCACCATGCGGATGCCGGTGCCCGCATCGGCCGGTTCAATGCGGACCCGCACGCGTTGGCCGGTCCAGTAACCACGGCCGGAAATTTCGACACTGGATTGCAGCGTGTTTTGTTTTCGAAGCATTGGACGCACACCCGCGGTCAACGGCCAAACTGTGACTTGCGATACCGTGTGAACGCACTCGCGATGGGTGCGTCAGGATCCACCCGCGCGAAACGCCGCGACAATCCTTGACGGTTCGTCGCGGCGATTCGTTGTTTCGATAACGGCCGCTCGTTTAGCGGCGTGTTTGCGGCTTGGCCGCTTGTTGCGTCAGATAGCGCTGGACCATTTGCGTGATGTCGATTTCGGGCGCGTGATACACCACGTTCTTCATCACACCGCGAACGATCGTGTCGGGCTTTTCGCCTTCCATGTCTTCGCTGTTATAACGCAGGACGACCTTGATGTTGTTTTCCTTGGCGATCCCGCTGACGATGTATTTAATCGTTTGATAGTTGTCGAAGAAGACTTTGGCTTCCTTGTCGGCCAAGCCCTTGCGGGTGCGCGCCATGTCCAAGCGCATCCGCGATTCCATGTTGGCGATCGTTTCTTCGACCTTGGAATAGCCTTCGGTGCCGGGCTTGTGATCCTTGAGCTTTTGGCTTTCGGCGACCAGGGTTTGTTGCCGTTTTTGCAGCTCGGTCTTTTGTGCGGCGACTTCAGCCTTGATCGCGTCCACCTCGGCGACAATCGCCGGGGTTTCCTTGAAAATCTTGGCAACGTCGATGACCGCGATCTGGCTACTCTGAGCGTTAGCCTGGGATGCGGCGGCCAATGACATGGCGGCCACGACCATGGAAGAAATAAAAAAACGCACGTCCGCTCTCCTTGCGTGATGGTGCTGGTGACAGTCTCAACCGCCCACCTCTTTTGGACGGCACCCGAATGCGATCGATTCTGTCAAAATTGGGAAGGGAAAGTAAAGGCGGATTCACCACCGATCCAAGCGGCCGCCAAAGCAGCCGGTTGAATTACGGTTGCGGATCCAAACGCACCGTGGTTTCCAACGATTGCCCATCCCTTTCCAGTGCAAACACGAGCGCATCGCCGGGGCGATACTTTCGCAGCGCACTGACCAAATCATCGACGGATCGAATCTTGGCATCCCCGATTTTTAGCAAACGATCATCCGCTCGAATGCCGGCCCGGTCCGCCGCGGCGCCCGGAACCACACTCGATAGGACCACCGAATCCTCGCCCGCCTCCAGGCGGACGCCAATGTAGACCTGCGGCCGGGTGGGCGCGGGAGCACGACCACCACGACCCAGCTGGATTGGCTGGGGACGTTCGGGACGGGTCACCAAATCGGCCACCGCGTCACAAACTGTATCGGTTATGCGGGTCAGGCCGGTGTAGTTAATTTTGTCGGAATCGTCGTCCGGTCGATGGTATTCGGAGTGCAAACCGGTAAAGAAGAACAGCACCGGTACACCATATTCATAGAACGATTGCTGATCCGACGGTCCATAACCGGATTCGATTTTTTGGAAGTCGAATGCCTTGCCGGTCCGCTGCTCGGACTTTCTGCCCGCCGCCTCCAGCACCTCGTTCATCACATCACCGGACCCGGTTCCGTAAACGATCAATTCCTCGTTGCGCAGCCGACCGACCATGTCCAAGTTGACCATCGCGACGGTGTCCTCGATGGGGAAACGCGGATTGCGAACGTAGTGCTTGCTGCCCAGTAGGCCCCGTTCTTCGCCCGTGAACGCGATGAAGACCACCCGCCGACGCGGCGAAACCGATTCCATTCGCTGCACCAGGCATTTCGCGGTCGACAGCATCGCGGCGGTGCCGCTGGCGTTGTCATCGGCGCCGTTGTGAATCGCAATGGTGCCGGGCGCGAGTGATCCAAAACCGCCCATGCCGACATGATCGTAGTGGGCGCCGACGACAACGGTTTCATCGGCCAAATTTCCGGCCCCTTCCAGCACGCCAATCACATTGGGGCTGACCTGGCGCCCGGGGCGTAGTTGGCTGCGAAATTCCACCGTCACATCGTCCAACACCATCGACTTGGGCTGGTACTTGGCATCGATCGCGGCTTCGATTTGTTCGAGCGTTTCACCCGACCCGGCCGCACTGAGCAGCGGGTCGACCAAGTCGCGGGCCATGGCCACGACGGGCAAGCCCGCAGTGTTGCGAAGACGGCTGCCGGCCGCCGTAACGCCCAGCAAACCACGCCGCGCCGCGTCGACGTCGGCCTCCATCGCCTCGATACCCACATCGATTTGCTCAATCCGCTCGAGCATGCTTTCGCGAAGCTTGATGGCCGATTCGGGCAGCCGTTTGATCTGTTTTCGCATTTCCGTCAGCCGCGCCATTTCACCCTGGATACGGCTGCGTTCGGCATCGACGGCGGCCTCGATGCTCTGCGGGTCGTTGACCAAGATCAAACCCACCGCGCCATGTTCGATGGCGTTGACGACTTTGGCATTGAACGTTGCATAGGGCGTCGTCGCGGTGCCATCAAACGGGCTGTCCGCGTCGGTCATCCCGGGTTCCTTTCGCAGCACAATGACGACTTTTCCGTTGGCGTCGATGCCCGCGTAATCGTCGTATTGAAATTCCGGGGCGGTGATGCCGTAACCGGCGAAGACGACATCGGCGGTGGTGTCGCCGGAAACCGCGCCGACGGCCAAAGGATTCATGCCTTCACCCAGCGTGGCGGTCGCGATCGCCGCATCACTGCCGGATTTGCGAAACACCAAACGATTGTCCTCGGGCTTGCCGGCTCGATCGCCCAATTCAATCGCGACGTCCTGGAAGGGCGTGCCGTTGATCAAATCCGTCTTCAAGCCGATCTGCTTCATCCGATCGGCCAAATAATCCGCGGCCTTCAAGATGATGGGACTGTCGCTGCCACGTCCCTTCAATTCATCCGATGCCAGATAACCAATATCGCTGCGTAACGTTTGCATGACGTCGGCGGCGGGATCGACAGCGGGGCGGTCGGCCCGTAGTGGTGTCGCGGCACCGGCGAACGCCAGAACACAACATGCACAGAAAACCCGCTGGGCAACTGCCGCGGGACCGCCGCGGCGACGGCGATTCGGAATCAGATTCATGAAGAAACTCGGGTTCATGAAGAAACTCGGGGAGAAGAATTTCAGAATTCGAGATCAGGACTTGGACTGGGGTGACGGCGGCGGCGGGGTGACGCCGATCAATTGCATCGCGTCGGCGTACATTTTGCCGCCGCGAGGACGATGCATGCGAACCTTCAAGCTTTCGCCCCGCTGCATTTTGTAGCGGCCGATCGCCTTGTAATATCCGTCAGTCGCGGGCTTTTGCTGGCTGACCATTCGGGTTCGCACGACGCCACGGTAATCGACGCCGACGCAAACGCTGTCGGCCCACTTGGCATCGGCCGAGTAGATCATCCGCAATTGGAACTCGCCATCGGCCGGGGCTTGGATGACATAATCGATTGACGCCTTGGGGTCGTCGCTGACGCGATAGCCGCTGCCGACGTAACCATTCTTTTGTCGTTGCGACGACCATGTCCCCAACTTCAGCGCCGACGGGTCATCCACCACGGTTCCCGGCAAGGCTCGCAGCGGCACACCGACAACGCAGCACGCCAAAGTGATCGACAGCCAGACCGATGGCGATAAGGCGGTGGTCAAAAAGATGAACGGTGAAAACATGCTCGGAAGTATACGTGCTGTTTCGATGTTTCGTCCGTGACCCTATCTCGATGTTTCGTTCGTCGCATGGTCGCGATTGCTCCGTCCTTGCCACTACGACCGGCAAAACCGGCGGCAGTGGCCATAATTTTCAGGGTCACTTTCACGCATCCCCCTGGACACCCGCCGATCGGCACCAACGGCGTGCTAGGTTTCCCAGGACCCATGCCGCGTCCGATTCTAAATTTCCACCGCCCGCCTGATTCGGCACGATGCCACCACACGCCCGCCACCATCGACGGACTTCGCCGCTTTGGCTGGGCGCGATGCTGCTTGTGTGGGTGCTGGGTTCGGCCGGTTGCACCCGGTTGCGTTTGCCGGCGATTGATCCGACCGGTTCGTGTTTGTTCGCACCACCGGGCACGACAACCACGTTGGCCTTGCCCGGCACCGGTGGCACACCGGGTTGTCTGGACGCGGGACGGAACTTGGTCGCGGGACTGGCCGAAAAGCACCGGCAAAAAATGGATCGCCTGGGAAGTTGTCTGACCACTTCCCCGCTGGCGTTTCCCCAGCCCGCATTTACAACGCCCGCCGATCCACCGCCATGCTTGAACCCGGCGACCGTGCCGGGCAATCCGGCTGCAAACGAACCCTGCGTCCCGAGCGCCGCGTGTGCGGGTGATTGTCTGCAAGGTCCGCGAGCGGTGCTGCTGGGCTCGGAAATTTGCGGCAATCCGTCCTGCACGGGGAGCTGCTTTGGCGGAAACTGCCTGGCTGGAAATGGCCTGGGCGGCGAACTGCTGGGAAAAAACAAGATGCCCGATCGCGGCAAGCGTGGCTGCATCCTGCTGACGCCCCAGCGTGTTGTCGCACCGGTCGGCGGCGAAGTCCTGTTGCTCTCGGGCATCT
>JBCCRW010000074.1:0-17834 GCA_039201055.1 Planctomycetota bacterium | reverse complement strand
TGTTTCGATCAAGGAAAGTGTGTTTCCATTTCGTAAATTCGCGGGCGTCGATATCGTGCTGGGTCCCGAAATGCGGTCCACCGGCGAAGTCATGGGCATCAGCGACAAATTTTCGCTGGCGTTTGCCAAAAGCCAGATCGCGGCGGGCAACCTGTTGCCCGAAACCGGCAAGGTCTTTGTCAGTCTGTCGTCGCGGCACAAGGACAAAGCCGTCGACATGGGGCGTGAATTGGTCGAAATGGGTTTCGAAGTCCTGGCCACCGCCGGCACGGCCGCTCGCATGATCGAAGGCGGCATCGAAGTCACTCGGGTCAAAAAGTTATCCGAAGGACATCCCAATTTGATCGACTATTTGAAAAATGATGATGTCCAATTGATTTTGAATACGCCCAACGGCAAGGGGGCGCGAACCGATGAAGGCCGCATCCGCGCCGCTGCGGTCCAAGCCGGCGTGCCCTGCATCACGACCATCGATGCCGCCCAAGTGGCCGTGCGAGCGATGAACACGCTTCGCACCGATGAAATGAAAGTTCAATCTTTGCAAAGCCGGTACGCGGCGGGATCGTAAACACGATGGCCGAAAACAACTTGGATTGGGACCCGAAGCAACTGCGCTTGTTGGTCGTCGACAACGAAGCGGCGCACGCGCGGGCGATGACCGAATCGCTTGAAAAGGTCGGCTATGTTTGCGACGTCGCCACCTCGGGTCCCGAAGCCGCCGCGAAGATTGATTCGGATGTTTACGACATCGTCATCACCGACATGGTGATGAACGATTTTGACGGCATGCAGGTGCTGGCCCGCACCAAGGAAAAATTGCCTGATTGTGAAGTCATCATGGTGACCGGCCACGCGACGGTGCCCAAAGCCGTCGAAGCGATGCAGGAGGGCGCGTTCAACTTTTTGGAAAAACCGATCACGCCGGCGCGGCTGCGAGCGATCACGGACAAAGCCGCCGCCGCCGTTTCGCTACTGCGTCAAAACACGGAACTTCGTCAGCGGCTGGACGAAAAGTACGGCTTCGAGGGCATCATTTTTTCGTCGGAAAAAATGCGTCAGGTCATCGACCGTGTGCGTCGCGTCGCGCCCACCGACGCCACGGTTCTGATCACCGGCGAAAACGGCACCGGCAAGGAAATCATCGCCCAGGCCATCCATCAAAACAGTCCGCGACGCAACAAGCGAATCGTCGCGATGAACACCGGCGCGATCGCCGAAAACTTAGTCGAAAGCGAATTGTTCGGTCACGTCAAAGGATCGTTCACCGATGCGGTGTCCGATCGCGAAGGTGCGTTTGTTTACGCCAACGGGGGGACGCTGTTTTTGGACGAAGTCGGCGATATGCCGATGAGCACTCAGATCAAATTGCTACGTGTGTTGGAGGAAAATCGCATCACACGCGTCGGCGACAACAAGTCGATCAAGGTCAACGTGCGTTTGGTCAGTGCGACCAACCGGCCGCTGGAGGACATGATTGACGCCGGTGGTTTTCGCCGCGATTTGTACCATCGCCTGAAGGTCGTGACGATCGAATTGCCCGCGCTGCGGGATCGGCCACGCGACATCGTGCCGCTGATGGATCATTTTCGAAAACAGTTTCTGAAAAAATACGAAAAGTCAAAGGCCAACTTTTCGCCGGAAGTCACCAAGCGTTTCCACGGTTACGAATGGCCCGGCAACATCCGCGAACTTCGCAATTTTGTCGAAACGATGGTCGTGCTGGACACCGACGGAACCCTGGACATTGATGATCTGCCGCCGGATTTGGGCGGCCAAGCCAGCAACGACGAAATCGAAACCGCGACGCTGGCCGCCGGCCCCAACGACCTGGTCGGACAACCGCTCGCCGCGATCGAACGCTGGGCCATCGAGGAAACGCTCAAGCTGACCAACGACAACCGCGAGGAAGCCGCCAAAATCCTTGGCATTGGCGCGCGAACCCTTTATCGACGTCTCGATCAATACAAACATGAATAGATATTTGGTGACCAGCGCGTTGCCCTACGCCAACGGCCCGATCCATATCGGGCATTTGGTGGAATACGTGCAGACGGATATTTGGGTCCGCTTCCAACGGCTGCGTGGACACGAGGCGGTTTACATTTGTGCCGATGACACGCACGGAACCGCGATCATGATCCGTGCGCGAGACGAAGGCCGCGCCGAAGAGGCGTTGATCGCCGAGATGAGCGAGAACCATCAACGCGATTTTGCCGGCTTCGACATTTCGTTCGATCATTACGGCAGCACCCACAGCGACGAAAATCGCGCGTTGTGCGCGGAGTTTTGGAAGGCGCTTCGTGAGGCCGATTTGGTCGTCGAGCGGCCGATCGAACAACTGTACGACCCGGAGGTCAAAACGTTTCTGGCCGATCGCTTTGTCCGCGGAACGTGTCCCTGTTGCGGAATGGCGGACCAAGCCGGCGACAATTGCAACAACGGTCAAACGTATCGTCCGACCGAATTGATCGATCCGGTCAGCACGCTGTCGGGCGCCACGCCGGTGATCAAAGAAGCCACCCACCTGTTCGTGCAGTTGGACAAACTGCGTGACTTTTTGACCGGTTGGGTCGATCGCTCCGGTGCGTTGCAGCCGGAGATCGCCAACTATCTAAAAGGACACTTTCTTTCCGATGACCTTCGCGATTGGGACATCAGCCGACCGGCACCGTACTTCGGTTTTGAAATTCCTGATTCACCCGGCAATTACTGGTACGTCTGGTTCGACGCACCGATCGGCTACATCGCCAGCACGTCGCAGTGGTGTGACAAACACGGGAAGTCTCTGGCGGATTATTGGAAAAACGACGACGTGGAAATTCACCACTTCATCGGCAAAGACATCACGTATTTTCACACCCTGTTTTGGCCGGGGATGCTGGAGACCGCCGGTTACAACCTGCCCACGGCCGTTCACATCCACGGCTTTCTGAACATCAACGGCCGCAAGATGTCCAAGCGTGATGGCACGCTGATCGCGGCGGAAACGTTTTTGAAATACGGCAATCCCGAACAACTTCGCTATTTCTTTGCCAGCAAGTTGTCCGCTCGCGTTGAAGACATCGATTTGAAGTGGGACGAATTTGTCGAAAAGGTCAATACCGACCTGGTCGGCAAAGTCGTTAACTTGGCCAGCCGTGTTGGAAAATTTGCCAAGAAGACAGGCCTGTGTGAAACCTACCCCGACGATGGCGGATTGTTTGCTGCCGCCGCCAAAGCCGGCGACGAAATCGCGGCCTCGTATGAAGCCTGCGAGTATGCCAAGGCGATGCGGAAAATCATGGAGCTTGCCGACGCTGCCAATCCCTATGTGGAACACAACAAGCCTTGGGAATTGAACAAGGCCGACGACGGCCAGGACAAGCTGCGCGAAGTCGTCACGGTGGCGCTCAACCTGTTTCGCCAGTTATCGATCTACTTGGCACCGGTGCTGCCCAAGTTGGCCGAGGAGTGCGGACGCCTTCTCGGTAACCCGATCACGAGTTGGGACCAATCCAAAACACCCTTGGTCGATCGCCCGGTTGAAAAGTTCAAACGATTGATGGACCGAGTGCAAATCGAAACCCTGGAGAAAATGGTGGACGAAAGCAAAGTCGAATCGAACGAAACAATCGACGATCCCGTCGCGATTGCCAAAGCAAAGTACGCCGACAGCGACGCGGCACTTGCCGCCGAACCGATGGCCGACGAAATCACGATTGATGATTTCGCCAAGGTCGATTTGCGCGTCGCGCGAGTGTTGCATGCCGAACAGGTGCCCGAGGCCAACAAGTTGTTGAAGCTGACGCTGTCACTGGGCGGCGATCATCAGCGGCAGGTGTTTGCGGGCATCAAGGCGGCATATGAACCGGAGCAATTGATTGGACGATTGGTGGTGCTGGTTGCCAATTTGAAGCCACGCAAAATGCGTTTCGGGTTGAGTGAAGGGATGGTTTGCGCTTCGGGTCCCGGTGGCGAGGACGTGTTTGTGCTGGGCGTTGACGAGGGAGCGGTTCCCGGCCAACGCGTTCACTAAGTCAAGATCGCGGTAGCCGTTGTTCGCCAGAACGTAGCCGTTGTTCGCCAGAACACGGAAATGGCCATTGTTCGCCAGAACGTAGCCGTTGTTCGCCAGAACACGGAAATGGGTGCGAGTCGCTTGTCGACCGTGGGTGGCGCCAGCACTCGCCGGAGGCTCGGCTGGCTTACCCACGGCTACCGGCTTTGACCGTTTCGCGGTCATTCCATGCAGGCGGCTCACGGGGCCACTGCTAAACGTTCATCTCATTTGCGTCCGCGACCGCTGCGATCGATTCGGGACGAACGGCGGTCGTGGTCGGCTTTCGTGTTCGCTTTCGCTTGGGTCTGGGGGCGCCCCACTCCTTGGTCAACGTTTCGAAGACTTCCGGGGATTCATAGCGAACGATGTTGCGGCCTTCGGGCATCGGGCCAATCAATCCTCGGAACACGGGCATACCGCGCAGCGCCAGATCGGTGCTGCAATCGTCGGTGCCAATTTGCATGTGCATGTTCAACAACGGATCACACGTCGGATAGTCGCGGATCAATAGCGAGCCATCGCTGCCACGGGTGACAACGCGAAAGGTGTCTTTTTTGCTCATCAGAGAACAGGTGCCTGGGAGGGAGGAAAGCCGGGGGAGGGGAGGGTCGGCCTTTCCCAACATCGACGCCCCGCACCGCTCGGGCCACCGAACCGCCGGCGTACGTTGCAACAGCCATACTCGGCGCAACGAAGCGTTGCCGTGCAAACGTCACAGTTGTCAAACAAAGACGGTTTGGTGAACCCAAATGGTCGCCAAGACGTCCGTGTGATTGGCTTGCGTGAGCAACCGGCCAGTGGGGATTTCCCGGTAAATCGCTGCAGGCGCGTCCGATTTTTACCCGAGTCACTTTTTTGGTGATCGATGACGGTCAGATGCGGGTTGTCATGAGGAAAAGGATTCTTCAAAATGCCGCCTCTCAGGACCGGAGCGGTGGCTGAGTGGTCGAAAGCGCTGGTTTGCTAAATCAGTGAAGGGGTCAAACCCTTCCGCAGGTTCGAATCCTGTCCGCTCCGCTTGTTATTCCTGACAAAGACTGCGGGTTCTTCCGGGGTCACCGTCACGACGGACGAAGGTGTAGCTCAGTCGGTAGAGCATTCGACTTTTAATCGAATGGCCGTGGGTTCAAGTCCCACCACCTTCACTTTTTTGCCAGCCGCGTCTTGCTGACGCGGTCACGTTTAACTGACGCAGTCGCGTTCGTTTCTCAGCCGGTCTAGCCAAGCGTGTCCTCTGGAGCCGCAACCGAGTGCCGCGGGAGTTTCTCCCAGGCGAAGCCGGCCAGGGCATCGTCAATGTGGTCACCAACGCGAAGTCCTGAAACTTTGGCGGCCCAACGAACGATCTCGATCCCGCGAATTCCCCGGTCGCGAAGCGTCGATAATCGTGTGTCGCCATGCCGCTTGGCCAAGCGGCGTCCGTCCGGACCGATCACCAGCGGAACATGCGCGTAGCTTGGCGGTAGAAACTCGCGCGTGCGGGATTCGGCTGGCCGGCCCGCGTCACCGATCGCCGCGTGACCGATCGCCGCCAAGATCGCGAGTTGCCGAAAGGTGCTGGCTAGCAGGTCGTCACCGCGAACAATTTGATTGATACCGGCATCGAGATCGTCGATGACGACGGCCAGTTGGTACGACGGCAAGCCATTTTTTTGCGTGATGGGAAAGTCGCCCAATCCGAGTGCGGGTTCGCAGCTTTGCCTTCCCAACACCTCGTCTTCCCAAGTCATCGTGCCGGTGGGCATCCGGAATCGCCACGCAAACGTGCCCGCCTCGGGGATCCGGTCGCCGACGCGCCAATCCGCACAGGTGCCTGGATAAACCGCCGGCTCGTGATCGAAATGCGGCGCCGATCCCGATTCGGCAATGTCTTTGCGAGTGCACGTGCACGGATAAGCATGGCCGGCGGCGACCAGTGTTTGCAAAACCTCTTGATGCCGCTGGGCACGCTGGGTTTGCACCAACGGCTGGCCGTCCCAGCGGATTCCCAGGTACCGCAAGTCCTCGACCGCCTGGTCGATCGCCCAGGCTTTCACGCGGGGCGAATCGACGTCTTCGATTCGCAGTGATAAGCGTCCGCCGACTGAACGGGCGGCCCAGTAGGCCAGCAGAAACGTCCTGGCGTTGCCCAGGTGCTGGGCGCCGGTGGGGCTGGGTGCCAGACGACCATGTACCGACGAATTCGGCTCCGACGATTCATGAAACGGGGAATCGCCAGCGGGTTTATCAGAGCGCGGATTTAGAATTCGCAGTGACCGGGATAACGCGGGAACGGAATGACGTCACGAATGTTGGTCATGCCGGTGACGTATTGAACGGCGCGTTCCAAACCGAGGCCAAAGCCGGCGTGAGGAACGGTTCCAAAGCGTCGCAAATCCAGATACCACCAGTAATCATCCTCGGGTAAATCCTGCTGCTTCATGCGGGCCTGTAGCACGTCCAAGCGTTCTTCGCGTTGGGATCCACCGATGATTTCGCCGACACCCGGCACCAGGACATCCATCGCGGCGACGGTTTTTTCGTCATCGGACAGCCGCATGTAAAACGGTTTAATGGTCGACGGGTAGTCGGTCAAAATGACCGGGCCCTGGACGTGTTTCTCGCACAAGAAACGTTCGTGTTCGGCTTGCAGATCCGTACCCCAGCTGACCGGGAACTCGAACGCTTCGCCGCATTTTTCCAAGATTTCAATCGCGGCGGTGTAGGTCAAATGTTCGAACGGGGCATCGATGACGCCGCGGAGTTGTTCAATCTTTCCCTTCTCGATGCGTTGATCGAAAAACGTCATGTCCTCGTCGCATTGTTCCAAGCAATCCTTGAAAATGCGTTTCAAATAATCTTCGGCCAAGCGCATGTTGTCGCCCAGGTCATAGAACGCGGCCTCCGGTTCGATCATCCAAAATTCGGACAGGTGGCGGGATGTGTTGCTGTTTTCGGCTCGAAAGGTGGGGCCATAGGTGTAAACCCGCGTCATTGCCGTGGCGTAGGTTTCGGCTTCGAGTTGGCCGCTGACGGTCAAATGTGTCGGCTTGCCAAAAAAGTCGGCCGCGGCGGGTTGGTTGCTTCCCGGCGGCAGCGTGGTCACGCGAAACATTTCGCCCGCGCCCTCGCAATCGCTGGCGGTCAAAATCGGCGTGTTCAGGTAATAAAAGCCTTGTTCGTCATAGAACCGGTGCGTCGCTTGGGCGATACGATTGCGCACTCGGGCGACCGCGCCGAAGGTGTTGGTGCGTGGGCGCAGGTGAGCCCATTCGCGAAGCTTTTCGAAAGTGTGACGTTTCTTTTGTAGCGGATAGGTTTCCGGGTCTGCCCAGCCAAGCACGCGGACGTCATCGGCGTGCATTTCGGTCGCCTGGCCCTTGGCGGGCGAGGCGATGATGTTGCCGCGGACGACCACGCTGCAGCCAGGGGCGAGTTTTTGAATTTCGCTGGCGTAGTTGCCAAGCGAATCCGGTGCAACGACTTGTAAATTGCCCAGACAGGTGCCGTCGTTGATTTCCAGAAAAGAAAACCCGCCCTTGCTGTCGCGGCGGGTGCGAATCCAGCCGCGGATTTCGGCGTCTTGATCGATACTTTGTTCGTCGCGCGCTTGGGCGACGGGAATCCAGTGGGTCATAACCAGGTGCGGAGCGTTACGTAATCGCGATCGATGGCGGCCAGATGTTGGGGCACGAGCCACGGGTTGCGATGGTCGAGGTATTCCTCGTGCAGCGAGATCGGCAGGCCCGCGAAGGCCTTGGGTAAAGTCTTCCAGAACTTTGATGTCGCCAAACCGGTTCCCAGCGGCACGTTTTTGACGCGGTTGTTTTCCCACTTGAAGTCCTTGGCATAA
The DNA here is from genome assembly GCA_039201055.1 of Planctomycetota bacterium. GTDB lineage: Bacteria > Planctomycetota > Planctomycetia > Pirellulales > Pirellulaceae > Rubripirellula. Next base: position 9,963 of record JBCCRW010000074.1, on the reverse strand, counting down.
AGCCCCCCGACGTGCTCGGAGATCAAACGCCAGGCGATGGGCCAAGATTTGCCGCCTTCGACAACGGCATGCCGCAGGTCATAAATGACGCCCAGATCGCTTCGCGGCAAATCGGCGACGCACGTATGCAAGTCCCAAATGGCGGCACCCATGTAGTTTTCGCCGGCGTGATTTTGATACAGGCCTTGGATACCGAAATCATGATTGAGCGCGGCCAGGTCCTTGAGCATCGCTTTCCATTCGGCCAGCTGTGACAGAATGTCGCGCCCACGTTGGTATTTGTAATATCCCATCCGGTAGTGGCGGATGCCCAGGGTCGCGGCGGTTCGCAGCAGTGATTGCGTGATGGGATCGTCGGCGCGGGTGATCGACGTTGTTATGATTTTCAGCTGCAATCCCTGCTGGCCAATCGTTTCGACGTAGGCGGGCAATTCATCGGCCGCGTTTTGGGGGTCGATTCGGCCACCGGGACGGACGGGACATTCGACGCCACCAAATCCCATCGAAGCCAATTGGGCCGCCATCTGCTTGGCGGGCATCGACGTCAGCGGTTTGGTGAATACGGCGTGATTGGAAATCTGCGGCCGGTTCGATTTGACGCCAGCTTGTCCATCGGCGGCCGGATCGCCGGCGACATCGCCGGTCGCTTCGCCACCGATTCGTTTGGGCATCGCTTCGGGCGTGCCGGCCGGGTTCGCACCGTTGCCGGGCGGGCCTGCGTCGTTGCCGGAAGCGTCAGGGTCGGCGATCCGTTTCGACGGTGCGGCCGTTTTGGGCTTGGTGACTTCGGGATCTTCGCCACCCGATGGTGGGTCGTCGCCCCAAGTATTTCGCGTTGCCGCGACGCTCGACGCCGCAAAAACGCTCGCCGTCAGACCCGAGGTTTGACGCAGCCATTGGCGTCGTGAATGAAGCGTTGAACGCGCAGCCATGGTGCCCTCGGGGGCCAATCGTAGGGATTTGGAAGCCGCGAAAGCCGATCGAGCGCCGGGAAAGCCTTGGAAAAATTCGACAGCGGCGACTAACTTAACTCGCGGTTATGTGCCGTATTCCGCATAATCTAGCAATTTTTCGGAACCGAGAACGCGGTCACGCATTCTTAGTTCATTTAGACGTTTTATCCCTCCGACCGCGCTAGATCACTCCATGGTCCGAACCCGACCCGGTCTCCCACCTCGCCGACGTCGTCCCGCCCGCACAACCCAGCAGCAAAACCGCAAACAGCGGACCGCCTCGCGGCCTCGTCTGGAGGCACTTGAAAAACGCGAATTGCTCGCCGGTGATTTGGGAACCGATTGGCAGCCCCGTGGCGTGTTCGCCCCCGGTACTTCGGGTGACACCTTCAACGCATTCAACGGTACCGGCGGTGATGGTTCGGGCGACGATTCGGGGTCGGGCGATCCCAGTGCGATCCTGCTGGGTTCGCGTTGGTCCGAAACCGCCTTGGGCGCGGGGCCGAATTTGGGCGATACCGCCACGGTGACCTGGAGTATCGTTCGCGACGGCACCCAGATTCTGAATGCAAATCAGTCGAATTTTGGGACCAGCGATTTGGTCGCGTTCATGGACGGCATCTACGGCGGTGCCGGCGTTGGCGTGATTGACGAAAAGCCATGGTTTCGATTGTTCGAATCCATCTTCGAGGGCTATTCCGAAACAACCGGTTTGAATTTTGTCTACGAACCCAATGACGATGGGGTGCCCATGGTCCGCACCGATGCGATCGGGGTGGACGGGGTGCGTGGCGATATTCGCATCGCGGGTGATCGTATCGATGGCAACGGCAATGTCCTCGCGTTTAACTACGAGCCCGCGAACGGTGGCGCGATCGGTCTGGCCGGCGATATGGTGATCGACACCGAGGACAATTTTTACGCCAATAACGCGGACGGCCCCAACGGCGAAAACCGTGGGCTGGTCAATGTGCTTGCGCACGAAGCCGGACACGGCATCGGACTGGCCCACGTGCTACCGGTCGACGGCACCAAGTTGATGGAGCCATTTATCAATTTGGGTTTCTTGACCGTCCAAGAGGACGATCTTTGGAACACGCATATCTTGTACGGCGATTATGCCGAGCCCAACGACACCACGACGACCGCGTTTGACTTCGGCAACTTGAATGCCGAGGTCGTCGACCAGGTTGGTTTGTCGATCGACGATGGCGCGACCGACCGCGATGTGTTTTCGTTCTCGATCAGCAGCGGCACCGACATCAGCTTGTCGATTACGCCGACGGGATCGCAATACCAAGCCGGACCGCAATTCGGTGGACCCGATGTGCCGGTCGATCGACTTCGCGAGGGCGATTTAGGATTCCGAATTTTGGACCCGTTCGGCGTCGAATTGATTCGCGTCGATGAAGGGGCCGCGGGCGTCGCCGAAATTATCGATGAATTCTCGCTCGCCGCCGACGGCACCTATTTCATCGAGGTGTTTGGAACCGGCAACACCCAGCTTTACGACTTCAATTTGTCGGTTGGCGAGACTTCGGACTTTGCCCGCGACACCGACTCGCTGCGATTGATCAGCGTCACGCCCAACGCCGATGAAGTATTGCGCCGCGACGCGCTAAACCTGCGGGAATCGGCACCGACGGAATTAACACTTCGTTTCACCGGAGAACAGGGCATTGATCCGGAGACGATCGCCGATGGTGTGCGGCTTCGCCGCGCCGGAAATGACGGACGCACCGGCACGGCGGACGATTTGTTGATCACCCCGGGCTTCGTTGGTTTGGGCGACAACGACCGCACGATCATCATGCGTTTCGCCGAGCCGCTGCAAGATGATCGGTATCGCTTGGAAGTCTTTGGTGAAGAGCCCGATGCGTTGACGCTCGGTGGCGACGCCCCGATGGCATTGCGAATGACCAATGGTGACGCATTCGCACCGCGAACGCGCGGCACCGACCGCGACACGATTGATTTCGAATTGGAATTGGGCGCGCGAATCAATGCCATCGTGCCGCAACCGATCACCCGCGATGCCAGCGGCGACTTGGATCATCATCGCGAGCGAATCGATGTGTACTTCGACGACGATGATTTGTTTGCCGGCGGCGGAACGGCCTCGCTGGTCGATCCCAGTTTTTATCAACTGATTCGCACCGCCGACACAACCGAAAACACCGACGATGTGTCGTATTTGCCGATCAGCGTCACTCCGGTGCAATTCGAAACGCAGACGCTTCCCGATCCAATCACGGGCGCGCCGGTCGACATTCAGGTCAAGGTCAATCGAGTCCAGTTGGAATTCGCCGCCGACCTGGAGGATCTCGCGGGCACCGGCGCGTTCCGTTTGAAGATTGGCGATTCGCTGCCCGTTGCCGTCACCACCACGCCGCCACAAGAAACCGACTTGGGTTTGGTTGCCGATGCCGCATCGACCTTTGCCGCGGCCCAACAGATTACCGATTTTGGCAATTTTGCATCGGTGCGTTTGTCGCAAAGCATCGTCGATACGGGATTGCCGTTTGATTATCCGGGCAGCAATTTGGGCCCGGGTCACCGCGATCAACGTGACCAAAATCATTTCTTCGAAGTCGGGACCGATGTTGATGGACAAATCCAGCAGCTGACCTACACGTTTTCCCTGGATCAAGCCTACGGCGCCGACTTCAACGGGACGCCGCTATTTACATCGATCAACCCGACCCAAATTCGGCGCGTTCGCGAAGTCTTTGAACTGTACGGCGAATTGCTGGGCGTCGATTTTGTCGAAACCAGCGGCGCCGGCGACATCACCGTTGTGCTGGGTGATCTTGCCGCCTTGGGCCAGACCAGCGGGGCGGGCGGGTTGCTCGGGTTTTCATCCGCGATACCTGGTGCGCTGGCGATCATTGATAGCGCGGAAAGTTGGTACGACGGCTACGGCACGCTGGCCGGCCAACCTTCGTTCTTTGAAGTCGCGCTGCACGAGATTGGACACACGATCGGACTGGGCAGCACGTTCGAATTGCCCGGTGGAACGATCATGGGCAACGAGCCCGTGTACGCCGGCGGCACGGACGAATTCCAATATCCCGGCGACCATGATGTGCTGCATGGCCGGCATCTGTACCGGCCGGATAACCGCGACGTCGACATCTACCGCATCACGGCACCCGAGGACGGTGTGTTGGTGGCGGAGACCTTTGCCGAACGAAAGCAGGGAAGTTCGACGCTGGACACCTACATGCAGTTGTTCCGCGAGACCAGCGAGGGTCCGGAACTGGTCGCGTCCAACGATGATTTGTTCGGTAACGATTCGTCGATCACGTTCGATTTGGAATCGGGCGAAAGTTACTTTGTCGCCGTCACCGCGTCAGGCAACGAAGACTTTGATGGCAACGTCGATGGGACCGGTAGCGGCGGTAGCAGCCAGGGCGATTATCAACTGCTGCTGAACTTCACGCCGGCGGCAACCAACCAAATTTTGGACGCGGCGGGAACGCCCATCGACGGCGATGGCGATGGCGTCGCCGGCGGGGCGTTTGATTTCTGGTTCCGCGCCGCTGAAGCGAGCGACACGCTGTACGTCGACGCTTCGAACGTCCAGCCCGGCGACGGTTCGCTTGACAACCCTTATCAAACGATCGCCAGCGCGATGGCGGCGGTCGCACCGGGACAAATCGTTCGTGTGGTCGGCAACGCCGGTGCCGACGGTGTCGTCGGTTTGCCGCAGACCAATTTTGCCAACGCCGAGGATAACTTTGCCTATGAAATCGGCCGCATCGAGTCGCTGAATCGCACCCTGGATGACGGCGAAAATTTGGTCGTCCCCAAAGACGTCACGGTGATGATCGACGCCGGTAGCGTGCTCAAATTCTTGGGCAGCCGGATTGCCGTGGGCAGCGGTCAAAGCGGCGTCGATGCTTCCGGCGGCGCCTTGCAAATTTTGGGCGTGCCGCACTTGCCCGTCTTCATGACGTCATTGAACGATTCTCAATTTGGCTTGGAGAGCAACCCGCTGCAGGTCGCTCCGTCGCCGGCCGATTGGGGCGGAATCGATATCCGCAACGCCAGCGATCGCGATGAAGGTCGCTTGGAACTGGAACGCGAAGGCATCTTTTTGAACTACGTCGCCGGCGCCGACATTCGCTACGGCGGCGGTTCGGTCCGCATCGATGGGCAATTGACCCCGATCGCGCCTCTGCGACTCGATGCCGCCCGGCCGACGCTGATCAACAACCAGATCTCGGTCTCGGCCGATTCGGCCATCAGCGCCGACCCGGACAGCTTCGAAGAAACCCGCTTCAACGACTTGCGTTACCAACGCGATGTCGCGTTCGTCCCCGACTACGACCGCGTGGGGCCGGTGATGTACGGCAACACGTTGACCGACAACACGATCAATGGCGTGCTGGTGCGACTGGACGTGTTGCCCAGCGGTGGCCGCGAAAAACTTCGCACCTCGGCCCGCTTTGACGACACCGACATCGTTCACGTGTTGGGCAACAATCTGATCATCGAAGGCAATCCGAGTGGTTTGTCGTTGGCCGAAGTGCCCAATCCGCTGACGCTGACCCAGATCGCGCCGACCAACGTTGGCACCGGATCTCTGCCAGCGGGCAGTTACGAATACCAGTTGGCGTTTATCGATCGCTTTGGTGTCGAAACCCTGCCGACCGCCGCGACCGTGGCAATTTCCGTTCCGGCCGATTCGGATATTGAATTGACCGACTTGCCGGTGGCCACCGGAGATTTTGTCAGCCGACGTTTGTATCGCCGCCAGGGTGGTGTTGGTGCTTTCGAATTGGTCGAAGAACTGAACCGAAGCGACACGTCGCACGTCGACGGATTGCTGACTCCAAGACCCATCAATCCGATCGCTGCATCGGAGTTTACGGCCAAGCCCGATGCCCGACTGGTCATCGACGCCGGGCTGGTCATCAAAAGCGATTCGCTGCACATCGAAACCGAATTTGGTGGCAACTTGATCGCCGAAGGCGACAACGGTTTGCCCGTTGTGTTCACCTCGCGCTTCGACGATCGCTACGGTGCCGCCGGTTCGTTTGACACGACCAGCGATGGCGAAAGCCAGGGTGCACCGGGCGATTGGGCGGGGATCTTTGCCAACCCGTTTTCGCGTGTTTCGATCGACAACGCGGTGATCGCATTTGGCGGCGGCGAATCGACTGTCGGCGGCAGCAGCGTTGGCTTCAACGCGGTCGGATTTTTGCAATCGGACGTCCGTATCACCAACACGCGCTTTGAATCCAACACGACCGGCGTGGCCGGTAGCCAGGAAAACCGAGTCGGACGCGGGCCCAACGAGCCAGCGGTGATTTTTGGTGTCGCATCGCAGCCCATTTTGGTCGGCAATTCGTTCTTTGGCACCGATGGCGACGACACCGCCGCGATCAGCTTGAACGCCAACGCGTTCATTGATCAAGCCGTGCGGGATGCCGGTCGGCAAACCGGTGGTGTCGATTTGGTCGACGTGCGGCCGGGCAACCACGGCCCGCTGATCGAAGACAACCGCATCAGCGAGGGCGGTGTCGCCGGCGTTCGCATTCGTAGCGAAATTTTGAACACCGCGGTCGCGTTGGACGATACCGATATCGTGCACGTCGTTGACGGAGACTTGCGCGTGGTCGATCTGCACACCGTCGGCGGGCTGCGTTTGCAAAGCCGCGGCGATGAAAGTTTGGTCGTCAAGTTCACCGATGGCAGCGGTCTGACCGCCGATGGACGGGCGTTGGACATCGACGATCGCATCGGCGGATCGTTGCACGTGATCGGCCAACCGGGTTTCCCCGTCGTGCTGACCAGCTTGTCCGACGACACGGTCGGTTCAGGCTTCACGCCGTCGGGTGCGGCACTTTTGGACACCGGTGGGGACGGACCGACGGCGGGCGCACCGGGCGATTGGGCCGGCGTTCGGTTGTTCGAATTCAGCAACGATCGCAATGTCGCCACCGTGGTCGAAGCCGAAGGTTCGTTGGAAGCACGTGGTGATTCCAACGCGATTTCGCCACAGCCCTTGGGCACCCTGGCGACCGGCGAAAAGGCCTCCGACGATAACCTCCGTTTGGGCTTCACCGTTCACGGGCGAATCGCTCAACCGGAAGACACCGACAGCTATTCGTTTACCGCCAAAGCCGGCACGACGGTTTGGTTTGATATCGATCAAACCGATGCGGCCCTGGACACCGTCATCGAATTGGTCGACGGTGCGGGCCAATTGATCGCCCGCAGCGACGATTCGGACGCCGAGGCTAATCAGGCCAACCCGGCGGTCGATTTTGTTGATGGCGCGATCGCTCGGCCGATGCCGCAGGGCGTGTTCGCACAGCGCAACGCGGTCTCGGGAAGCATTCACGATTATGGCACCATCAACCCGCTGGACGCGGGAATGCGAGTCGAATTGCCGGGCGCACTGGGCGAGGACCGTGAGTTCTTCATCCGGGTTCGGGGCAAAGATTCCAGCACCGGCAGCTACCGCTTGCAATTGCGATTGCGTGAATTGGATGAATTCGGCGGTTCCACCGTTCGGCTCAGCGAGATCCGTTTCGCCAGTGCGGGCATCACCGTCAGCGGGCTGCCGCTGCATTCGCCGCTGACCGGCGAGGCCAGCGTGATCGCGGGCAATGAAGACTTGGCCATCGATTTGGGCAATTTGGCCAACACCGATCGCGCGGCGTTGTCGATCGCCGGCAACATCACGCCGGGATCGCCGGCCAATATTTATGACTTCCGGCTGGAACGCGATTCCATCGAAGCCGGCGGCGATGACACGTTGATCCCGCTTAGCTTTGACATTGATTACGCCGACAACGTGGGTCGGCCGGACACGTCGATTTTGTTGTATTACGCCGGCGTCGATGGCACCGACCCGCCGCGTTTGGTCATGATCGGTCGCGATTCCAATGTCAGTGCCGATCAATCCGGACCGCTGTCGGGCAACGATCTAACGGACTTGTCACGGGGATCCTCAGGCAGCCAGGATGCGTTCCTGGGAACGGTCGAATTGCCCGCCGGTGAATACGTCGCCGTTGTGGTGAGCGATGCCTTGATCCCCTCGGATTTGCTGCAGTACTTCGAAGCGACCGCGGCCAATCCCAACATTCGCCTGGAACCGATCAACGGGTTTGCACGCATTGCCGAGGATCGTTTTGGCGACCCCATCGTACGGCCGACGACGATCAACCCGACGCCTCAGGGTGTCGCGTTCACAGGCGACGAAAACGCGGTGCCGTTTGCCTTCGGCGACTCCAATATGTTTGTGCTGCGGGGCACGGCGACCGGGTCGCGCTTTGACATCCACAACCCACAAATTGGCGACCTCGAGGCGACCGTCACGGCCGAATACGGGACGCGATTGAGTGCCGTGACGGATTTGCCCAACAACACGTTCTTGGCGTCGGACAACCTGCAAATCGGCGAGGAACTCAACGACGCCAACTTGCAGCAGATGTTCATCCTGGACGACCAGGGCAACATCACGGCCGCCGGCGACCACGGGTTGAACACGTTTATCGCCGTTGGCGATCAAATCGAACAGCACGATATCGGCGTCCAGATCCGCGCGATGACGCATTTTTATCGTGACCCGGGCGTCTTCAATCTTGACCGAATGGTGGGTGTCGGCGGACGTTTTGGCGGGGCCCAGTATTTCAATCAGGCCATCCTTGGACCCGATGACGCGATCATCGGAAACAACCCGTTCCAGCCGGCACAAAATTATCTATACCGTCTAAATCCGGCGACCGGCGAAGTCATCAATTCGGCCACCCGCGAACGCGAGGGAGCCGAACGCACCTTTGGTGCCGGCACCCAGTTGGTCGAAATGGCTCGCATCGCGCTGCCCGATCCGACCAACCCCGGCTTTGAAGACGATTTCTTGGTTACCGGAATCACGGATTTCGGAAATGACTTTTACGCGGTCACCAACGAAGGCCACTTGATTCGCGTGCCGATCGGTTCGGTGCCCGATGTCTCCGGTGCAGTCCGTGGTGACGCGCCGACGGTCGGCGAATTGGTTCGCGTGATCGAAGACGAAGACGGCAACCCGATTCCGTTGACCGCAATCGCTCGCGGACCCGAACGAATTGAGACCTACGGCGACGCTTTGTTCCTGATGACGGCCGGTGGCGACATGATCGCGGTCGACACCTTTGGAACGCGGCTGGACATCCTGGGGTTTGCCGAAAGCGAAATCGACGTCGATGGTGGCGGAGTGATCGGCTTTGCGTTTTCGCAGTTGGACGTCAACCTGTGGCACCGCACCGATGTCGACGGCGACGTCGCCGGTCACGGAACATCCGAAACGCTTGACGAATCGCGTTTGGCCGCCGACGGGCAAAATAGCTTCCGCTTTGGATTCGACGATCCTGATGGACAATTGGGCATTGCCAACGCGGCCATCCCGACTGAAGCACTGGACACGTTTAATTTCCCCGGCGGAACCCAAGGTGGCGTGGAAAGCTACGCCTTGGACCTGAGTGGCTACGCGGCCGACGATCTGCCGACGATGTATTTCAGTTATCTGCTGGATACCGAAGACGCCAATAGCTTGATTGACAGTGCGGCGACCAGTCGCGATTCGTTCCGCGTGTACGTCAACAGCGAACAAAATCGCGATTGGACCTTGGTCGCGACCAACAACGACCCACGTGGTTTTGTCGACAACGATTTGTTGGACAGCGAAGACGAGATCGACGTCACGATCAACGGCTTCGTCAACCCCGACGGCCGTGCCCAAATGGTCCAGCAATTGTTCGACGATGGGCAATGGCGACAAGCACGGGTGACGCTGGCCCCTTGGGCGGGTCACAACGACGTGCGAATTCGCTTCGATTTCAACACCGCCGGCGAAGTCGAATTCAACGCTTTGGAATTGCGGGCCGCCGAACCGTCGGTAATCTTGGACAGTGGTCAATTCGGCTTCACGATCGCGCCCGATGGACTCGGCCAAATCCAGTTTGAATTCGACCTGGGGCTGGTGATGCAGCTTCCCGGTGGAGCGGCCATCCCCAAC
>JBCCRW010000073.1:0-17895 GCA_039201055.1 Planctomycetota bacterium | reverse complement strand
TGTCTGCAAGCCGGCATGGATGACTACATCGCCAAACCGATTCGTTTGGATGTGCTACGCCAGCGGCTCGCAAAACTTGCCGTGGATCGAACAACGGTCCCGCAGCATCAGCCACCTGCGATTGAAACGTCCGAAAACAACGATCCGGTTGGCGAAGATCAGGGACTTGCACCCGAGCACGAAATGGATTTGGAATCCTATTTTGCTACGGGTTTTGAATTGGTCGGAAACGACCGGAAAATGTATTTTGATTTGGTCAAGTTGTATCGTCGTGAAGTTCGCTCGCTAACACGACAACTGCAACAAGCCGACCGTGAAGGCGACAAGCCGGTTCTGGCCCGCGTCACCCACTCCATCAAGGGCGCGTCGATGTCCGTTGGCCTGCAAGACATCGTGGATATCGCGGGCGAACTGGAATCGGCACTGTGCCAAAATGCGACCGCCACGCGGCAGCAAGTCGATACGCTGCTGGAACGTTTACAGCGGGCCGACGAAACCATCGGCAAACTGTTGACGCACCGCCCCGACACGAGCGATTAAGGCCCGCGACAACCCTGACGAACACGCCAAACACGCCAACCATGACGAACACCAACCCCATTCAAATCGGCATCCTGACCGTTTCCGACCGCGCGGTCGCGGGCGTGTACGAGGACCGGGGTGGGCCGGCCATCGTCGACTATTTGACGCGCGTGTTGGCAAACGCCTGGACGCCGCGGCGACGCATGGTGCGTGACGAGACCGACGAAATCGCAGCGGCGATTTGCGACCTCAGCGAAAGCGGATGCGACTTGGTCATCACCACCGGCGGCACGGGGCCGGCGCCGCGGGACGTGACACCCGAAGCGACCGAATCGGTTTGCGACAAGATGTTGCCCGGTTTTGGCGAATGCATGCGAGCGGTCTCGCTGACCCATGTGCCCACGGCGATCTTGTCACGTCAGTGCGCGGGCATTCGTGGCCGAACTTTGATTATCAATCTGCCCGGCAAACCCCAAGCGATCGCCGAATGCCTGGATGCCGTTTTTCCGGCGGTTCCGTACTGCATCGACCTGATCGGCGGCGGACGCTTGGAAACGCATCCCGCGGAAATCAAGACTTTTCGTCCGGCCGGATCGTGACGTCCGCGCAGGTCTCCTCGCTTTCCCACAACCGGACTCGAAACGCCGTCGCCCCGCTGCCGGCCAAAATTTTGGGGCAGACATCGCGAAGCAAATGGATCGCCATGTTTTCGGCGGTCGGATTGGTGTCCAACTCATAAATCCGGTGCGGTTCGCTTTGCCGAATCGCGTGCAACCCGTTGGCGTCTTCCTTCCACAAAATGAACGTGTGATCCCAATTGTCGTCCAGCCAACCCTTGATGCCGTTTTTAAGCAGTTTGAAGTCCAAGATGCGTCCGACGTCGTCCTGTTCCTGACCGGTCACATAGACCTCGACCACGTAGTTGTGCCCATGCAGGTTTTGACACTTCCCTTCGTGCCCCACCAAGCGGTGGCCGGCACAAAACGAGAAGCGACGCATAATAAAAAGATCCAAAGTCGGGGGCTCCAGGTTGGGAAATCCGACTCGGCATCGAAGCTTGAAACGGCGGGTCGTTTTCCGGGGTCGGTTCGGGCGGTATCGTGGGTCAGGTTAACCCTTTGTCAATCATGACCCATGTCCATCGATAAGGACACGACCCGCAAATGTCCGTTCGCCGCACGATCGCCCAAGCCCTCGCGTTCGACCAAGACGCCAAGCTAAAATTTTTACCCGAAGGGCCCTTTCCGCTGGGCAAAAACCGCATCAGCTGGGTCGCCATCCAGCACGGCGCCGACGAAACCGAGGGCAGCCTGAACATCCTGGATTTGTCGACCGGCACGAATCGCAGTTTTCCGCTGCCCGGCCGACCCGGCTTTGCGTTTCCCACCGATCGCGAGGACGTGTTTGTCATCGGACTGGAACGCCAACTCGGCATGTTCAACATCCAGGATCAATCGTGGTCACCCTTTTGCGACGGCGTCGATTCCGACGTTTCGGGAACGATCATCAACGACGGGATTGCCCTGGGTAGCCACTTGATTTTTGGCACCAAGGATTTGGAATTCAAAACCACCAAAGCAGGTTTGTACCTGTTTCGCGGCACCGACCAAAAACTGATTCGCTTGCGAAACGACCAGTTGTGCAGCAACGGCAAGGCGATCCTGGCCGCCGACGACGATCATGTTGTCTTCTTGGACATCGATTCGCCGACGCGAAAAGTCGTCCGTTACACGCTTGACATGGCTGCGGGAACGCTTTCGACGCCGCAGACGGTGATTGATTTCGCCGGGGACCCCGCGGTACCCGATGGACAAACGCTGTGCCCCGATGGGAAATCCACGGTCGTTTCGATGTTCCGTCCCGAGGTTGCCGCGTTTGGGGAAGCACGACGCTATGACCTGGAAACCGGCGAATGCATCGAAATTTGGGAAACGCCCGGGTCGCCGCAAAATACCTGTCCCCAATGGGTGCAAGGTGACCGCGGGGTGGACTTGGTGATGACGACCGCGATCGAAAATTTCACCGCCGCACAGCAGGCCGAATGCCCGGCAGCGGGGCAGCTGTTTGTCGCGCCGACAGAATTTCAAAGCCTGCCCGACGCCGTGCTTCACAGGTTCCCTGTGGGCAGCTAAACCTCCGCGTCGGTTTTTTTCGCCTCGGAAAGGCGAAGTACTTTTTGAATCTTTCACGCTGATGCCGTCTGCTTCCATCCCTCGCGAATTGATTTCCTGGAACGTCAATGGCGTCCGCGCGGCGATGGACAAGGGACTGCGTGATCTGGTGCATGACCGGATGCCGGACGTTCTTTGCTTGCAGGAAACCAAAGCCCGCGCCGAACAGGTCGATACGAGCTGGCTGAAAGCCTTGGGCTACCACGTCCATTTTCACTCCGCCGAAAAGGCCGGTTACAGCGGCACGGCGGTCTGGAGTCGCGTCACGCCGATCGATATCGAAACGGGCATCGGCGTCAAAAAACACGACGCTGAAGGTCGAGTGATGACGGTCAACTTCGGCGAATTCGACCTCGTCAATGTTTACACGCCCAATTCGCAGAACGAATTGAAACGGCTGGCGTACCGACAACTGTGGGATAAGGCTTTTTTGAGCTTTCTGCGCAAGCGTTCGCGGCAGCGTCCGGTGATCGTTTGCGGCGACCTGAATTGTGCTCATCAAGAAATCGACTTGGCGCGGCCCAAAGCCAATCGCCGCTCGGCCGGTTTCACCGACGAAGAACGCGAGGGATTGTCACGGTTGCTCGATGCCGGGTGGTTGGATTCCTTTCGACAATTCGACGACCAGCCGGACCGATACACTTGGTGGTCGTATCGCGGGGGTGCGCGACAACGCAACATCGGGTGGCGGATCGACTACTTCTTGGTCGCTTCGTCATTCTGGGACGCGGTGGAGTCCGCCGAAATCCTTGCCAACGTGATGGGGTCGGATCACTGCCCGGTTTCTTTGATCTTGAATGGGTGATGGACCTTGAATGGGTGATGTGGCGGCAGCCGGATGCGAAGGCGGTGGTTCGCTTAGTCGATCGTAACCCAGCGGCCATCGATCAAGCGCTGCTGCGGACCGAAGCGGGCCTTGTAATTCAAGTGGCGATTTTCGGCGACGTACATTCCCAGATACAACCAATCAAAATCGTGTTCGCGGGCCCACAGCACCTGTCGCAGGATGGCCAGGGTTCCGATCGAATAATTGGATTCGGCAGGATCGAAATACGTGTAGACCGCCGACAAACTTCGCTGGCCCACGTCGACGATCGACGCCCCGATAAGCGAACCCTCGCGGTAAAACGCAAGCTCCATCGTGTGGCAACAACTTTCGGTCAGGAACGCTTGATAGGAATCCAGCGTGACCCGGTGATCGTCGCGGCCCAGGTTTCGTCCATCGCGATGGGCATTGAACAAATCAACACGCCGCTGATCGGCTCCCGGCTTGCCCCAGGTCCACGTGAGTTCTCGCTCGCAACGCGCGAGCACTCGCTTGAACGATTTGCCCCAGCGAAATTCGGTCGGCCTTAAACGCGTTGGTTTGCATTCCCGACATCCACCGCACTGGGTTGTGTAAACGAAGTTTCCGCTCCGCCGGTAGCCGCGTTCCAACAGCCAATCGGTGACTTTGCCGGTAACCGGACCGATGGGCAATTCCAGCGGCATCCGGGCGACTTGGTCGTCCAGGTACGGGCATTGATGCAAATTATCCTGGACCACCACCAACCGGCATTCAGCGGCGGGGTTGGCGACCGGACGCTTGGGAAAACTCATTGCTTTATCATAGCGATGGCGGATTTCTCACTGCAGGCAATTTCCTGGTTCACGGGGATTTCCGCCGTATCGGCCTTCGCGCACAAACCGTGATTTTCCCAGCACCGATTTCTTGCCACATGCCCAGCGTTCCCGAGCGTGCCCTCAGTGTTCCCGAGCGTGCCCTGTCCCTTGTCGCTCCTGTCAGGCTCGGGTCGTCGGTGTGGCTGATGCGGCTGCGTTGGTTTGCCGTCGTGGGCCAGTGCCTGACGATTTTCATCACCTGGGCGACGGTCCCAATCATCCTGCCGTACCGTTTTCTTGGCGGCATGATTGGCGTCACCGTGGTCACCAACGTCGTTTATCACGCCTGGTTGTCGCGTCACCGGGAAAGCGAGCCGGATCGTCGCCAGCCCAGCGACTCGGGCATCGCCCTGGCGTTAATGTTGTTGGATTTGATCACGCTGACGGCGATGCTGCACGCGACCGGCGGTGTCGAAAATCCATTCTCGTTTTTCTTTTTCGTCAACTTGGCTGTCGGCGGCGTCATGATTGCGGCTCCGGCGTGTTGGACGCTGACCATTGCGGCGGTGTGCGGGTACGCGTGGCTGCTGACCTTCGCGCCTCCTTTGCCGTTGTTTATCGAGGGTGAAACGCCGGCGGGCACCGTGCGATTTGTCGCCCGGATCGCCGCCTTTGCGACGTGCGCCAGCGTTGTGACGTACTTTGTGTCGCGCACGGCCAATGAATCGCTGCGCTACTATCAGCAACTCATGCGTTTGCAGGAGGACCAGGAGGCCGGTCGTCGATTGGAAGGGTTAACAACGCTGGCCGCCGGGGCCGCGCACGAATTGGCCACGCCATTGTCGACAATCGACATCGTCGCCCGCGAATTGTCGCGGCACCTGTCAAGCACCGATGTTCCCGAATCGGTCGAACAAGACTTGCGTCTGATCGACGATGAACTGGAGCGTTGTCGACAAATATTGGGTCGCATGCGAGCCGCCGCGGGCGATTCGGTGGGTGAACCAATGCGGCGAACAACGCTCGGCGACTTGATCGATGCAACGATCGAAGGGGTTCGCGACCCTCACCGGTTGGACGTCATTGACGAAGCCGAACATATCGAGGCAACCGAATTGTTGGTGCCCACCGAGGCGGTTGCTCAAGCGGTCCGCAATCTGATTCATAACGCCCTGGATGCCTCGGGTGGCGGCCGAGTGCAATTGCAAACGCACGTGGACGAGCGGCAGGTTCGATTCATCGTTTCCGACTACGGCGATGGAATGTCGGCCGAAGTGTTGGGGCGAATCAGTGAACCGTTCTTTACGACCAAGGAACCCGGACGCGGAATTGGCCTGGGCTTATTCCTGACCCGCAACGTGGTTCAACAACTCGGCTGGCGATTAAATTTCGAAAGCCAAGTCGGCAAGGGCACCGTGGCCACCGTGGAACTGCCACGCGGTTCGTGACACGTTCCCGCGATGTCGATTCGCAATGGCCCGTCGCGATTGCCCCAATCGGCCCCGGGCCTCTTCGAATCGCCTTCGATCACCCGCTAGTCGCGTCCGCGGGTCAGCAACCGATCAGCCAACGAGCCGACTTCGAACTGTGTCGGAAACACGCTCGCGAGCGTCTGCTTGTATTGTTGATCGTCGATCTCTTTGTTGACTGCCATCAAGTATGCTCCGATTGCTTCGAGCCATTCGCCAATTTGCTCCGGTGTCGCTTCGCTGGTGATCTCAACGAGAATGCTGCTCAAGAAATTGATCAACTCTCGACCCCGGCTGTATTTTAGCAACCGTAACGAGCCTCGCAAAACCGGATCGCCGCGAATCTCTTCATCGGAAAGGCCGTGCAGATCGAGAAGTAAATACTCAAGTCCAACTTGATATTTCGACAGGGCCGCCGACGCGTCAATCAGCTCGGCAAGCGAGGCTTTGCCGGTCCAGCCCGTTTCCCCGTGGTAGGCCACCTTGGCAACACAACGCGGGCGGCACGCAACCCAAACCCAAACCTATACCCAAACCTCAAGGACCGGATCGACGCGGGACTTGCAGAAAGTTTAATAACCAATCCCGGTCATCGATATCCGTCAGACGAACGTTGGACGCATCTTGCTGAATGGGAATCCACAGGTGTTCCCGTTCCAAAGTCCGAAAGAAAAACCTGAACTTTTCCTTTTCATCTGGAAAGTGTTTCGCGAACATCTCCCGCACCAAGATATGGCTTGGCAACGAATTAGCCCCAAACACAGTCTCGATATCCGTTAACGGCGCGAAGTTTTTCCCACCGTCGCTGGTAGTCTCGATCTTATGCTTTTCGACAACGTCATCGTCGCGGCGAAGTACGACCTAGTACCTCGTGAAATGATCTCTTGCAGTCTCCGCGCTCGAAACATCCCATCGAAGTTGCACTTGGTCGTCGAGAATTTTAACTGACCTCCGTCTCGCAATCACCGCGGAGTCCAACAATTCCTCAAACTTGGATGAGGCGATATTAAAGCCTGTCGCGTGCAAAAACAAAGGCCTGATTCGGGGGTCCTCGATTGAAAACTTTTTCAATGCTTCATCAAACGAAGGGATTGCAAGCGTGCGAATGGTGCCAAAGTTGACGCATCGAGACAGACCACCATTCGCGTAGTGGACAACGTCAAAATCGACTCGATCAGCATCCCGATCACTCCCCAGAAACGTTGTCTTTTTCGCAAACGTCAATGACTTCGATTTCGGGTCCAGACGCATACGAAACCGTCGACGAATCTTCTCCTCTTCTTGCTTCGTGTTGGTCGTTGGACACTCGTACAACCGTTCAGAAACAACGACGTCGAATGCATCCTGATTCGTCGCAAACCGCCAAGCCGCACGCAGATAGCCAACCACCTCTTCGCAGGGCGCGACTGACGGACTGCTTAGCAGAAACAGTCCTGCAAGGATGCATCGAAAGACCATCGCAAACAATGCCGAGAAGTGGGACGAATAGGCGCACGAAGACTCGGATCCCGATTCACACTTTTTGCCGAGTAAAAACAAAAAGCGTTTCGATCCGCAAAATAGACAGTGCCGGACCATCATCCGTGCCGCCTGACAAATCTGATGGATCCTGAAAGGCGTGACGAACCCGCGGACAGTCTGATGCTTGTCCGTCATCCGACAAGACATTTTTGCAAGGCTAAGTTTCGATTTCACGGAACCTTCATTTGAAGGATCTTCGCCCACAAAATTTACGCGACGGTGAGTGGCCTACGAAAAGCGTGCCATGCAGCGGAACGCTTTTTACTTGGAGTGGCGCCGCGGGTTCGTCGCTCAGAACGGCTGGAACCACCTCGCCCATTGGCTTCGGTAACGAACCTCGTCTAGCGACGGTTTGAAGGACTGCAAATCGGTGTGTCTGCTACATTTTGCAACGTGGAACGCGAACCGGCCCGTTACCGGAGGAGCTCCAATAGACGCTGTGCCGCTTTTTCGATCGTGTGTTCCTGGTGAACCTTGGCATGGCCGGTGGCCGCCGACTGCTGCCGAAGATCATCACTTTCATACATCGCCGCGAGCGCCCGTTGCATGTCCCGCTCGTCCTCGGGTGCAAATGTCAGTCCGCCTCCGCAGTGGCGAACCAATTCACCCAGCGCACCGTGGTCGGGCATGACCACCGGCGTACCCGCCGCCAAGGCTTCCAAGGTGAACAAACCCTTGGGGTCGCGATAGCGCGTGGGCACACATAAAACGTCCAGCGTGCCAAGCCAGCGGATTTTTTCCTCCAGCGAAATCGAGCCGCGATCGTGCCAGCGATCCATGAGCCTGGCTTGCCGAATTTTTTCGACTTGAGCGGCTTTCCAGTCCGCGTTGGTTTCGGCCAAGTAGCCGGCAGCCTCGAGATGCACGTTGGGCCGATTGGCGGCGAACTCGATAAACGCATCGACCAGACGATCAAATCCCTTCTCGGGTGCCAGCCGCGCCAAATAGCCGATCCGAAACGGCTGTTGGGCGGCATCCGGCGGTAATTGCAAAGGTGTCCATTCGGTCGGGTATCCCGTCGTGTCAATGGTCAGGGGATGAATGACAAACCGATCTTGCGGGACATCCAACAGTTCCGCCATCAACGCCGCGTAATAATCACTGTTGACGATCAAATGGTCCACGTGCGGAACCAATTGCCGAAGCTGAGTCCGGACTTGCTGTTGGTAGTCCTTTGACAGATGGTCCAGAAAAATATCGTCGCCCTGCAGCAACACGACAAAACGCGTGTTGGGCAGCTTTCGACGTAGCACCGGCAGCGACCCGCCGATCAGCAGATTCGTCAACACAAGCGCGTCGGGCTGTTCGCTGGCCAGCCAATCGGCCAGACGCGCCACTTCGTCGGCTTGAGGCCCGTGTTCACCGGCCAACATCGACACCGTCAAATGACCAAGACGATCCGCATCCGTCGATCGAGCACGGCGGGTGACCCAGCGGACCAGCGGCGGAAAGTCCAGCAATCGCCGCAGCGGCCGCGGTAGCTTGCCCATCCAGGGCATCCGGTCGAGCAAATAGATGTGAATGCCACCAAAGAACAGCCGGTCGCTGGCCACGGAGGCTTCGTCGGTGCGAATGGGCGTGTACAGCGGTTGCAGCAGGCATTCGTGCCCGGCCGCCAAAATCGCCTTGGCGAGCGCGTTGTCGTGCATGCAGGAACCGCAGTACATGCCGGCGGCCCCGGCGGTCAGATAAACGATTTTCACGGCAGTTGGGTATTCAAAAAAACACGTTAGTGACTCACGATCAACAAGTGTCGGAATCGGTAGTGGACGATGCGAGGAGTCCCTCGAGCAAGGAATCCTCGCGTCGTCCACGACGACAGAACTTGATCGTGCGCTGCTTACTCATTCGCAAAACGCCGGCTGTCATTGCCATTGGAACCGGCCCGCGAGTTGCTACGATACGCGGCATGAGCGACTCGCCCGACCTGATCGATCACCAACACGCCGAATCACCGCTGTATTTCGGCATCGATGTCGGCGGTACGGGCATTAAAATCGGATTGGTCGATTCGGCCGGCCGCACCGTGGGATACCGCAAGATTCCGACTCGGCAACCCGAGGGTCCGGAAGCGGCGGTGGACCGGATCGCACAGGTTTGTCGTGACTTGGGGCAAGTCGTCGGCCAAACGAATATCCGGGCCGCCGGTTTGGGAGCCCCCGGGCCGATGGATTTGGACGCCGGAACGTTGATCCAACCGCCCCAATTGCCATCCTGGTGGGGGTTCAATCTTCGCGATGCCGTCGCCGCCGCGATCGGCATGCCCGTGACGTTTCTAAATGACGCCAATGCGGCGGCTTACGGTGAATTTTGGACG
Source organism: Planctomycetota bacterium (assembly GCA_039201055.1). GTDB lineage: Bacteria > Planctomycetota > Planctomycetia > Pirellulales > Pirellulaceae > Rubripirellula. Next base: position 8,293 of record JBCCRW010000073.1, on the reverse strand, counting down.
GGAACCGGTCGCGACGATAATTCGATGGTGTTGCTAACACTGGGCACCGGCGTGGGCGGAGGCATCGTGGTCGAGGATTTGCTGGTCAACGGCGAAAATAGCTGCGGCAGCGAATGCGGCCACATCCTGGTGGACCCGTCACCAACAGCCCGATTGTGCGTCTGGGGCGGCGGCCGCGGACACCTCGAAGCGTACGCGTCGGCGTCGGCGGTTGTCCAGCGAACCCGGCAGCGGTTGACCGAAGGTGCTGGTGGAAAGCTGGCCGGTACATTGGCGGGAAACGACAGCGAATTGACTGCATTAAAGGTTTATCACGCCGCCATCGAGGGCGACGAACTGGCCTTGGAGATTGTCGACGAAACCGCCTACTGGTTGGGCATCGGGGTCACCTCGCTGGTCCACACGATTGACCCGGGCATTGTCGTTCTGGGCGGCGCGATGAACTTTGGCGGCGATGGCGATCCCATCGGCACTCGATTCCTGCGTGGGGTCCGTGAAACCTTTCGCAGCCGTACCTTCGAAAATGTCTTCGAAGGCACCCGCATTCGCTTTGCATCCCTGGGCGGCCACGCCGGCTACCTGGGTGTTGCGGGCTACGCAAAAAAGCAAACCGCATGACTCAAAAGATCATTCGCAATTTCTGCATCATTGCCCACATCGACCACGGCAAAAGCACCTTGGCCGATCGGCTGTTGGAAGAAACCGGCACCGTGACGACGCGGGAGATGAAGTCGCAACTGCTGGACGATTTGGAACTCGAACGGCAACGCGGGATCACCATCAAGGCGCGGACCGTCGCGATGCACTTCAAACGCGGCAATCAGGAATATGAATTGAACCTAATTGATACCCCCGGGCACGTCGACTTCCATTACGAAGTTTCGCGAGCCCTGGCATGCTGCGAGGGAGCCTTGTTATTGGTCGATGCGTTCCAGGGAGTGGAGGCGCAGACGGTGGCCAACGCGTTTGCGGCGATGGAACACGACCTGACCATCATTCCGGTCATCAACAAAATCGATCTGACCCACGCGCGACCTGACGAAGTCGCCGAGGAGATGATGAATTCGCTGGGTACCGATCCCGACGAATGCATCCGCGTCAGCGCCAAGACGGGTCTGGGTGTCGATGGTTTGGTGGATGCGATCATCGATCGTGTTCCCGGGCCTTCGGGCGAGGCTTCCGCTCCGCTGCAAGCGATGGTTTTCGATTCCAATTACGACGATTACCGTGGCGCGATCACGTATGTCCGCGTGATGCAGGGCACCGCCACGGTCGGCCAGAAAATCAAGTTCGCGCGGGCCGGCAGCGTGCACGAGATTGTCGAATTAGGCCAATTCACACCGGGACGGACCGCCACAAAAACGCTTTCGGCGGGCCAGGTCGGCTATTTGATCTGCAACATCAAGTCGCTGGGCGACGTCCACATCGGCGATACCGTCGTCGACAATTCCGCCGCCGCGCCGGCGCTTGCCGGATACGATCGGCCCAAGCGGATGGTTTATTGCGGACTGTTTCCCAGCGACGGTCAGGACTTCACGGAACTGCGTGATGCACTGGAGCGGTTGCAGATCAATGATCCAAGTTTCGAATTTGAACCGGAAACTTCCGACGCCTTGGGCTTCGGCTTTCGCTGTGGTTTTCTGGGTTTGCTGCACATGGAAATCATCCAGCAGCGTTTGGAAAACGAATCGGACATTGACCTGGTGCAGACCGCACCCAACGTGACTTACGAAATCACGACCCACAGCGGTCAAGAATTATCCATTCACAAACCGCAGGACGTGCCCGATTCGGGTGACATCGCCGAATTTCGGCAACCGATCGTGCGTTGTTCCATCATCGTGCCCGACGAATTTATCGGCGCGGTGATGAAGCTATCGCAGGAACGACGTGGCATACAAAAGAACCAAGAATACGTGGGTGCTGGCAGGGCGATGCTGACCTACGACATTCCGCTGGCCGAGGTCGTTTATGACCTGCACGACAAAATCAAAAGCTGCACGCGGGGCTACGGAACGCTCGATTATGAAATGATCGGTTACGAGCCGGCGGATTTGGTGCGGATGGATATCATGGTCAACGGCAAACGAGTCGACGCGTTGAGCATTGTGTGCAACCGAGCCGATGCGGATCGCCGCGGCCGCGCGGTCGCAAAGAAGCTGAAAGCGGAGATCGAACGGCACATGTTCGAGGTTGCCGTTCAAGCCGCCATCGGCAGCCGCGTGATTGCCCGCGAAACCGTGCCGGCGATGCGGAAGAACGTCACCGCAAAGTGTTACGGTGGGGACATCACGCGAAAGCGGAAGCTGCTGCAAAAGCAAAAGGAAGGCAAGAAACGGATGAAGGCCATTGGCAGCGTCGAAATTAGCCAAAAGGCATTCATGGCGGTGCTCAGCGACGGCGAGTGATTTGCCCGGATGTTCGCGGCGACTCGACTATCCTATTCTTGATCGATTGTCGCCCGCGAATCACTCCCGCCCCGAAGCCCACCATGCTTCCCCAAGTCGCCATTGTCGGACGCCCCAACGTCGGCAAGAGCAGCCTGTTTAATTGGCTTGCCCGCCGCCGCTTGGCGATTGTTGACGACTATGAAGGCGTCACGCGGGATCGCATGACCACGCTGGTTGAACACGAGGGGCGGACCTTTGAATTGATCGACACCGGCGGCATGGGGGTCGTCGATGTGGACGACTTGACCGACGACGTCCAAAGGCAGATTGAATTCGCGATCGATTCGGCGGACGTGATTTTGTTGGTCGTCGACGTGCAAACCGGCACCATGCCACTGGACGAAACCGTCGTCGAAAAGTTGCGGGGCTTGAACGTTCCCGTCGTGCTGGTCGCCAACAAAGCCGACCAAACCCAGCACGACACGCTGGCCGAAGAATTCCATCGGCTTGGACGTGGGCATTTGATCCCCGTCAGCACGACGCAGAATCGTCGGCGTCAGGACCTGTTGGATTTGATTGTCGAACGGCTGCCCAGTCAGACCGGCGAATCGCCGATCGAGGACGCGGTGATGAAGGTCGCCATCGTGGGACGTCGTAATGTCGGCAAGAGCACGTTTGTCAACACGCTGTCCAAGACCGAGCGGATGATTGTCAGCGAGGTGGCTGGGACGACTCGCGATAGCGTCGATGTGCGGTTCGAATTGGATGGGCAAAGTTTTATCGCGATCGACACTCCCGGTTTGCGGAAACGAAAAAGCCAACGTACGGATCTGGAGTTTTACGGATCCCATCGCGCCCAGCGAAGCATCCGTCGCGCCGACGTCGTGTTGATGTTTTTTGATGCGACGCAGGGCATCAGCAAGGTCGACAAACAATTGGTCGGCTATGTGATTGAACATCACAAGCCGTGCATTTTTGTGGTCAACAAATGGGACCGAATGTACGGCAAAATGCCGACCGACCGCTGGGTGCGTTACGTTCGTGAATCGTTTCCGACACTCGCCTATGCACCAATCGCGTTCATCACGGGCCAGACCGGCAAGAACGTCAAAACGTTACTCAACCATGCCTCGATGCTTTTTAAGCAAGCTCGATCACGCGTTTCCACGGGGCAGCTGAACCGAATCTTCCAGGCCGCCATGGAGGCTCACGCACCGCCGCTGTACCAAAATCGACGCCCCAAGGTTTATTATGCGACCCAGGTCGCGACTCAGCCGCCCACGGTGGTCTTGATGTGCAACGATCCCAACTCGTTGGCCAATGATTATCGGCGGTATTTGCTCGGCGTGCTGCGGGACAATACTGAATATGCGGAAGTCCCGATTCGACTTTTTCTCGAGAAACGCAAGAAGAACGCCCAAGCCTCGCCGCCGGAAGACGAATCGTAATCCCGCCCCACACGTCTCCCGGTCCTGCCCGACATGCGATTCCTAACAAAATTCCTGCTGGTGATTGCCGTGCTCGGCGGCGTGGGCAGGCTCGGGTATCGTCCGCTGCGGGACTATTTGGATTCGCGAAACACGGTGTCGTGGGAGACCGCCGAAGTCGTTCGCGGTGATTTGGTGGTCACCCGGGAATCCACCGGGACGGTCAAACCCGTTTTGTCGGTTTCGGTCGGCTCCTTCGTTTCAGGCCCAATCGTCGAACTGAATGTCGACTTCAACGCCGAAGTCAAACAGGGTGACATTTTGGCCAAGGTCGACCCGCGTTTGTTCATCGCCAGTGTCCGTCGCGATGAAGCCTCGCTGGCGACTCGCCGGGCCGAAGTCGAGCGGATCGAGGCCCAGTTGCAGCAGGCAGTGAACAATTACAACCGCGGCAAGATGCTTCGCAAAAAGAATGTTGGTTATTTGTCCGATCGCGAAATGGATCAACTGACCGCCGAAGTGAAAGTCCTGCAGGCGCAACGCAAGCTCGCCAAGGCATCGATCCTGCAGGCCGAGGCGGCGCTGGAGACTTCGCGGGCGAATTTGAACTACTGTGAAATCACCGCGCCGGTCGACGGAATCGTGATCGACCGAAAAATTGATCCCGGGCAAACTCTGGCCGCACAATTCCAAACACCGGAGTTGTTTATCGTCGCGCCTGATCTGCGTAAGAAGGTGCATGTGTTTGCATCGGTCGATGAGGCCGACATTGGCTTGATCCAAAAGGCACGAAAAGAAAAACGACGCGTGACTTTCAAAGTCGATGCGCACCCGGGCGAAGTCTTTACCGGCGAAATTGAACAAATTCGCGTCAGCGCCACGACAACTCAGAACGTGGTGACCTATCCGGTGGTGATCGCCGCCCAAAATCCCGATCTGAAATTGCTGCCCAACATGACGGCGGAAATCGTCTTTGAAGTGAATTCGGCCCAGGACGTTTTGAAGCTGCCGCGTTCGGCCCTGCGATTTTTTCCCACCGACATCCGTTATGTCCGCGAGCCGGATCGAAGGTTGATCGACGGGAGCAATTGGCAAAACCCGGCTACGAAAGATTCCACGGACAAGTCTGCCGACAAAAAGGCCGAAAAACCGGACGCTCCCGAACCAGACTCGGTGGACCAGGATGCCGCCGGCGACGAAGACGCAAAGACCCATGTTTGGGTCGCCGACGGACAAGTCCTACGGGCCGTTGAAATCAAAGTCGGGTTGGAGGACAGTGAATTCGCGGAAATCATCGAAGCGGATCTGCAGGCTGGCGATCGTGTTGTCACCGCACAAAAGGAGTCGTGATGGGGTTGTGGGAAACGGTCTTGATTGCCGTCCGTGCCTTGCTGAAAAACAAGATGCGCGCGGTGCTGACCATCATCGGCGTCGTGATTGGCATCGCGGCGGTCACCACCATCGTGTCGATCGGACAGGGTGCCAGTCGTTTGGTGCAGGGCGAATTTCAAACCCTGGGCACCAACGTGATCTTTGTTTTGCCCGGCCAAACACGAAAGGGTGGCGTTCGTCAAAGCGGCGCGCCAACGCTAACGGCCAAGGATTGCAAGGCGATCGCGACCCAGTGCCCGGCCGTGATGGCGGTGTCGCCCATCGTGGGCACCGGCGGCAAGCAGGTGATTTTTGGTAATGAAAACTGGAGCCCCAAAGAATTGATGGGCGTCGGGCCGGATTTTTTGACGGTTCGAAATTGGCGTTTGCAAGCCGGTGGCTTCTTTACCCAATCGGATATCGAAAGCAGTTCCAAAGTTTGCGTTGTGGGTCAAACGCTGATTCCCAAACTGTTTCGTACCACCAACCCGATTGGCCAGACCGTTCGTATCGGCAGCGTGCCGTTTCGTGTCATTGGTGTGCTGGCGGCCAAGGGCGCCAACATGGTCGGCCAGGACCAGGATGACATTGTGGTGATGCCGCACACGACCGTTCGCAAACGTCTCAACGGCGCCGCGATCGATCATGTCCATGCGATCATGATTTCGGCCAAGGAAACCACGCAAATGGGCACGGCCACTCGGCAGGTCAACAACCTATTACTGCAACGGCACGACATCGACATTGGTGAAGAACCGGATTTCAGTGTCCAGGACACCACCGAGATTGCCGGGATGTTGAACATGATCACCGGCGCACTGACGTTGATGTTGTCCACGATCGCCGGAATCTCGCTGTTGGTTGGCGGTGTCGGCATCATGAATATCATGCTGGTTTCGGTCACCGAACGGACCCGAGAGATTGGTATTCGGATGGCGATTGGTGCTCGCGGCAAAGACATCCTGCGGCAATTTTTGATCGAATCCATCGTGCTGTCCTGCATCGGCGGCGCGATCGGATTGGCACTCGGCACGGCCGCTTCGATGGCCGCGATCATGGTGATCAATCACTACAAACCGGGCACCGATTGGCCGATGGTCATCTCGTTGCCCGCGGCGATTGTGGCGATGAGTTTTGCGGCGGCGGTGGGCGTGTTCTTTGGATACTATCCGGCGCGGCGGGCCAGCAAATTGGATCCGATCGACGCCCTTCGGTACGAATAGGATTGCGATGCCGCTGATTGAACTGCGCGATGTCCGGCGTGTGTACGACTTGGGCGAAGTCCAGGTGCACGCCCTTCGGACGGTGACATTGGATATCGATCGTGGTGAATATGTCGCCCTGATCGGGCCCTCGGGCAGCGGCAAATCCACCTTGATGAATACGCTGGGTTGCTTGGACCGCCCATCGCATGGCAGCTACAAGCTGGACGGCGAAGAGATCGTGACGATGAATCGCGACGAACGGGCTTTGATTCGCAATCGCCAACTGGGCTTTGTGTTTCAAAACTTCAATTTGCTCAATCGCACCTCGGCGATCGAAAATGTCGAACTACCGCTGATGTACAGCCGCAGCATCGCGGCGAGAAAGCGACGGGATCGTGCGGCCGAAGTGCTGGCCGCCGTCGGACTTGGCGAACGATTGGATCATCACCCCAGTCAATTGTCCGGCGGCCAGCAGCAGCGGGTCGCAATCGCCCGCGCGCTCGTGAATCATCCATCGATCTTGATGGGCGACGAACCGACGGGGAATTTGGATTCCAAAACCAGCCGCGAGGTGATTGCCTTGTTCAAACAGTTGAATGAAGAACAAAACATCACCGTGATTCTGGTCACACACGACCAAAACGTCGCCAAGAACGCCAAGCGGACGATTGTCCTACGTGACGGCGAAGTCGTCGCGGACACCTCTGATTTCGCGATCGCCAAGGCGGCGCTGGAGCAGGAGTAGCAAGGGGGAATACCGAAACGATTTATCTGACGATCGTTGCACGGGGCGGCGCACCGCAGGACCGTGAGATCTATTACACCCCGCTGCAAAAAAATTGCCTGTGATTGCGATTCCGCTTCGCCCACGCGATGCCGACGTGCCACTGGATTTGCAATCGGCGGTGGACCGCTGCTATCGCGCGGGCCGGTATTGGCAGGTCAGTCGCGATCGACTTCAACGACCACTCGTTTGCCAAGCCGAACAAGCGTGGATGACCGAGCGGTTGCAGGAAGCCGGTTTGAAGTAGCTGGGTTTGAAGTGCGGCAATGCGGCCGAATTGACTTGCGTTGATAATCTTTTGACCCGCCAAGTTTCCCACGCGACCCCGCCGCAACATGACCCATCTGGTCTGGTTTCGTAATGACCTCCGCACGCACGATCACGCCGCACTTCATCGAGCCTGCCAGACGGCCAACAAACTAGGCGGTTCGGTTCTGGGTATCTATGTCGTCGACCCCGTTTGGTTCGGCGAAACCCGCTTTGGCTTCCCGCGGTGCGGCGATTTTCGACAGCGATTTCTGCGCGAAAGTCTGATCGACTTGGCCGAACGCATGAATCGCCTGGGCAGCCACTTGATCATCACGCACGGTGACACCGGTGATTGTTTGGCCAACAACATCGAATTGCTTGGCGGCGGCAAGGTGTTCTTTCACGAGGAATTTGGCACCGAGGAGCGTGAGCTCGAACTGCGTGTCAAAATTATTTTGGAGGCACGGGGAATTGAGTGGAGTTCAAAGCCACCGTCGGCGCTCTATGACTTGGAGCAGTTGCCGTTTCCGATCGATGAAATTCCCGAACTGTTCACGACTTTTCGGAAGCAGGTTGAAAAAAGAGCCGAAGTTGCCGAGCCGCTTGCTGCACCGGAGTCCATTCCATGCGCGAAAGCATTGCTTAACAAGGCACAGTCCGCTGGCGTCCCGCTTGAATCCATCGCTTGCATCGGCGGCAACCCGGACATGTCGCCCAAGCAGTCGTTCACCTTTCGCGGTGGCGACACGGCCGGGCTGGGGCGGCTATCACAATACCTTTGGGAGACCGACGCGGTCGCGACCTATTTTGATACCCGCAACGGCATGCTACGAGATCTGGATTCGACCAAGTTCTCGCCCTGGTTAG
>JBCCRW010000072.1:0-17971 GCA_039201055.1 Planctomycetota bacterium | reverse complement strand
AGCGAGCTGTGGGGTCCCATCGGGACGCGTTACCACGCGTTGCACCATTTGTTTCCACGATTGCCGTACCACAATCTTGGCGAGGCGCATCGTCGTTTGGTCGAGGGCTTACCCAAGGATTCGATTTATCACGATACGGTGGCGGAGAGTTTGACCAGCGAGATACGCGCGTTGTGGAATCGCGCAAAGGCCGCGGAACATGCCGCCTAGTCGACTGGGGCCGCTCGCCCTGGACAGCAAACTGGGCGATCACCCATCGCTAAGTCATGTGTGGCGCGCGATCCATGTCGATTTGAAGCGACCGGTTGCGGTCAAGATTTTTCCTACGCCCTTTGGCGGTACCGCCGAGGCCCGTAAGTCGCTGGCCGATGAATGGACGATGCTGCAAGGCTTGTCGCATCCGGCCATCGCTAAATGCTACGGTGGCGGTTTCGAACGAAGTGATGCGTATTTGGCCTATGAGTTTATCGATGGCGAAACGCTGTCGGCGCAATTGGAACGACGCGGCCGGCTGCCGTGGGAAACCGTTTTGGACATCGCCGACGCAATGGTCGATGCGCTGAAATACTTGCATGCCCAGGGCGTTGTGCACGGCGCGGTTTTCCCCAGCAAAATCTTGGTGGCGGGATTGTCGGCGGTGCTGTTGAACGTGCGCCGCGATCGCATGACATCGGCCTATTCGAATCGCCGACCGCCCAGCGCCCATGAACTTGCGCTAATGCCGCCCGAACGTTTGCTTCACGGCGGCGATGTGGTGTTGACGCCAAGCAACGATTTATATTGTTTGGCAGCCAGTCTTTATTTGGCCCTGACGGGACGTCCGCCGCTTGTTGGCAGCGACGCCGACGAATTGGCACAATCGGCGGGTGACCGATTGGCCGTTTCGGCGGCCGGCGGGGATGGATCCACCGGGCCGGCGCCGCCATCGTCCATCGTGATGGACATTCCCGTGTGGCTGGATAAGTGGTTGTGCACGCAGCTTTCGGCGAACGTCAACGAGCGGCCGGCCAGTGCCGAGGTGGCGGCGATGCAATTGGCCGAAGCACGGCGGCGATCGGTGTCGCGGACCAGTGTCGCGGCAGCGACGTCGGCCGGTTTCAGCCCCTTGGATGTCGACAATCAAAGCGAGCGTGATCAGGTTCGCAAGTTGCTTGGACGCGATCCGATTTCCTATTCCGACGATATCACCCGGGACGGATCGTCGTGGTTTGAAAAGGCACCGTTTTTGATTGTTGCGTTGTTGTCGCTGGTCGGCATCACAACGTGGTTGATGTGGCCGTTGTCCGAAGACGAATTGCGCCGCCGCGCCGAACGAACCTTGGCAACGGAAACCCGAGCGTCGCTATCACAAGCTCGCTCGCGATATCTGGAACCGATGCTGCGTCGTTTTCCCGATGGGGAACATGCCGATTGGGCGCGGGGACAATTGGATGAAATTGATATGCTGCAAGCCGAAAATGCCTTGCAGACCAAGCTGAAGCGTCGTTTGCGATTGGGCAGCGAGGCCGAGCGTTTGTATGCGCGGGCCAGCGAATTCGAGCAGTTTGGCGATCGGGTTCAGGCATTGGATGATTATCGCGCGATTGTCGAATTGTTTGGCGATGATCCGGAAAGTCGACCCTTCGTTAATCTTGCCCGTCGCCAGATTGCGGCGATTCAAAACGACACGCAGGAGGTTACCGAGGGCAAAGCCGCGGCGATTATCAATCGGCAACTCGAGAAAGCGGACGGGCTGTACCGCAGCGGCGAAACCGTCGCCGCCAAACGAATTTGGTACAGCATCGTCGAACTGTACGATGGCAACGAGGAGGTCGCGGGCCTGGTGGAACAGGCCCAAGCGAAGCTCCAGCAATAACGAAATTTCAGTAGCCCTGCCTCTCCGAGGCGTAGTCACCGTCATTTCACCTTATCGACCGTCACGCCGGGAAAGTCATCCGAGCGAAAAGGTGTCGCCGGCAAGCCCTCGCGGCTTTGCAAATTGACAACCGGGTTATCCGCCCATCCGTAGCGAACCGCGATGGGGCTTGCGACCGAAGCCGCCATGACTTCGACGGTGTCCTTGTCCAGAATTTTGGCCATCGCGGGAACAAACTTTTGATCCTTTCCCGCGATGGTGAAGCCCCGAATTTCGCCCACGTCAAAGGTGTCCAAGCCGCCACCCACCGAACGGAAGTCGATGATGGCTTTGCCGTCCTGGAACTGAACCGTCTGCATGGTGGGGCTCTCATACGCCAAGCCTTCGATGCCATAATCTTTGACCAAGGCCCACCGCGCCAAACGTTTGGCGACGGTCTGTTTATCGCGGGGGTGAATGTCATTGGATTCGCCGGTATCGATGATCACCGCCTGGCCGGTGTTGGGCAACGAAAGCGTCATCGATTGAGCTTCGCGAAGTTCGGCCCAATCGCTTTGGCCCGGCACGGGAGTCTCCTTTCGGAAGTCGGCCAACTGGACCCAATAAAACGAAAAGTCACCCTGCTTCCAATCCGCACGCCACTTTTTAATCATCCGTGGAAACAGATCGCGGTATTGATAGGCGCGGCTGGAATTGGATTCGCCCTGGTACCAGATGGCGCCGCGAATGGTGTATCCAATAATTGGGTGTAGGCACCCATAATATAAATTGCCGGGCCGTTGGTTGCCCTGCAGCGTATTGCGTTGGGCTCGCGGGCGACGACCCTTGCGGCCGTTTTCCTGCCATCTCTTGAGCTTCCTTTGCAGTTCGGCTTCGTCTTTTTCGGGATCATAATTTTTGACCAACGTGTCCCATTTTTCCAATAGCGGTCCATACGTGCCGGCCTCTTCCAAGGTCGACGGTTCGACCCAGGCTTCGGCGGCCGAACCGCCCCAAGCGTTATCGATCAAGCCGACGGGAACGCCCAGGGTTTGATGCAGGCGACGGCCGAAGAAGTACCCCACGGCGCTGAAGGTCTTGACCGTTTCGGGCGTGACGGCCTCCCACTTGCCGACGAATTCGTGCATCGGTTCTTGCGCCGCTTTGTTGGGCACCGAGATAATCCGCATGTTCGGGAAATTGGCGGTCAGCGCTTCCAATTTCGGATCATCGGCATTGGCGACCGGCCACGCCATGTTGCTTTGGCCGCTGCACACCCACACCTCACCGACCAGCACATCGTCCAAACGGATGGATTCGTCGCCGTGAGCAATCTCAAGTGTCCGTCCGGTCGTGCTGGCCGTCATGGCGGGCAGCATTGCGTCGAAGCGGCCCGAGTCATCGGCCGTTGCGGTGACCTTGGCATCACCAAAGGTGACGCTGACCGGGTCGCCGGCGGTCGCCCATCCCCAAACGTGGATCGGTTTGTCGCGTTGCAGCACCATGGAACTGCCGAAAATCGTCGGCAGTTTGAGTTCCGCGGCGGTCGCGGAATTCGCCGCCGGGGGCAGCATTGGCGGGTTCAGGATGCCGATGGCGAGCAACAGGAGCGGGAGCAGGCGATGCCGGCAGGGGAGCCGATGAAAACGAAATTGCGACATGTTGAATGAGGACTTGGGCAGCTGGGATGGGACGGGATTTGACGGGATGGGAAAAATGGACCGCTCAAAGGCGATGTTGGGGCGGAATACCCGGACTTGATGGCGGACCAGAAATTCGGGTCGTCATCTTAGCCCAGGGAAATCGCGGCGACCGGTCAAAGCGTTGCGAGCGGCCCCGAAATGACGGACGCTCAAGGTGCGTGGCGGCCATCGCCATCGGAATGGGGCCGTTCCGGATTAAACTTTCCAAAACCGGCATCTTGGGAACAATTTGTCGCTGAAAAACGTCTGAAAACGGGTGCTTTTCGGTATCTTGGTAAGTTGTTTGGGTCCTGACGAATCGACTCATTTTCCCGACCTTTCCGGGCCGATTGGACCACTTGGGTTCGCCGGAAATCCACCGGTACGATTCTGCAACCGGCCTGTTTGCACCGCTTTTTCCCGAATTTCTTTCGACAACCATCGATTTTTCATCATGGCTCGTAAAAATCGCCTTCAAGATTCTTCGCGAAAACCCCGTCCCGATGCGGCAACCTCGACGGGCCGGGGCCGGTTGGCCCGCTGGTTGCGACCCTTCCACGGCGAATCCGCGGAGCCGCGTCGGGGCCAGCTGTTGCTCGAATCGCTCGAAAAGCGACAACTTTTGGCTGGCGACGTCGACCTGTGGGCCACCTCGGGCGTCGACGCGGCGGCGAATTTGGACCTGCCGCCGGCCGATGTGATCACCCGAGCGCCCGAGGGCGAAGCGGCACCGGATTTGGTGGCCTTTGCGGAGTTATTGGGCCAAGTCGGTGCAAAGTTTTATGGCGCCGACTGGTGCCCGGCGTGCACGCAGCAGAAAGAATTGTTCGGCGATGGCAGCGACAACCTGCCGTTTATTGAAGTCACCAACCCCGACCGCACGACCAACCAGGTCGGCATCGACGCGGGCATCACGCAGTACCCGACTTGGGAATTTGCCAGCGGCCAACGGGTAATCGGTGTGCAAAGCTTGGATCAATTGGCGACCCTGGCGGGCGTGACCATCCCGGTCAGCGACACGCCAAGTTTTGACGACATCGGCAATCAAACCGTCGGAATCGGAAGTCCGCTGCATGTTGTCGTCGACGCTTATGATCCCGGCGGCGGACCGGTCACGACCAGCGTTTCGGTCCAGGACCCCAGTTTGTTGGACGCGGTGGTGATTTCGGGCAATCGTTCGATTCGCATCGAAGTGGCCGGCTTTGGCGAAATGGTTTTTCAAATGTATGAGGGCCGCGCGCCCGAAACGACCGCTCAAATTTTGCAGTTGGTTGAAAACGGCTTTTATGACGAAGGCACTCACGACGACCCGATCACCTTCCACCGCGTGATTGATGGATTTGTGTTGCAAGCCGGTGATCCAACCGGCACCGGGGCTAGCGGTTCGACATTGCCGGATGTCGATGACGAATTTCACCCGGATCTGCAGCACAACCGGGAAGGCATTTTGTCGTTCGCCAAAGCCGGCGACGACACCAACAATTCGCAATTCTTTATTACCGAAGGTCCGACCCGGCATTTGGATTACAACCATTCGGTGTTGGGCCAATTGGTCGAAGGCTTTGACGTTCGCGAAGCGATCAGCCGCACCGCAACCAATTCCAGCGACCGGCCGATCATTCCGGTGCAAATCACGAATGTCGAAATTTTCGACGACACTGAAAATTCCATCGTGATGCTGCGGCCGCGTGGGAACACGACCGGCAGCACGCAAGTCACGTTCACCGTCCAGGATGCCGATGGCAACACATCGACCGAGACGATTGATGTAGCGGTTGTTGCCGATTCCGGCAGCAGCAGCAATTCGCAACCTTATTTGGCCGACATTGCCGAACCCGTTTCGGCCGCACCGGGAACCGCCGCGACGCTGCAACTTGCCAGCGTCGATATCGAAGGCGATCCGGTGGTTTATTCAGCTTTCAACCGCGACACCAGCGTCAACTTGAACGTGGATGTCAACGCAACGACGGGTTTGGTCACCGTCACGCCGCCAGCCGGCTTCACCGGAACCGCCGATGTCGAAGTCCGCGTGCAGCGAGCCAGCGGTGCGGGTTCGGACTTTGATAGCCAAGTCGTTGAATTTGAATTTTTGGAAGCCGGCAGCGTCAGCATCACCCTGGAAACGGCCAACACCGCGATTGTCGGACAAAGTTACACGAACGATGTGTCCGTCAGCGGCCGCACCGAGGGCACCAGCGGGCTGACGTATCAACTTTCGCAGGCACCCTCCGGTGCAACGATCAATGCCACCACCGGCGTGGTGACTTGGACACCCACGGCTTCGCAAGTGGGACAGCAAACCATCGCCGTGGACTTGTTGGAAAACGGCACCGTGATCGCTTCGGATTCGCAAACGGTGGGGGTCGGCCTGGCCACCGATCAACTGCTGCGAATGGGTGTCGAACTCACCGACCTCGCGGGCAACGAGATTAGCAGCCTGGAACCGGGCGACGAATTCTTTGTCACTTTGGTGGCCGAGGATATTCGTTTTTCCAGCTTGCAGCGAACCGGCGTGTTTTCCGCCTATGCCGATGTGACTTTTGATCCCACCGTTGTCGCACCGGTCGACGGCGCCACCATCGAATTCCTGGCGCCCTTTGACGACGGCGGCAAGGGCACGATTGGTAACGGCTTGATTGACGAACTCGGGGCATTTTCGTCGCTGACCGGTGACGGGCCGGTGGTCGCGGAAATCGCGCGGGTGCGTTTTCGCGCGGTCGGCAACGGATCAGCCAATTTCGCCGTTTCGCCGGCTGACGAGTCCTCCAGCGAAGTCCTGTTGTTGGACTTTGATGACCTGGTCACGCCCGCTCAAACGGATTTTTCGGTCAGCAATCTGACCGTGTTCTCGGATTTCTTTGCCGACGATGACACGTTTACGGTGGCCGAGGATGCGGCGACAACTTCGCTGGATGTGCTGGCCAACGATGTCGTCACCGGCAACTCGGGGACCCTTTCCATCGACGCGGTTTCGCAGCCGACCGAGGGCGGCACGGTGACGATCGAAAACGGCCAATTGTCGTTCACGCCCGCGGCCGATTTCTTTGGCGAAGTCCGTTTTGATTACACCGCGCGAACCAGTGACGGGCAAACCCGATCGGCTGACGTCTTGGTGAACGTCACACCGGTCAACGACAACCCCATCGCGGTGGATGACACCATCACCGTGGGCACCGGCGAGACCAATCGGACGCTGGACGTATTGGCCAATGACACCAGCGGCCCGGACACCGGCGAAACGCTGATCATCAGCGATCTGGGCACGCCATCGGGCGGTGGCAGCGTCAGCGTCGCGGCCGATCAAAGGTCGTTGATCTACACGCCACCAACGGACACCAGCGTGACCACGGAGACGTTCACCTATGTACTCAGCGATGGCGGATTGACGGCCGTGGGAACGGTGACGATCAATTTGGACGAAGCCCCCGTGGCGGCACCGGACAGTTTTACGATCGATGAAGACGATCCATCGACCAGCTTCAATGTGCTTGCCAACGATACCGCCGATACCAACGGTGAAACGTTTACGCTGGTCTCGGTGGGCACTCCATCGGCCGGCGGAACGGCCAGCTTTGCCCAGGGCGGTGCATCGATCAGTTATCAACCGGCGGCCGATTTCAACGGAACCGAAACGGTGACTTACACGATTCGCGATACCGGCGGTGCAGAAGCCACCGCCACGGTGACCTTCAACGTCACGTCGGTGAACGACGCGCCGCCCACGGTAGATGTGCCACGAGTGATCAATCGGGGCGAAGGCGGTACACCGACCGAACAAACCTTGTTGCGAATCAGTGACTTGCCCAGCAATGTTGATTCCGGCGAAACGCTGACGTTCACCAATGTCAGTAGCTCCAACGCATCGGCCGGCACGGTGTCGATCGATTCGGCAACCGGCAACATCGTTTACCTGCCAAGCAATGCTGCCAACCAAACGTTGACCGACACCATTACCTACACCGTTTCGGACGGCAACGGCGGCACCGCCACGGGAACGATCACTGTGGACGTGATCAATTTCGAATTGCGTGACATTCGCTTTGATTTTGCGTCGGCGACATCGACAATGGTTGCGGATTATTCGGCGATAACCACGCTCGTGGGCACCGACATTAACGGCAACCCCGTTTCGATGACGCCCACAAATGGCGACGACGGCCCCGTTTTCACGGACTTGTTGCCGGGGGATTACGAAGTCGTCGTCGCTCCGGTGCCGTTTTTGCAAAATGGCGAATCCGAACAACGGATTCGCGTCAACAGTGGCGTTGACGATGGCGATACAACCGTCAGGCCGGAACTTGGGCGTCTGCGGCCCGAGTTTTTGTCGATTCAAGACTTCCTGGGTTCGACGCCGCGGCGCAGCATTCTGCTGGCCGTTGCACCAGGGGAAGGCAGCGTCCTAAATATGACCAGCACTTCGGTCGATGATGTCCAAGAGGTATCGGCAACGCTAAATGCCAGCGGTGACCAATTGGTTCTTCGCGGTACCGACAGCACCAGCGACGAAGACGTTGAAGCCACCTTACCCGTCCACAACGATGCTCGGGTGCAACTTCGTGGAACAGCAGGTGAGATGCGGTTGTTTCGTGTCAACTTGGATTCGGACGCGGTCAGCTTCGCGCCCACCGTCACGCCGACGACACCGGGCCCAGCGGCATCATCCGACGGCATGAATGTCGCGGCCGAGGGCGAATTCGTCGGCAACACGACGCCCGCCACGGACAGCCTGGACGTCTTGATCGACCAGATCGCCGAAGATGACGATGACGAGAACCAGGGCGGCAATGACGTCGTCGATCAAGCCTTCCAAGAGGACTTTGGGGACGCTTGATCGTCGCCAGTCATGATCGTCGATGGACGTCGATTGCGTCGCTCGCGGGACGATGACGAGGCTGATTTGGCGCTTTGTTGAAAAAAACCCCGTTTTTTACGGGGTTTTTTTGTGTCTGGTGGGTTGCGGCATGGGCAAACGCCCGATAAATCTTTGTCCCAATCGGAATCGTCGTCATCGCGCTGGCGACGGAAACACACTTCATTTAAGACCACCCGAACCAAGGTCGGCCCTATGGCAAAAGTTGCGAAGAAAGCTCCCACGAAGACCCAGATCATTACGGCGATCTCCGAAGAGACCGAATTGACCAAGGCGGACGTCGCCGCGGTCTTTGACAGTTTGACCGAGCAGATTTCCGGCGAAATGGCCAAGAACGGTTCCGGCCAATTCACCATCCCCGGTTTGTGCAAGATCATCCGTCGCGATGTCGATGCCAAGCCGAAGCGAAAGGGACGCAACCCTTCGACGGGCGAAGAAGTTTGGTTTGCCGCCAAGCCCGCCAGCAAGAAAATTGTCGTACGACCACTGAAGGGTCTGAAGGAAATGATCTGAGCTGGGTGCTCACACGAACCCGAGCGAGTTCCACAATTCGACTCGCTCTTCTTCCGGAATCATCAACGCCCGATGATCCAATAAAGCGACGCGGTCGGCAAAGTCGGCCGCGTTGATCGTTCCAAATGGGATCTCACAGCGGCGGCCGCTACGCCGGTTTCGCGGGACCCGAAACGTTTCCCCCACGGGCAAGGCCGCGGTGGACGCGGATTGCAGGAACGCATCGCGGTGCTCGGGTGCATCGAAGTGTATCGCACACTTGTAGTGACTCGGGATCGTCGGTGGAGTCGGCAGCACAATGCGGATCCCGGAATTGTGCGGCCTCAAGTTTTCGGCCAGGAAGCGGACCGTATCGGCGCGGTGCTTGCACCAGTGTTTCAGGCTTTCGAGTTGCGGCAAAAGTACCGCCGCTTGCAACGGAGCCAGCGGCTGGCTGTCGCCGGGGCGGTCCAGCAGGCTTGCCAACCGCGCGGCGAGCCGATTGTCGTCGGTCAGGATGGCGCCGCCCGCACCCGCGGTGAGCGGTTTGCTGCCGCCGAAGGACCAGGTCCCCAAATGGCCGATGCTGCCCGCCGGCCGGCCGCCGATGACCATGCCCGGCACCTGGCAGGCATCTTCGATCAAGGTCCAACCTTTGGCATCGCAGCCTTCGCGATGTGCCGCGTCGCAGGCCGACACGCCGTATAAATGCGACACGATGACGGCACGCACGTTGGAAGCGTGCACCGAGTAAATTTGTGCCCAGTCGGGCTGCGGTGATTGCGGCAGTGTATCGACCACGATCGGCCGGGCACCGCACAGTTCGATGGCCCGAAAGTTTCCGGGGTAATCCAATGCCGACAAAATGACGGCATCGCCGGCACCGACACCGATCAGCCGCAAACTCCACTCGATCGCGGCGGAACCCGAGGGCATCAGGCGGACGTGATGCACGCCGGTGTGATCCGCGATCCGCTGGGCAAGCCTGTGCGGAGCATCAGCGTGGTAGCGTCCCCAATCACCGGACGTCCACGATGCGCGAAGAGCCGTATCGATTTCGGGCCATGTTGGGGGCCAGGAGGGCAACTTCATTTCGTTTCGGGGTTTCGATCGTTCCGGCGAATTTGTTAGGCGTGAAACCGTGCGGGGCGAGGCGGACATTTCGCCCTTTCGAAAATCCATGCGGAAAGACGGTTTTTCCATCCAGGAAGGGATTCCATGAAAGCGTTCGGTATCCGATTGGCCTTCGGGGCGGTCACGATTCTGTGCGGGGCCTATGCCGCGGCCTTGGCCCAGCGTGATAAGCCGGATTCGGACCCGGCAACGTGGTCCCCCACGGTAGCCACCACCGGCGAGGTCGCCCAGCCGCTGGGCGGCTCGCAAGCGAATCAGCCGCTGGGCGGCTCACAAGTGAACCCGCCGCTGGCGACAGTCGGCGGTGATGCGCAAACGATGCTGCCTTTGGATGGGCAAACGTTCAACGACGACGCGGTGGCATCGGCAACCGGCGACAGCGACAACGGTTCGGGAATGATCCTGATGACCAGCCACGAGATGCCATCCGGCGATGATGGCGAATCGGGGTCCACCGGCGGCTTCAAGGCCGCGATGATGACCTTGCCCGATGCCGCGAACGGGGACGAAGCAAACGCGGGCGAAGTCAGCATCGATGGCGGAAACGTTGGCAATGAAGTGTCCGGCCCAACGGGTTTCGCCACGCCCACCTTTGGCGAAGTCGGTTCGAGCGATCCGGCATCCGATTCAGCAGTCCTTTCCCAGCCCGCCATTTCGCAGCCCGCCGTTTCGCAGCCGCCCGAGGCGTCGTGGATGAACGAGGTGACCACGCCCGCACCGGAAACTTCAGGTGCCGAACTTGCGGAATCCTCCATTGCTGAACCCGCCGCTTTGCAAACCGAAACCAGCGATGCTGCGACGATGCAACTGCCCGGCTTTAGAACACCCATCGCGGGCACGCCGACCACGGAAACCCCGCCCACCGAAACCCCGACTGCGGACACGCTCACGACGCCCGCGTTCGGCGGCGCCGGCGAAATGTCGATTCCGCAATTGCCCGCCGGCGACCCGCTGCCACCGACGGGCATGATGCAAGTGCCAGCAGTCAATTCACTTCGCGAGGCTCCATCGCCGTCGCCCTCGACTCGCGACCCCGCGAACGCTTATCCCGCCGATGCCGCGAACGCTTTTCCTGGCGACTCCGCGAACGCGTATCCCGGCGATGCGGCGGCGTACCAGGGCATCCAACAGCCGCTGCGACCCGCCGGCGCAGTACCCATGGCCCAGGCACCCACCTTGTCCGCCACGCCCGCCAACCGACGTCCCCTGCCGCGCCCCGCTCGCGGCAATACACCAACCGGTCGCTTTGCCGCGTCACGTGGTGAAAGCTCGGGTGCATTGGGTGGAAACCCAGCCGCATTTGGCAATTCAGTCGCTGCAATGGGTGGAAATCCAACCGGCATGCAAGCCCAGCCGCTGCCTGGCAACTTTGCCGGCGGCCAACCGGGCATGGAAGTCAATCCCGAGGATTTGCTGGCCGGCCCCGGTGACCGACGCCTCGAAGGCGCGCAAACGCCCGCGCTGAGCATCAAGAAACAGGCCCCTCCGGAAGTCAAGGTGGGCCAACCGGCCAGCTTCGTCGTTGACATTCGCAACGTCGGTTCCGTGGAGGCAATGGATGTCAAAGTCCACGATCGCATCCCCGCCGGCATGCGTCTGCAAGACGCCACGCCCACACCCGACATGGTTAAAGGGGATTTGCTGTTGTGGAATTTGGGGGCGTTGCCGGCCGGCGACCGAAGATCGATCACGATGCAGTTGGTTCCCGAAGCCGAAGGGGAATTGGGCAGCGTCGCGCGAGTGACCTTTGAATCGGCCGCGTCGGTTCGCACAATCAGCACTCGACCGGAACTCAAAATCGTCCAACGCGCGCCGCCCAAGGTAATGATCGGCGGTGTCGTCGAAATCGATTTGGAAGTCAGCAACCCCGGCACCGGTGAGGCGACCGGAGTCGTGTTGCAGGAAGATGTACCGGAGCAACTGGAACACCCCAAGGGACGCCGACTGGACAACAAGATCGGAAACTTGGCCGCCGGTGAAGTTCGGCAACAGGTGTTGCGGATGCGAGCGGTCAAACCCGGCATCGTCGAAAACTTGATTCGCTTGGAAAGCGAAGATGGCTTGGTCGCCGAACACGTGGTCAAATTTGAAGTCGTCGCGCCCAAGGTCGATCTGGCCGTCGCCGGTCCCTCGGTGCGGTACTTGGAACGCCAGGCCGAGTACAAGATCGCGGTCGCCAATTCGGGCACCGCCGAAGCCACCAACGTCAAAATCGCGATGCAATTGGCAGGTGGCTTGAAGTTTGTCAGTGCGGACAAACAGGGCCAATATGATTCGCAGCGACACATCGTGTTCTGGTCGTTGCCGTTGTTGCCCGCGGGCATCCACGACGAAATTTCGCTGACCGTGCTGCCGGTGCAAATCGGCAGCCAGGCGATGCGGGCCGACGCCCGTGCGGATTTGAATCAGCAGGCCACGCGAGAATTGGCGTTGAACGTCGAGGGCTTTGCGGAACTGGATTTCGAAATCGTCAATCCGGGCGGTCCCGTCGAAGTCGGCCGGCAAACGGATTACGAAATCCGCGTCAAAAACTCGGGCACCGCACCGGACCAAAACGTGGTGGTGCAATTGGTTCTGCCGCAGGGACTGGAGTTCTTGGAGGGTGACAATAACGCCAAGTTCCATCAGGGACGCATCGTGTTTGAACCGCAGGCCCAGATGGCTCCCGGTTCCGAATTGGTGTATCGTGCTCGCGCCCGAGCAATCGCCCCGGGAACCCACATCGTCAAGGCGGCCCTGGTCAGCGACCAATTGCAGCGAGCGGTAACCAAGGAAGAGAGCACCCGCGCGTACGCGGACCGCTGACGCCCCCGCTTGATCCCCCCCAGACCCGAGAATCAGCATTGACCGAGCCGTCGGCCCCCCAAGACGACGGCTCGGCGGCGGGTCCCTACCGGCCGCCGGGCGATGCAACGCCGGTTTCGGGTGACGAATCTTCGCGTGCCGATGGCAAAACACCGGCGCACGGCAATCGTGCGCTCGCGTTCATCCTGCTGACGCTGTTCATCGATATCTTGGGTATCGGCATCGTGATCCCGGTCCTACCCGAATTGGTCAAGCAACTGATTGGTGGCGACGAAACGGCAGCCAGTGCCTACGTCGGCTTGATCGCATCGGCGTACGCGGTGATGCAGTTTTTTTGTGCCCCGATGTTGGGGGCATTGTCGGACCGCTTTGGCCGGCGGCCGGTTTTGATCATCGCGTTGTTCGGTTTAGGCATCGACTTCATCGTTCAAGGTTTTGCCAATTCGGTTTTTTGGCTTTTGGTCGCTCGGATGATTGGCGGCGCGATGGGCGCCAGCGTGACGACGGCCAACGCTTACATTGCCGACATCAGCAACGACGACACGCGGGCGAGGAACTTTGGCTTGGTCGGCGTGATGTTTGGCCTGGGTTTTATCTTTGGCCCGGCGCTGGGCGGATCATTGGGCGAAATCAATTTGCGTTTGCCGTTTTTTGTCGCCGCCGGACTGGCCCTATCCAACGCCGTCTACGGTTTTTTTGTGTTGCCCGAATCCTTGCCAAAGGATCTTCGGGAGCCGATCAAATTGTCGTCGATGTCGCCCATCGGGTCGCTACGCGTGCTACGGCAATACCCGCTGGTGATGGGCTTGGCGGTCGTCGTCACCATCAAGGCCTTCGCCCAGCGGGGATTGGAAAACGTGTGGGTGTTGTACACCGCCGCCAAATTTGATTGGAGCAAGGCGACCAACGGTTTCTTCTTGGGTTGGGTCGGCGTGACGGCGCTGATCGTCCAAGGCGGCCTGGTGCGTCCGACGGTTCGGCGATTTGGCGAACGACGGGTGTTGCTGTTCGCGACGGCGATTTCGGCCATCGCGTTTGCCGGCTACGCGACCGCGCCGCAGGGCTGGATGCTGCCCCTGATCATCACCTTCGGGGGCCTGGGCGGACTTGCCGGACCGGCGGTGCAAAGCCTGATCACGTCGACGGTGGATGAACGCGAACAGGGCCGTGTGCAGGGAGCGCTCACGTGCCTGCAAAGCTTGACGGCCATTGCCGCACCGTTGTTTTTCACAGCCGGGTTGTTTCAGTTCTTTAGCGACAAGAGCAAGTCGTATTACTTTCCCGGCGCGCCGCTGCTTGCCGGTTCGATTTTGATTGTGATTGCGGGCCTGGTGGCACTAAGAGTCGTACGGCGGAATTGAAAGTGTTCGCGACTTCCGCCCGCCGGTGAGCCGCGACTGGAGCTTCAAGCGACGGGCCGGGTCCTTGCACCGAAACGTGTTCGACCGAAGCAATCGTCAACCAACCCGACGCGTGGCTGTCGCCACACCTTCGGCTCACCCGCCGTACCTCGTACCTCGCGTTTAGTCTCAACCATGCCCCTGGTGCTCTTGAAATCGGTGTTTGGGTCGGCGACGCCTCCCAGTATCGGCCCCGCTCAATGCGAGGAATTGTCGGTGGCTTCAATGCTGCGGATTGGCGCCGGCGTGGTCGCCCCAAACTTTCGGGACCATGAAGTTCGGCGGCTTTTTCCCCTTGGCCAGTGGAGTTGCTGCCGCAGTTCGTGCCTGTTGAACGGCCGCTTTCATTTGAGCCAGTTTGGCGGGCATTTTCTCGGCCAAGTCGAACTGTTCAGCGTGGTCGTTTTGAATGTTGAATAACTGCCACCGATCGTCATTGGAACGGCGCTCGATTGAATTGACGTGACCGTTATGAATGATCTTGAAATCGCCAATCCGAATCGCGGCGTGGGCCGCCGTGACGTTGTGAATGATCGTTCTATCGACTGGCGTTTCGCGTCCTGACAGAAGCGGGAAAAGGTCTCGCCCGTCCAGTTCGGCGTTGGGTGGATCGATGTCCGCGGCTTCAAGGAGGGTCGGGAACAGATCGACCACGTGAGCAGGTGAATCCATTTTTCTCCCGCCGGGAATCTTCCGATCCCACACAATGATGGCGGGAACACGAATACCACCCTCGAAGACTTGCCCCTTTCCGCCTCGCAGTTCACCATTGGAACCGAATCTGGGAATCCCACCATTGTCGCTGAACAAAACAATGATGGTGTTGGCCGGATCCAGCTCAGATTCGGCCAATTGCCGAACGATTCGTCCGATTGCGTCGTCCAGTTCGGTGGTCATCGCGGCGTAGGTCCGCCGCTGTTTCTGGGTGAAATGGGAATACTTGGCGATGGATGCTTCGGGGGCCTGAATGGGTGTGTGGACGGCGGTAAACGGGACATACAAAATTAGTGGCTGCCCGGCGGGATGGTCCTTGATGATGCGGCAGGCTTCATCGGCGATCAATCGCGTTGCATAGCCTTCTTCGCGCAGCGGCGATCCGTTGCGGTGCCAGTCCAACCCGCCGTCGCGTTCGTGTTGGTAGTAGTCGATCGCGCCGTTGTAGCAGCCATAATGATGATCGAACCCGCGTGCATTGGGCAGGAACGCGTGCTTGGCGTGGCCGAGGTGCCATTTGCCAATCGCGGCGGTTCGATAACCCGCTTGCTGCAACAACTTTGGCAAGACGATCTCCGTCAGCGGCAAACCATAGTCCGCCCAAGGCCGAACGACACCGACCTGCATTCCGTAGCGGAGTGGATAGCGGCCGGTCATCAAGGCGGCACGGGTGGGTGAGCAAACCGGTTGAACATAGAACTGTTCCAGTCGAACCCCTCGTTTTGCCAAATCATCGATATGGGGCGTGCGGATCCGGCTGCCGTGATAGCCAACATCGCCGTACCCGAGATCGTCCGCAACCAGCAGGACAATGTTGGGTTTTTGAGATGCGAACGCGCCTGTTTGCGAGACGCATGCCAGTAAAAGGATCGCGATTGCGAAAGCGAGGATCGACTTGATGGTGTGGTGATTTGTCATTCTTATAATTTTCATTCATTCACCGATCGAACAATGTCGGCCGTCGTTCGAGCGCCAGTTCGACCCCGGCAAGTCCGCTTCCCAGGCCCCAATGAAATCCGGTGTCATCGATTCGACCAAGCGAACCGGTGTGAGCAATGTTCTCGACGGGGTAATTGCCCGAACATTCACACACCAAGTCCGGTGACTTTCGAATTTGACCGCCGGGACCCGTTCGGCTGGGCCACATCGGCGCGCAACTAAAAAAGGTTTCGTAGTCGTACCACCTTCCGCGTGGGATGACTTCGTTCGTGACGAACCGGAGGGCTTTCTCGGCGGCCACTCGATAACGCATTTCACCTGAATCGGCAAAAGGTTTCCTCGATCGTCAATCAATTGGAGGCCGCCAGGTGTCGGCGAAGCAGTCTGCCAAATGTTGTCGGAATGGGCGTCGACGATATCGCCGCTTGTTGTCAACGTTTTAACAGCCGATCAGGCGGGTCCGTCGGATGGATTGGCCCGACGACACTCCGCATAAAAAACACCACAAAGTTTCCGTTTGGATGAATCATGAAAGGTTGCCGTCCATGTCGTCGGGCCGGCCTGCAGATCGACAACGAACGAAACGGCCGCATCGCCTGGGTTCACAGGCACAACGAATGTTTGATTGCCGACTTGCAACTGTGCCGATTCGATGGGCAGCGAACGGCCCGCCGGATGCAGGCCATCGACCAACTTGACCGCCGGTGCCGCATCGGTGATCGCCAACCCGGATTCCTGGGGCCAGCGTCGAGCTTTGAAAACGTAGCGCCCGGCTTGGGCGACATTGACATACCAGGATCCGGATTCGGGAACACCACGACGAAGCTGGAGATGTTGATCGACGGAAACATCCGCCCAGTCCTGTGCCGTCAATCGTG
Source organism: Planctomycetota bacterium (assembly GCA_039201055.1). Taxonomy (GTDB): domain Bacteria; phylum Planctomycetota; class Planctomycetia; order Pirellulales; family Pirellulaceae; genus Rubripirellula. The sequence continues at coordinate 1,223 of JBCCRW010000072.1, read as the reverse complement.
TGCTCGTATCGGGCGAAATGACAATGGGTTGGACTTCTTGGGCATCACTAGAAACCTCGCTCCACCAACGGTCATAAAACCGCCGCATCTTTTCAGCGACCTTTGGATACTGGCTGGCCAAGTCTACAAGTTGCTTTGGATCCTGTTTCAAATCATACAGCTGGCCGCGATGAGCCAACCACCGCCACCTCTTCCACAGCACGGCTCCGCCGTCGCGATGCGGAATGGTCGGTGTCGTCGTATAAGGCTCTTTAAAGAATGACATCCTGGCGTAGTTGATCGGGATCATCCGGTCGTCCGGCGGATCTGCCTTTCCTCGCAGGCTGCCGGCAAGCGAAATTCCATCCATCGATTGTGCGCTTGTTTCGATCCCGAGCAGGTCCAGAATCGTTGGCAACAAATCCTCGACCCGCGTCAATGCCTCCACGGTTCGTCCACCGCCAATCCCACCGCCGGGCCAACGAATAAAGCAGGGGACACGGTGCCCGCCTTCGAACAAACTCTGCTTCTTGCCACGCATTCCCGCATCGAAATACATCGGTGCGAAAGTCGAACCGTTGTCTGATAAGAAAATCAGCAAGGTCGATTCGGTAAGCGAATGGGATTGCAAGAACGTTTCCAAGCGTCCGATGTTGTCGTCCACATTCAAGATCATTGCCAGGTAGCAGAATAGCTCGGGCTTTTGTTCCGGCGTTAGGTTCGGCAATGCCGCTTTGGACGCTTCCCAGTATCGCCGCACCTGTTCGCGATACGTTCGGGGTGCAAAGTGCGGCCAATGGGGCGCGGCGGTGGGTAGGTAACAAAAAAAGCGTTGCCCATCGTCGGCTTTGGATTTCATCCAATCCATCGCTTCGTCAAAGAACACGTCCGTGTTGTATCCGCGCGCTTGGAATCGCCGGCCATTGCGAATCAGGTGCGGGTCGAAATAGTCATTGGCAAAGTGATCGGCCAGCGAACCAATGTAGGACGATTCAAACCGAACGACATGATCGAAGCCTCGATCGGACGGCCGGAAAAAAGCCTGGTCGCCAAGATGCCATTTTCCAAACAGTCCGGTCGCGTAGCCTTGCTGCTTCAAAAACTCCGGCATCATTTTGAACTCCGGACGCACGAGCGACCGTCCGGCGCTGACACACGTGGCGCCATTTCGCATCGCGTGGACTCCCGTCATCAATTGGCTTCGGGTCGGTGTACACATTGGCGCGACGTGAAAGTCTTTCAGT